>CAIYNT010000084.1 GCA_903927605.1 uncultured Holophagaceae bacterium
CAGCCTCCCTCACTCCGGTCTTCTTCGGCTTGATCTCGGCGATCTGCTTCCGACTGCTTCGCCTTCGGGTGGAGCACCAACAGGCCGTCATGGGCGTGTAGGGCTACTCCTCTCCCTGGTCCTGCTGCACGGTGTCCATCAGAGAAGAGGTGGGCTCTAGTCTTTAAGGTTGCGCCGAATTGCCAGCACCCAGGAAGTTGCCCTACGACCTATTCGATCAGGGATGTATGTAGGGAGGCAATGAAGCTTCCGATATTGGGGATTACTACCGACGCTGGCGCTCCCTGGCATCGTAGGCAGAAGTGCTGGCTACAACGTTCTTGTCGATCCAAGCCTTGATGTCGCCGATCCGGTAGAGAACCTGCCGTGGTCCATTTTTGACGAACTGGGGGCCTTCCCCGGTCATCCGCCACTGGGCCAAGGTCGCTTCGGCTACGCCGATGAACTTGGCGGCTTCCTTGGCACGGATGACGTATCGGTCGAGTTCCCCATCCTGGTGAGGCTTCGATTCAGTGCGGGGCTCAAGGGTGGCATACAGCCCCATGACCATGGTCTCCAAGCGTTCGAGTTGGCGGCGCAGACCCTTCACATCCTCGGAAAGGTGGGCCAGGTTGTCCGCCCTTTCCAGCCACGCCAACTTCGATTCCACGACCTTGCGGGCGTCATCCATTTTCCGTCGAGCGGATTCCTGAGCCTCGGCACTGGGTGAAGGGGTAGTGCGTTCAGATCGACGTGGGCTCATGGCCATCCTCCTGGGGAAAGGAGGCACGATCGCGCAATCCTGCGACCTCGTCAAATTCCCCTAAGTCCTACCGGAACTCGCCTGTATGTAGGGGTAGATGACAACAGCGGGAACGGTCGGTATACAACCCCCCGCTGTATACAGGAGGGGACCAATGCACACGAAGACGAAGAAAAAGAGCGCCTACGGCTATGTCCGGGTGTCAACGACCGGTCAGGTCGATGAGGGCGTGAGCATGGAGGCTCAGCGGGACCGCATCGCGGATTTCTGCGTTACCCGAGGATTCGATCTCGTGGACATCATCGAGGACGCGGGCATCAGCGGCAAGAACATCAAGAATCGCCCTGGCATTCAACAAGCCCTATCCATGTTGAAGCGGGGCCAGGTGCTCGTGACCTTCTCATGGAGTCGCTTGGCCCGGTCGACCATCGACCTCCTGAACATTGAGGCGGAATTGAAACGCCGTGGGGTGGAGCTGGCGAGTGTTACTGAGCAGCATGTAGACACAACCTCAGCTCACGGGGCCATGCACTTCCAAATGTTGGCCACCTTCGGTGAATTCGAACGCCGGACCATCGGTGAGAGAACGCGGGCCGCCATGCAACACCTCAAGCGGCAGGGACGGTTCACCGGAGGTGAAGCCCCCTTAGGGTGGCGGGTCGAGGGCGACTTCCTGGTTCCCATCGCAGACGAACAGGTCACCCTTCACCTGGTTCACAACCTCCGTGCGAGGGGCCGGAGCTTCAGGCAAATCCTTCGTGAACTTGGCCTACGGGGCATCCGAAACCGCAAGGGGCTGCCCCTGGCCCTCGCCCAGGTGCAGCGCATCCTGCGCCGTCCCCCTGCCTCCCCTTTCCCCTATGAAGACCTGGGTCTACTTCCGCCCCCTGAGGACCAGCAGAATGGGCAAATCCCCATCTCAATGGAGGCGTATTTCGATGTGGTGGAGCGTGAGTATGACAACAAGGATGTCCCCGCCTTCCTTGACAGGAGGACCGGTGAAGTCTTCCTGCTCGGATATATCCGTGATGCTCAGAGGGCTGCAGTGCATCAATATGGAGTTCAACATGACCCGTTCCGGTATCTCCTGCTCCCGGTTGCAACGAAGGATGAATTCAGTGATGTCTTCGAGTTGATGATTCTGCGGGCTGCCGCCAAGTCGAAGTTGAGCACCCGAGAGCATAGGGTGCCCTTTGATCTGGGGAAGGAACACATGCTCTTCATTCAAGAGCGAGCCGAGGCGTTCTTGAACCGGGAGGCCATTGCCTTTCGGTGGATCTGACCCAATGAAGGTGCACCCTTCGGGTATACCCCAACGGGAGGGGTTAATCCGGGTCGAGCAGAGGTCGCCCCAGAAAGCTGTTGGCTCAGCGTTGCAGCGCGATCTGGCTGGGCCAGCGACGGCACGACGCCAGGCCGGGGATGCTAACCATCAAAATAAAAAGGGATCCATCGGTTCACCGGGTTCTTGTCGCAGGTCCTCATCGGCATCGCGGCCCATCTCTCCACTGGGGCGGACCTCCACATGAGCAAGAACAACTGAATGCCCTGAGTCCAAGGACGATTTGATGTAGTGCTCGATCCCTTTAGAGCCCACCTGACGACTGCCGATCCACCCGGTTCTTGCGAGGTCAACGAAGAGGCTGTTTGGAAATCGTCGCCCCAGGTTGTCAAACCCTAGCGAGTGACCACCACCGCTGCCCTTGCTCTCTTCAGAAGCAAGAAACGTCTCCACATCCACGGCGAGGATGTAGAGCCCCTTCACCATCCCCCTCGAATCCGGATCTATGGCGTCGGCTGGGCAGAACTTGAAGTAAAAGGGATCGTCACACAGCCGAAAATCTGTGGCCACCTGAGACACCTGGACGCCGAGTGCGTTCCTGGCCTGGGCCATTTTTTTAACCGCGATGCCGAAGTTGCGGTCTTGGCTCGGGTAGAACCGAGCGGGTTCAGCTGTTCGTGAGCTAGGTGTTGATGTCCGGCCTTTGCTTTTTGAGGTGAGGCGTTTGTATTGGATGAGCAGATAGGAGCGGAACCGCGAGTAGTAGATGATCAGGTCCACGCCCAGCGTATGTTCTAGGTCGCGCCTGTTCACATTGATGACAGTCACGCGGCTGTTGGCCACCGGGTCCCGGAACTCCTTGGCTCCTCTGACGTCCTCGCGGAATGGTGTCAACCCACCAAAGGCCCTGGCATCCATGTCGATTTGGCCATCCTCAAGGGCATGTGGTGACATCAGGGAAAGAACCGGTGCTGGATGGTCGGGGTCCAGCAGCGTAGAGTCCAATCCTGCGGGCGGCATGTCTACCAGAGCAAGAGCGGTATCAACGGCATCCAGCTCCTGCTTCACGAGCACCCAAGGTGACTTCTCTGGGATCTTGAAGGATGGACTACCGGCAATGTGCTGAAGAACTCCTCCAATCGCATCAGCCAATGGGTGGCTCAGCGATATCGCGGCCTTAAGCAGTGCTCGACCACCAGGTCTGGTTAGTTCAGCAATGACCTGTCCCATATCATTAACAACCCGAGGTTTCAGGCGAACTGGGATCAAGTCCTGGATGGGTTGAAAGGGGATCGGGGAGATTTCTTGAATGAAGCTACATCGAACCCGAGACTGGTATTTGGATGTGACCCCCTCCTTGTCAATGACAGCCACGGCACAATAGTCGATGCCATCACAGGTGATCAGTGCCAGGTGCTTGTGCCCTGGCGGAAGCGCCGACCGATTGAAGTTGTGAGTGATGCCTTTCCGAGGGTCCGCATCTGCCAGGTCCTCCCTTGCCTCGCCAGGCAACCGGACATGAATGACCTTGACCGAGTTCGGTATTGTCACAGCCCCAACGCCTTCCACGCCCCGGTCTTGGGGTCGCTGTAGAAGGCTGGGTCCACCTTCTCCATCACATCCCCGGTGACCTCCAGGAAGCTCCGCTTGTTCTCCAGGGGGATCAGTGCACGGCGGGCTCCGTTGTCCATGCCGACCTGGAGCGGCTCGACCAGGGAGCGTAGGGGCTTGATGTTCCCCTGGATGCTCATGTCTCCAAGCACCAGCATGGCCGGGGTCATGGGGGTTTTCCGGATCGCCGACAGACAGGCCACGAAGAAGGCCACGCCCAGTTCCGCCTCCATGCGGTTGTTCAGGAGGTCGATCACTTCGACATGGAAGTCGCTGGTGTCCACATCACGGGCGGCACCCAAGTCCCCCTTGTGGCTGAGCAGGTAGCTGAAGGCCCTCTGGGTGGACTCCTTCGTGAGCCCCGAGACGCCTCCCGCCAGCTTCAACTTGCCGGTGCCTGCGGAGGTGCTCACCTCAATTCGGTAGAGCCCCACGGTGCCGTCTGAACCCACGCTGGCCGAGTAGACCGTGCCAGGGGCCAGGGGGTCCTGGGAGATCAGGTCGCGACCACCCTGCTCGGGGACGCCGACGAACCTCTCCTCTCCGGTCTCCTGCACCGTGTAGCTGAAACTGGTGTGGTAATACTCGAAGCTGCCCATCTTCTTGAGCTGCTCCTTCACGCGCCGTCGCCCTTCCAGGGCCAGTTCCAGCAACTCGGCCAGCTCGTCCTTGGTGCACTGACCACTGGGGTGCAGGATCTTCAGCAGGCCGGAAACGGTCTTGCGGACGGCCTTCCGGTCACGGGCGTTGAGGTGGGCACCCAGGGCAAAGTGGTGGTCGATGGCCTCGGTGAAGTTGTGCTTCCGCATCTCCCTCAGGGCCTCGGCCAGGTAGTCCACCACGAAGCCGTAGTGGTCCGTGAACAGGTCGTTGCGCATCTTCGGGATCTCCCAGCCAGGGAGGTAGAAGTGCAGGCGGTCGATGAAGGCCATGTCGTCTCGGATGACATCGGGCATGGGCTCCAAGAGGTGGCCGCTCTGGATCATCACTTCGATGGGCTGGTTGGTGTTGCCGAACATGGCGATGGAGGCATCACCGGAGGCGGCTTCCTGTCCCCGCTGGTAGGTGCCCGATTCGCAGAAGGTCTTCATCGTGGTGATGACTTCCTTGGGCATCTTCTGGAGGTCGGCTACTTCATCGAAGCCCACAACGTCCCAGATTTGAACCATGCCCTTCTGCTTGCCGCCCATGTGCCCGAAGAGGTTGGCCACCGTCGTGGGGCCAGTCAGCAGGGCCGCGTAGGGGGAGACTTCCTGGATGACATAGCTCTTGCCGGTGCCCCTGGGGCCAAGCTCCACCATGTTGTAGTTCCGCTCGGTGAGGGGAATGAGGCGGAGCAGGAAGAGCAACTTCAAGCGACGGGACATGGCCATGGGCTCGTAGCCAAGGCTGCGGACCACCAGGTCGAGCCATTCGTCGGAGGTGAACTCAGCCCGTAGGCGTCGGTATTCGTCCAGGTCGAAGGAGGCGATCTGGATGGGCGTGAGCTTGTCTACCCAGAAGGGGAACTTGCCCTTGGACTCCTCGTCGTATTCGAAGCGGAGGTCGAGCTGAGCCCAGATGCCGCCGGTCAGCAGCCGTTCGAAGTCCCGGACATAGTGCGTAGGGATGTGAATGTGCTTGTGGCCGAAGTTGTTGGCCTCTGCCCAGTAGTCCGAATCCACCAGCCTCACTTTTACCTTGTCGATGAAGGTGTAACGGCCCGCTTCCTTCACCCGGCTCTGGGCCTTGGTGCTTTCGTCGGGGCGGATGTAGTTGTTGGCCAGGGTGTCATTGACCACCTGGAGCCCCATCTGGATCGCCATCTCATCCGCTGAGGCACAGTATTTCCCCAGCAGGTATTCCAGGACGAAGACGGGGACATTGGCCCCCACCTTCACCTTGCGGACGAGATCCTTGCGGACCACCTTCCCACCGAAGTGCTGGTTGGCCTTGTCATCAAGCGGATCGCGGGTGGGCGTCGTATTCATGGTCAGATTCCCAGCTGAAGAAGGATGTCACCGGATTTGACCAGCACGGTGTCGGTCTTGGGGTCCAGCACATGGATCTGGACGGAGGCCACGGTTGCGTCAGCGAGGAGCAGGGCTACGGTGGGATTCATGCCGGGCTCCAGGGTTACACAGCCGGTCGAACGGTCTAGGGTGGCCTTGTCCACCATGCCTGCCTCCCCCACGACCTGGCCCTTGGCCACCAGCACGGGACGAACCCGAAGGGCTTCCCCGAACAGGGTCTTGGGGAAGTCGAGGCCAATGGTGAAGATCCGGTTGGTGATCTTGTCTGGGACCCCGGTCAGGGTGAGCTTCACCTTCTCGGGCTTGGAAGCATCCACACCCTTCATCCGGAAGGTGAGCAGGGGGACAACCAGCTCCTGCAAGCTGGGGCCGCCATGGTGGAAGCTCAGATCCCCACCGGCCTTGAAGACGCCTGCCCCCATAGGGAACAAGAACTCCAGGTCCGAGCCGTAGCCGAGATCCTGGGAGCTGGCCTTGACACTGCCTTCGATTACTTGGAGTCCACGGCCTATCCAGCAGCGGCGGTGGCCCTCGACGGTCTGACCGCTGGGTGCTCCCAGCTTCATGTCGTCTTCCTTGGGCTGGGTGAACTGGTGGCCATGGTCCGCACAGAGGATGAAGTGCTCCACCCCAGCCGCAGCCAGCTTCCGGATGGCCTTCACCAGGCCGGTGGTGAGGAGTTCTTCCATCGTCCGCCTGGCCACCAGGCTGAACCCACCTTCTCCACTGTGGTCGATCTCCTGGGAACGCACGATCACCAAGTCTGCCCCGGCGAGTTTCGCAGCCAGGCGGCTGGCAGGCGTGACCAGGACTTCATTCAGATCCATGTCTTCACTGGAGGGTGCCCGCTCCTTGAGGTGCCGTTTCCGGGCTGTGAGATCCCCGAGGAAGATTCCGTCCACCTTGGCCCCCAGCTGACCCCCCTGGGTCACGACCTCGAAGGCGGTGGCAGCCCCCGGCATGAGGGCCGCCATTCCCACGGGAGTGATGGAAGGCAACGCCGCCAACACCGGTCGCAGGCGCAGATCCTCGACGACTTCTGAAAGGCGGGCCGCCAGGGAGGCCCCCATCTCATAGCGGAGGGCGTCCACCAGCAGGAACGCCTTCTTGGCGGGTTTCGGGCGGACTTCGTCCTCGAAGACCCGTGTCTGGGACATCCAGCCGGGCACCTGCCACCCGTGCTTGACGAGGGCCTTGGTGAATCCCTGGGCGGAACGATGGCAGTAGGTCTCATAGCTCCGGCGGATCAGGCCGTAGGCTTGATGGGCTTCAGGTTCATCGTCCAACCCCGACACCCAGGTTTCCAGGGACCGATAGAGCTGGTCCACCACGAATCCCTGAGTCGAACCCTTCCCGTCGGCATACCACTCCAGCCAGGTCGCAGGGTCGTCCCGGAGTTGTCCCAGTTGGCCCTTGGTTTCCTCCAGGGCCTTGCCCAGTTCAGCCATCCGCTTGCAGGCTTCCCACTGGTTCTTGCGGTCCGGGAGCAACCAGAAGCTGGTGCGGCGCTGGGACACGAGCGCCATGACCTCGGTATACGACTCTTTCACAAGCAGCTCTGAACACCACTGGAACAGAGCCTTCTCCTCGAATCTGAAGGTGTCCAGGCTCCCCAGGTTCCCGGCCACCAGGCCCAGATCCTTGAGGTTCACTTCCTGCTCGATGCGGTCGGCCATCCTGGTGTAGGCGTCCGGCTTCTCATGCCGAAGTCGCTCTGCCACGGCCTTGATGCGGTCCATCTGCTCACGGGTTTCCGGGCCGGAAATCGCAGCCAGGTCCGCAGGCACCGTCCCCTGGAGGTCTGACCGGAACTCGTTCACCAGGAGGAAGCGTTGGAGGCCCGTGCGGGCCTTATTCAGGTCGGGGTCCGCGAAGGTGTAGCCCACGCGGGAACGCACCAGCTTAGCCAACTCCGGGGTCGCGGCCTTCTCGGTGATGGGGCCGTCATAGGCCCCTGCCTCGTCTCCCACCCACTCGGTGATCAGGGCCTCAGAATCGGTGACGGAGAAGATGGTCTTCAGCAGAGCGGGGCCATCCGGGCTGTTCCCACTGGCCAGCATCCGCACGATGTCGCCATAGCCAAGGGTGTCGGCCTTCAGCACCGTGTCGATGTCCCCATCCGTGAAGCCTGCCCGCTGAAGACAACGCCGGGATTCCCGCTTGAACTGGGGCTCCCACTTCCGACCCGCCAGTTCTAGTTCCATCAGAACAGAGTGCTGGGGGTCACGGTCCACGCCCGCCAGGTAGATCAGGACGGGGCTGGGGACCTCCTCGGCGAACAAGGGCTCCACTGCCACCTTGACCCCGAAGAACGACCCACCGAAGGTCACCAGGTGGGCGGATAGGCCCTGAACTACGAAGGGCACTAGGGTCTCCGGTGCGACCTCCTTGCCTCCCAACAGCTCTCTCACGAAGGGCTCGAACTCACCCTTCAGGTCATACCAAACCACGATCCTCTGGTTCTTCAGGTGAGGATGAAGGCTCGCAGCCAGGTGCTCGTGGAGTGGGTGCATGGTTATCTCTCAAGCATTTTCAGGAAGTATCTCGCGCCCCGCTTCTCACCCCGGCGTTCAACTTCGCCACGGTCCAGCAAGATCTGGATGGCGGTGTTCCAGGCGGCGTCGGTGAGGTTGGTGGCTTCAAGGACATCGGCCTTGGCAGCGCCCTGGGGGTAGCTGACCAGGGCTTCCTTTATGGCGGCCAGGGTCTCTTCAGAGATGGCCCCCCGGCTTCGAGGGGTTGGAGTCGGGGCCGGTTCCTCAGATGGAGCTGCTCGCCGGGGGGTGGCGGCACGGGGGGCGCGGGCGCTGCCCCCAAGGGCTGGGGCCGTGAGCAGGCTTTGGAGGGCGTCCTTCACGGCGGGAGATGTTCCGACCCGCACCAGTTCCTCCACGGAGGTTGTTTGAAGGGAGGCTTCCAGATCATGGGCCAGCGCAAGATGCCGCTCCCGGGCGCACTTGGGAATCACCCGTTCGGGCCACAGCTTCATGGCCAGCCTCGCCCAGTCGTAGTCCCCCTTGGCCAGGGCATCCCAGGCAGCCTTGGTGTCCCTGCGCCAACCGGGGTGGGGGGTGAGCCGCCATAGGGGGGCGAAGTTCAGCAGGACGCCGTCATCCAGGTCCGGGTTCCAGAGGGGGGCCACGCGGGTGACCTCCTCCCGGAAGGTCCGAAGCTCCTCCACGAAGCCCTCCTGGACCTCGATTTGACGGCGGGTCGAACCTTCGCCACGCATCTCCGTCAGGCGCTGTTCCTCGAAACTCACCTTGGGCTTCACCACCTCGTTGAGCACCCGGTAGAGGCTGTCGCGGGTGAGCCGGGGGTAGTAGAGCCATACGGAGTAGCTGGCGGAAGGTGTCCCCAGCTGCCAGTAGATGGGGGCCTTTCGACGGCTTTTGGAATACCGCTTGAGGTGGCGCTCGAAGAAGGAGGATCGGAACCAGGTGCGGAGGTCACTGCCAAGCATCTGCTCCAGATCCTGGGCACTCGCCTCGATGCGCTCCTTCCCGACCACCCTTTCCAGGATCTCCAGGGCTCGGTGAACCAGATCCAGGCTGGCACCATCGTCATCCACCAGGAGGTCATGGGGCGGCCAGAGGCGGCCATCCACTGAATGGGCAGGGTGCAGCCCATCGCTGCCCTTCTTCATGCCTCTGCTCACCTTGGGCAGAGGTTCGAAGGGGCCTGGCTTTGGTGGGATGAGGGTGTCACCGGTTGCCAGACCCCAATCCCAACGACCGAGGGCAGCCCCGAAGAGCCAGGAGGCGAGGTCGGCGGCCAGGTCGCCTGGGGAGGCAGTTGGCGACGAGTCTTCCTCGCCTTCCGTCTCGTCGGTTTCCCCATCCTCGGTGGTAGCGGCTCCTGGCTCACTCAAGGCGCGACGGTCGGCCTCGGCAATGCCGTAGAGCCCCCAGCAGAGGTTGTCGATCTTGTTCTGTTGGCGCTGAATTTCAATCTCGTAGTCTTGGAGCGACTGGCTCCAGGTTGTAGCCCTCTCTGCCAGGGTGGTCCCAGTTGTCAAAACCAATGCCGGGGCCAAGTAGGCGTGACTGGTCTCCTCGGTCTGGTCCATGGAGTGCTTCAGAGACCAGATTCGATGGGCGGACTCGGAAAGAACCTTCTCATCCTCGGGTTGCAAGGGAGGAACAGGCGTCCGCTGAATGACGCCCACCTCGTAGGAACCGAAGGCCATCTGTAGGCCAACCAAGCCACGGAAGGCGGCGCTGTTGGTGATAGCCAGGAGGGCTAACAAGCTCTCTGGATCATCAGAATCCACAAATGCGCCAGGCCCCTTATCAGCGAAGATGCAGCCCGCAGGCAGCACCCGTAGACCAAGCCCTTTCTGTGTGCGACGGGGCCAAGTCAGTCCTGGCCGGAAGAAGTTCTCAAGGTTTGCAGGCTTTTCTAATGGGCGATGCTCTGTGCCAAGGAATCCGTGATAGGTCTGCCGTGCTGTATTCCATATCACCAGCAAATGAATGTCGAAGTAATAAGGACTGTAAGAACCACCTTTCGCAAGAGGTTTCCAATCCCTATCTGCCCCGCGTGGGTTGGTCCAAATGATCTCCCACCATGTCCGGAAATAGCGACGATCATCTCCAGCTGGATTTGTTACTCGCGCAACCCTTCCACCGCTGTCAAAAGCAGGTAACAGCCCAAATAGGGACCTGACATCACTGCTTACCCAGTAAGCAATTGGAGCGCCCGGGACCAATTCAAAGGACTTGTCGTCCGCAGTGAATCGCAAGGGGTGCAGATCATCCGCCAAGGCCGCTGCAAGGGCCGTGGCTTTCATGTTTGGCGGTTCGTTGTTCAGCCGAAGAAAGGTTGTCATCAGAACGGGTCCTCGAACTCGGGCTCTCCTTGACTACTGGTATCCCCTTGCCAAGCTTGGGCGACCTCTTGCCAAACCACATCCGTGAAACGATTCCTGGTCCATGTATTCCAGTATTGGGGATCGGGAGAGTGGGGTAACTCATGCTCCTTCAGTTCATGGATGTCCACCATGACGGGCGCAGCTGCCGCCCAACCCAGGAGAATGGCCCGCCTGGAGGGAAGGCTCGGCAACTCGCGAAGGAGTTCGCGCATCCCGTCTGGGATCAACCGCCGGACGAAGGTCTGATCCTCGTCATTCACGATGCGATGGAGGAGGAAGGTGTTGCACTGGGACAGAAGGGTTGGGGAGAGTTCCGAGGGCCGCTGAGAGGATACGACCATCCCCAGGCCAAACTTCCGCCCCTCCCGGGCAATCCGATCAATGACGCGGTTGCAGAGTTGAGCCGCAGGGCTCGCGCCGTCCTGTCCTAGGTGCCTGTGAGCGAAGTGGTGGGCCTCTTCCAACACGAGAACCGTGGGAAGCTCCTCCCCCGTGATTCGGCGATGGCGCTGCAAAGCCTCGAAGGTGAGCCGTAAGAAGGTTCCTACGACGATGTGAAGCACATCGGTTGGCACTAAGGACAGGTCGATGATGCTCACCGTGGGCCGCTCTGGCTGGCCACAACCCAGCATCTCCTCTAGCCACTGGGACAACTCCGTGGTGATTTCAGGGTTGGCGATGGCCGCCAGATGCTCCCGGTGAAGTAGTCCCTGGATCCGCAAGCGCAGGGTGTCGGCGAATTGGCTGAGGTCACGCTGCTGTTGGGTTGAGGCGAGGGCCGCGACCATGTCCGCCAGTCGATCCAGTGGGAACGGACGGGGGGCGTCCTCGCTTCCGTGGAAGTCGTCGGCGATACCAAGTTCATCGGCCAGCTGACGAACTTGTCCCATGAATTCGCTCAGTTCACCGTGAGGAAGAATCCCGTGCCAGTGTCCAGTCCCCCTGGCGTTCTCGCGACATGAGAGTTCAAAGGCCAAGGCCGCTTCCCCAAGAGATTTCAGCCTCGCGTGGTCGACCACGTCTTGGATCTCGCGCTTACTCGACAGCTGAACAGCCTCCGCTCCGAATTGACTGAGGAGGTCAACGAAACCTTCGTGTTTCATACCCTTAATGACATGGTCCCCGGCACCGAACCCCGCCTCAAGTGCGACGGTGAAGACCCGCAGAAACTGCTTTACGGATGCCTCAGCGGACTTCGGGATGTCCAAGCCGTCACGCAGACGTCTTAGGGCTTCAAACAGCAGAGGACGCTGAACTGCCGGTGCCGCACCCGTAAAGGCGGCCCATTCCTCCCCATTCCACATCCAGGCCGGGAGCAGGAACGGGTGGACTTCAGGATCCGTAGCCTCATCGTGGTGCTTCTGAGCCTCCTCGGCCGTCAAGACCTGGTAGAGCCTTGCACCCATCCCCCGGAATGCCTTGGAATACTCGCCATTGGGGTCGAGGATGACGAACCGGGCATTGGGCGACTGAGCTTTCCCATCCCGCTTGGGAGTGGCCTGGGCTGAGTGGTTCAATGCCCAATGGATCAGGCCGGAGACCGTGCAGGACTTCCCTGAACCAGTGTTGCCTAGGACGGCAAGATGGCGTCCAAAGAGCTTGTCCGGATCGACAAAAACGTCGGCACCTCCCCCGGTTGGGCAGGTCCCTATGGATAGGCTCCTGTCGGAGTTGGATTCTCCTTGGACGATGGCCTTCAGCTGCTCGGGTCCGGGCAAGAGGACTGTCTCACCGACGGAGGGGAAGACCTCAACCCCTCTCCGTAGGCGGAAGGTCGGCAACAGACCGTCATCCAGGATCTCGGCAGAGAGTGTCCCGATGGGAATAACTGCCATCTGCCGCATTGGGAAGGGCAAGTCCACGAGCCCGAAGTCCGCTGCTGTGCCCTTGCGCTTGGGGTAGTTGGACCGCTCTACACGCACTTCGGCGACCCAACCGATGGTTGCGCCAGCCTCGTTGGGAATCAGGACATAGGAGTTCAACCGGGGAAACCCCATGGGAATCCCGACATTCAGGGCCGTTGCACCAGGAGCATCCGGCAGGATACTGACCCCGATCTCCTCCGCCCTCACACCTTCCACGATGCCTATGGTCCGGGCGGCCCATACCTCCATCACGCTGCTCATGCGCCTGCCTCGGCTGGGGCGTCGGCACCGCCCTTGCCGGTTTCAGGACGAGCCATGGGAGAGCGCCGGTTTAGAAGGTCAGCCATTCTCATCGTATGGCGGTCAATGGCTGGCTTCGGCATGTAGTAGCGGACAAGGTTAGGAAGCTCCACGATCTCCTTGCCGAGAAGAATGGTGGTCTGCTCCTCTCGGCAGGTCTCCGCCAGGAACTTGGAGATCCGGCCACCAGAATCGCTGCGGGCGATGATCACGAGATGGGTGCTGGAGAGGGTGAGCATGTCCCGGATATGCCGGTTGATGTGATCGTCGCCGAATCCGTATCCGAAGGTGAAAAGCACGGCATTCGGGCGGCAAACGGCAGCAGCGAAATCCCTGAAAAGGTCTGCGTAGGGGTAGTCGGAGGTCTCCCAGTCCTTGGCGGAATTCGGGTAGATCAGGATCTGTTCGCCTTGAGTTCCCGCAATGGGGGCTCCACCGAAGGGCTGAGGAACACGATAGACCTCAGGTCGGCCCGTGCCTGTGGAACCAAATCTCCAATCAAGCGACCCGTGGAGCTTGGTCAGACGCATGACGCCTTCCAAGTAACGGGGCTCACCCCGGATACCGGGAGGGTCGTAGTGGATGTCGATGCCGAGTCGGGATGACCTGAAGATGGGTTCGAGCATCCCCACGAAGCGATCCACGACCCGCAGACCAAGGAGGTCGGCCAAGTATTCAATCAGCCGGTCGTAGTTGGTCGTGAAAATATGGAGTCTGTCGCGGGTAGGAGTCCGGCTTGCAAAAGCGAGGACGAATGCAGCTGCCAAGCGTCGGGCAATGCTGGCTCCCTCGTCATCCCTCTCGAATGCGTCTCTGATTCCGCTCTCCCCCTTAAGAACGTCTTCTGTGAACGCCGTAAGAAGGTCGGCATGGATGGCCCGAAGTTTGGCTAACGCCTTGGATTCTTTGGTATCAGGGCCTTTCCCAGCAGCTAGAACTTCTAGTCCAGCGATCAAATTCTGCATTGCCCGAATCTGATCCTCGAAGTTGGGCTCACCACGCCCCGCTGCTGACGCCAGCTTCATGCAGGCTGCCTCAAGCTCGGCGGCATAATCTCCCGTCAAGGTCTGCAAATCCATCCCCTTGGCTGTGGACTTGGCGACATTGGCCAGAGAGATCGAAAACCCGCTTCCCAGCAGAACATTGAGATGTTCAGCCTGCATCAAGGCGGTCAGCCAAGGCTCAACTTTCCCCCCGAATGCCTTGGCCTCAGCCTCTGTGGGGGCTACATCAGATGAAAAGACTTCCTGATTGGTCCTGATGAAATATGGATTGGGCAGCACTTCGCTCATATCAAACCTCGATCTCTACGGTTTTGCAGGCAATCCAGGCTGGCTGTCATTGCACCTTCTCCAGCGTGTAGGCCGCTGTCTCCACCATGGCGTCCAAGACGCCCTGGCCGAGGTCAGCCACGATCAAGGGGCGGGCTTCACCCAGTAGGATCTCCTCCCGCCACCGCTTGTAGCTGGTGAGGAAGAACCCAGTCCGACTCGTGATGGCCCCCAGGCGTCCCCCCTTGCGTAGCAGTTGGATGCCCCGTTCTACGAAGGCTGCGTAGAGGTCGTTCTTGGTGCGGGGGTAGAGCCGCTGGAACTCCGCCTTGGCCCCGGTGGTGCACTCGCCGAAGGGCGGGTTCATCAGGACCACATCATAGGTCTGCCGGAGGATGTCGATGAGGGCGAAGCCCTGTTCCGCGTCATCTGCGAAGAGCTGGCGCTGGTAGCCCTGGTCCTGGGCAGCCTGTTCCGCGAAAGCTCGGAGTTCGGTGTAGATGCGACCCTCCGCCTGCTCCCAGAAAGACTCGTCCGTGAGCTGCTTGAGGTCGAGGGTGAGCTGGACACCCTGCTGGGTGGGTGCGAACAGCGAGAGATGGGACATCGGCTGCACATCCCCTGACGCCGCCAACCGGGCTTGATGGATGGCGGCCCGGATCGTCTCTTCCACCTTCAGCAGGCTTCCTAGTTCTCCGGCCAGGTTCATGGCGTTGAAGGCCACCTGAATGAGTTCGGCCAGAACGCGGGCTTCGGCATCCATGGAGAAATGCTCGTCGAGGAAGGCCCGAAGGTAGTCCCGCTCGCCAGGCATGGGCTCGGCCACGGCCACATGCACCCGGCGGATGAAGGGGCGGTCGGAGGCCGACAGGCCCATGGCTTGATATGCCTTCTGCGCCCGCATCCAGAGGGAGAGGGCGGCAATCTGGGCACACCGGGGATCAATGTCCACGCCGTGAACATTGCAAGCCAGGATCAGGCCGGGGATCTCCCGCTGGAGGGTCTCCCACTCCGGGTAGTCCGCCCTCAGGGTCTTGCCCGTCAGGCCAGAAGCCGGAGTGGTCATCTGCTCCCAGGCCGTGCGATAGATCCCTTCCAATACTTCGAAGGCGTAGAGGAGGAAATGGCCCGATCCGCAGGCGGGGTCCAGCACCTTGAGGTCCCGTGGATCCTTGGGCTCAAGGCTGGCCAGTTCTCCCAGGGTGTAGTCCACCAGGAACTTCACCACATAGCGGGGTGTGAAGAACTGGTTCCGGACGGCCATCTCCCGGCTGTTCCGGGGGGCGGCGCTCTCGGCCCTCATCTGGCGGCGTTCGTCCTGGCTGTTGAAATACTGGTAGATCCAGCCGATGGTCTCGTCCTCACCCCAGGCTTGGGCCAGTTCCGGGGCGTTCAGGATGTTTACCAATTCGACCAGGGCCGGGCGGCGAGGCCAGATCAGTCCCGAGGGGTCCTGCCGGTCGAAGAGCACCTTCACTTCCACGGCCAGCTCATCGAAGACGCAGGCCAGGTAGGTGGCGTAGGCGTCGGGGAGGAGTGGCAGGCTGGGGGCGAGGCCACAGAACTCCCGGAACCCTGCCGACTGGTCCCCCTTGGAGACGCATTCCTGCATCAGTCCCCGGGCCTCCAGCATCTTGAGGGCGGCGAAGCGGTTCAGGCTGGTGAAGGCCGCTTCCCGCAGAGCGTTGGCTACCGCCTGGTCCTGGGGGAGACCCTGGGCCATCTTGTGCTGAACCAAGGCGTAGAGCTTTTGGCGGAGGAGGTGGCCACGGGCATCCAGGTGGGAACCCGGCTGTGCCGGAAGCACTCCATCAGGCCGGAGGTCATAGAGCCCCTCGAACTGCTCCGAAAACTCCCTCTCCAGCAGGCGTCTGGCCTGCTGGGTCGTGTTGGCGATGAGGTTGATGAGCTGGGTGTCCATGGGGCTACTGGAGGAGAATGCGTTTGCCTGACGCGATGTGGCGGGCACAGGCTTGGCGGAGTTCTTCGATCGCAGCTTCCAATTGCTCCTCGGTCTCGATGCCGCCCTGGAAGAATTGGTTCACCCGCAGGCTGACGACGCGTTCACCTTCCAGGAGCTGAAGCACCTTGGCCTGGGCTTCCCTGGTCTTGGTCTCGCTGGCATCCCGCTCCGCCCGGATCTGGGAGATGGAGATGTTGCTCGTGAAGGACGTGGCCAACCGGTTGAGGGGAGCGGCAATGGTGTTGCGCTGCTCCTCTTCCAGGTCGCTCCATCCGGGCATGGCCTGAAGTTGCTGAAGGGCTTCGGTGTAAGCGGAGGTCCGCTCCTCCACCACCTGCTGCTGGATGGTCTCGAAAGCGGTCTGGAGTTTCCCCGCCAGCCGTTCGATCTCGGGTAAGTCCCGGAAGAAGGAGTCACGTCCCAGCTTGTCTTCCAGGGCCTTGCCGCACTCCTGGAGTTCGGAGTCCAGGTCCGGTTCCTGCTGAAGGACGCCCCAAGCCTCCTTCGCCGTCGTCTGGGCCTTCTGGAGGACGAACAGCTGGGGCTCCAACAGGTTCTGGGCCAAGTGCCCCGCCCGCTCGAAGGCATCTTTCAGCTTCCGGAACTCGGAGCGGAAGGCTTGGATGGTGTGTGCCTCCTGGCCACTGCGGATGTCCCGGACGAGTTCGAGGGCCTCCTGGAGCTTGGCTTCCCCGGGCAGGCTGTGGCGAACCAGAAGCGTGTGCACTCTCTGAAGCTCGGACTCGCGCTGCTCCAGTTCGGTGCGGATCTCCAGGGCCATCTTGCCCTGTTCGAGTTCCTTGACCTCCTTGCCGAAGGTCTGGCGGAAGGCGTCGGCTGTCTGAACCAAAAGCTTGTAGTCCAGCCCCTCCTTCGGACGGAAGGACGCCTGCCGGAAAGCGGTGTTGTTGGAGAAGGTGTTCTTGGCCGCCGTGCTGCGGGCGTCTTCGAAGGTGCTTCCCCCGCCAGTGGCCTCGATCTTCCCGGCCCGAAGCAGGCAGAGCACCAGGAGCTTCACCATGTCGAAGTCCCAGCCGAAGGGCTCCTTGTGGAAGACCTCCTCCAGGTAGCGTCCCGTGGCGGAGTCGCCGTAGTCCGTGCGGCTCTTGATGCGGATGAAGACTTCGGAGAGCGGGGCCTGGTCGGCAGCAAAGAGGGTCTTGCCACCCTCCTCCTTGAGCAGGTGCAGGCGGCTGAAGAGGGGCGACAGGCCCTGGAGGCTGTCGGCGGTGAGAAGCGATGAGAGATCTTTGGCCTCCAGCTTGGAAGCGGCTTCCCCGAAGCGATGGTAGACCTCCGGCAGGGCCTGGCCGAGGAGGTTTTTCACCGTCGTGTCCACGCCGGTTCCACCCTCGGGGCTCCGGTCATTCCCCCGGAAGAACACGCTGCCAGACAGGAGGGCATCACGGAGGCGACGGCGGATCTCTTCGCGGTGGCGACTGAGCCGATGGCGCTCTTCCACTACGAGGTGCCCCTGATCGGGGGTTCGGGCGTCCCGTTCCCGCAGCCGGAGGATCTCCTTCGAGCGGAAGAACTGGACTACTTCTTCGTCGAGAGCGGGAGCCAAGGAGGCGGCCCAGAAGATGGTGAACTTCTCGGCCTGACTGCGACGCCGCAGTTCCTCCACCTGATCCCGGTAGTCCTGGCCCTCACCGGTGAGTTGGACGCTGACAGGGAGGTCACCCTCCAGGAGTTCCTTCCCGTTGACCAGGAGCCCCGCCTTGAAGAGCTTGACCCCATTGAGGGTCTGAGAGGGCTGGGGATCCCAGAAGCCAGTCAAGGTTTCGGCGAGAATCTGGTTGCGTTCGGAGGTCTTGGGATCAAGGGCGCTGCGGCTGCGTTCCCAGTCGTCCTCGACGGGGCTCGGGATGCGGTAGCCATCATCCCCCTTCCGCACCAGCATGGCCTTTTCCAGTTCGGCCAGGGCTTCACGGACGAGGGGCAGCTTGGAGTCCGAATCGACGGTGGGGTGGAGCATGGCGGCGATGTTCTCCGCCGTCCGGTGCACCGTCTTGACGAACTGGAGCATACAGACCGTCTTGGCCACGGCCTGGGCCATGGGGTGGCTCACCAGCTTGGGGATGTCGGTGATCTTGCCCCGGACTTCGCCCTCGATGTTGCCGCTGACCAGGTCGTAGACATGCTCCAGGGTGACGAGCTGGCCGATCTCCTTGTGCGCCAGATCCACCTGGGGGTTCACCAGCAACTGCTGGGCAAGCTTGATGATCGTCCGGTTGGCACCGCCGACATGCTTGGAGGCTCCACCCTGGGTGCGGAGCCCCGAAACCACATTGATAATCAGCTCCACCTGGTAGGGCAGCAGGGGATAGAGCGCCACAAAGCGGAGGGCACTGAGTTCGGGTAGCTTGATCTCCGCCGTCACCCGGGTGCAGTCCGCGAGACGGGCGCGATGCTCCTCATAGAGCTTGTGGAGAATGGCCTCGGCGTCCTTGTTCTTCTCCAGCACACGACGGCTGGTGACCTCCGAGATGTCGCTGGGCTCCAGGTGGACTTGGAGTTCCTGGGGAAAGCGGTCCATGACCCGGGCCAGCTCGACCCGCCGGTCATCCAGACCACTCACCAACTCGGTGAGCTTCTCCTGGGAGGTCACCACCAACCAGAACTTGCCCCGGCCCGCCACGCCCAACTGCTGGACGAGCGCCTGGAGGTCCAACATCTTCTGGACATCACGGGCCACGAACTGGCCTACCTCGTCCACGACGAACATCAGGGCCTTGCCAGGCAGCCTGCGCTCGATGAGGGCCTTACAGCGTTCCGCCAACCTGCGGGGGTTGATGTCTGCCTGCGTCCTGGCCCCCTTTACCCACGAGTCCGGGTTGGGGTAGGTCACGGCATCCAGGCGGTTGAGGGCGGCGCTGGCCTGGTTCATGGCCATGACGGGCAGGTTCTTCTTGGTATCCCAGTGCTGCCCTGGGTAGAGCTGCCCGAAGGCTCCCTTGAAGGCGTCTAAGCGCCCCTCTTCTTCGAGGGCGATTTCAAGCTCGGCCAGGTCCAGGTTCTGGGCATACCCCAGGCTCCGCAGGAGGGCCAGGTAGGTGATCTCGGTCAGGGACTGCCCCGCCCGGATGCCCCGCTCCGAGGACACATCGAAGATCACCACATGGGTGGGGATCTTCTCGTTGATGGTCTGGAGTAGCACCGAGGCTTTGTTGTCCCGGAAGCGGTCCCGGAGCAGGGTTGCAGCGGCATCTCCCAGTAGGGGGCGGTTCTCGATCCCCATGCCGAGGTATTTGGCAAAGCTGGATTTGCCGGACCCGAAGAACCCGGACACCCAGACGCCGATCCCCTCGTGGGGCTTGTTGGGGGTTTCAAGGTAGCGGTCCAGCAGGATGTTGAAGGACCGCTGGATGGCATCGGTGACCACATATTCCCGGATTTCATCTCGGACGACGCCCTCGTCGGTCTGGTCCACCTTGATGACTTCCTCGATGCGCCGCTCGATGTCCTGCGCAAAGAGGGATCGGATTTTGTGGTCAGCCATGCTCTGCCTCAACTTAGAAAATCTTGGGCCGGTAGTTGTGGTCCGCTTCCAGCACACCCAGGAACTTGAGCCCAGCGGGGCCATCCAGGGTTCCGGGGTAGCAGAGGATGGTTGGGGCCTTCACCTTGCCCTTCATCTGCTCCAGGAGGGCAAAGGTCCGGTAACACGGGAAGAGTGCCCCGGTTCTCCAGAGGAAGACCACATCCTGGGTTGGATCGGCGTCCACCGGCATGGCTTCACCCACCAGATCCGGCAAGGGACGGTGGGTGGCCAGAATTTCACTGACCGTCTCGATGGCTTCAGGGAGCCCAACCGACTTCTCCCCTTCAATCAGTTCTGTCCAGGTGACGGGGGATTGCATGGCCTGGTCCAGCAGGTGTGCCAGCGACACACGGGTGACCCGCTTTCCCTTGTTCTGGAGACGTGTGCACAGGAGGTCCAGCTCCTTCCGGAACAGGAACTCCTCCTCAGGGTCGTAGTGGAAAATCGCATAGGGCATGTCGTGGTAGGCGCTGATCGCGGGCCGTGGATCAGACAGGGCAAGCACCCCTTCGAGGTCACGAAGTCGTTCGATCCATGGCTTCATACGGGCCATCCCTTGGCGTAGGTCAGCAGGTTCTCAGCGGGAAGGCGGAGGTCTACGAGGCTCCCGGCTGTCTGGTAGTCCACCTTCCGGTATTGGTGAAGGCGAAGCAGCTCCTGGTGAACAGCCAGGGGTGACATCAGGAAGATCCGCCAATCCTCTGCATCCACGATCTTGGCCAGACCCACCTTCCGGTCCACCAGGGCGTGGAGGATGTAGAGGACGCAGGGGTCGGGCAGGTGGTAGGGCACCGTGCTCTTGACGGTGCCACCTTCCAAGAGGCCGAAGGTCGCCGCGAACTTGAGCAATCCACTAGCGACATAGCGGAGCGTCGAGGCTGCCCACGGGGCCTTCACCCTATCGTTGGGCTTCAGCAGCCATGCGAAGTGAGCTTCGACCTCATCGGGTTTGAACCTCTGGCTCCCGGCCTGAACGCGGGGGAACAGGAAGTTCAGCATGAAGTCCCGCACCAGGAACTCCGACTGGGCCACATGCCAGAGGAGAAGGGGCTTCCAGAGGTCCATGGACACCCCCTGCTGGGCAAGCAGGACCAGGGGGCGGTCTCTGCCCTCGGGATCAAAGCGGCTACTGATGTTCCAGAGGACATTCGTGAGCCACTTGGAGGTGGGAGCCCCAACCAGGTTCTCCTCCCGGATGCGGTCCATGTTGGCCTTCTTGGACAGCGTGAAGTCCCAGGTGCGGAAGGCCGCATAGGTCTCTTGGACCATGGCCCCTTTGATCACTCCAGCGGAGGTCACCCTTGGGGGAGCGGGGCTGGCCTTCATCCTTCGACCCCCAGGTCCAGCCACGGCACGATGGGTGCACCCTGCTCGCCAAAGGAGAAGGCACCTGCCAACAGGGTCAGGGACTGATCATTCAGGGGCTGACGAGGCAGCTGGACTTCAGGGCTTCCCGAATGGACCAGGTTGCTCAGGGTCTTGGCGTAAGCCGGGCTCCAGAGGTCGAAGTGGCCCAGGCTGTCCAGCAAGGGGGCGGGGGGCATGTTCTGGAGCTTCTGGAAGAACGGCGACCACTCGTCCCCGGCTCCGGCCCAGGAAGCCCATCGGTGGTCGAAGGCGTCCTCGATGACGGCAGGCAGGTTCCACAGGGTTACGGCCTTGGGGTTGGGATACCGTTCCAGGCATCGCTGGCGGGCCACCTCGAAAACCACCCGAGCCCTTGCCCAGGGGTGGGTCCGGGAGAAGCCACGACGGAACAGGCTTTCCCCGACGCTGCCGAGGACGCCTTGGGTGCTCCACCAACCGTTAAGGTCAGCCTCCCCAGCACGACCGACTACGAGCCGCAGCTTGAGCAGGCGGTCGAAGTCTAAGTCCTTGCGATGAGCAGGTGTGGAATTCATTTTGAAAGTCTATCAAGAGCGGGAGGTTACGAACGAACGGATGCTCCAAGAATCGTGTTCCGCCAGGTTGCCAGGATGCCAGTGACGACGGTGGGGTTCTACCCTACTTGAAGTCGTCTACAGAAAGTGGACCTCCGCTACAAGTGGTGTGGGTGTAGAGCTACGCACAGCTTGTAGTTACCTTCCGTTGGACGCCCCCGGAGGTCGGCCTCAGGAAGGCCACTAGGAGACGTCGAGTGGATGTTGGGAGGGTGGTAGTGGCCCGGAGGCGACAGAACGCATCTACGGGCTTTCTAGGGGGCAACACAGAGAAGTGGGGAATCGAGGCAAGCACCTGTGGTAGTGCTGCAATCAATGGCTTTTTGGTTGGCTATGCCTACCACAGAAGGTGTGAGGGCATTTTTAGCCCGTCAGTGGAAGGACTTGCGGGTCTGGTCGTGACAGACGTCCCAGGCTACAGATCCCACTTCCGCTCCTGTCGGAACAATTCGGGGAACCTGCCGCCGAACTCAGACCGGACCCAGGAGTCGAACTCCAACGACGCCGGGGTCTTGATGAGACCGAGGGCCATGTCCAGCCCCGCCCACGTCAGGCAGAGGTCCCGTTTCGGGCGAGCACCAGCGTGATGATGGAGAGGCTCCACAAACTTGAACTCATCGGGGATCTGCGAGATGACCGCAGAAAACTGCTTCTTCGCCTTGAGGGCAGCGAAGACATCCCGGGCAACCCAGTTGGGCTCGCCGTCGATGTTCAAGATGGTCCGGGGTGCGTAAGGGCGGCCCTTGATGGTGATCATGTGAGGGACGACCGGAGTGGTCTCGATGACCTCCTGGAAGCCCATCATCAGCTCCAGGGTCAGGCCCCGCTCAGGGCCTACGGTCTGAGGGCACTCAAGGTCGCGCTGGCAGAGGAGTTGATAAAGCTCGTCCAGCATGTTGTAGGCGAAGCCTACCGTGAGGACGGATTGACCTTCGCGCACACCGGCCAGCTTCACCGCGAGTCCCTTCTGCCAGACCTTCATGCGCATGGGCTTGTGCTGTTCGTCCCGCAACTTGGTGGCGTCGAGGATAGAGGCGTTGGCCCAGATCGTGGCCCCATTGTTTTCTGCGGAACGAAGATTGATGCTGCTGGTAATTGGCACTGACTTCCAGATGAGACTCACGCTACCTCCTGTTGGGTGGTTGGTTGATTTGGCGTCGATACCGGAGATCGGCTGACGCCTTGGGTGGATCTGCCTTCGTTGACTAGGTGGTGTGGCCGAGTTGTGCTCGTTGCACTGGGGGGACACGACCCCGAAGGGGGGAGAGCCTAGGTTGGTGCTCTTGTTCCCTGTGTTCCCGGCTTTCTATCGCGAGTGGGAACGGGATCGTTCAATGTTTTCAGCCTTGTTCCACTGTTCCCCTAGTTCCACTTCATATATGTCTATCTCTAAAACAGAAGCACAACTTTTCCCCGGGGGTTGATTCTGGCCCCCATTCCCCCCACCCCCCTCAGCAGGCTGGGGAACAGGTAGAACACAGGGAACAACCTTTGTTTTCAGTGGCATTCCATGTTCCGTCACTGTGTTGGGTCTGTGGAACTGGGGAACATCAGCGCCCCCGCGAACCTGAGCGGTTCACCGGCCACGATCAATGCTGGAGCGGATACTGGCCTTGAGCCTGGCGTCCTCATCACGCTCATTGTCGGCGTCTACGGCCTCCCATTTAGGTGCCGCAACTGCGGGAGGTGCTTGCACGGGCCGAGGGGGAATCGCCAGAGCCGTGGCAACCACGGGGGGCGGAGCAGGCGAGGCTGCGGGCTTTACCGGCGAAAGCATAGGGGTGGCCTCAGCCAACGTCGGGGACTTGCCCTGTTTGTGGAGTGCCTTCACCTCACCGGCACCCTGGACCTGATTGTCCCGGTAGGCCAGGATGCCCTCCCCGAGGACTACGTAGAGCCAAGTGGGCGCTCCGTGAACTCGGACCTTCTTCTGGGCCTTGAACACTCCCCCTTTCGCGGAAGCATCAAGGAGGCCAGCGTTGGCCATGGCTTTAGCGACTTCTGTGGGGTTATGGCCTTCACAAGCATCCTTCCATCCTGCGGGAGTAAAGAGGTAGTTGTGGACTCCATCGTCGTCGTCGCCATCGGCGCTGGTGGTCCGGAAACCAGCCATGCTGATGACCTTCTCCCCAGTGCCATCCTTGTCTGCGAACCTCGACTTCCCATGCAGGTCGATGAATTCCAGAACCGCTTGAATCCCCTTCTGGTGCTCTCCAGTGCCGATGCCACCTCGGTGAGTAAGCCACGCCTTGAAACAAGTCGCTGCTGCCCAATCTGCCGTGTGCTCCTCCCAGGGGAGGATACCGTTGAGCGTTGCCAAGCGGCCAGCCGCAGCCACGATGGCGAAGCGGTCTGCGACCCGTTTCACCTGGGAGTCGGCATCACGGGGGACATGCTTGACCGTCCACTCATCCACCCAGTGCCGAATCTGAACAACGAGGCCATCAGGAAAGCCGTTCAGCGACTTAATGAAAGCCCTGATGGGTGTCCCGTAGTAGTGGGTGGCTGCCCGCTTCAGGTGGTCGGCCAGGTCCTTAGAAGATTCAAAACCGTCCCACCGTTCAAACGCCTGGTTCAACCCGTCCGGGTTAGCGGGCACATCGACAAGACGGACATCCTGCCCAGTCTTGGAAGTCTTCCCAACCTCCCGCATTTTATCGGCGAGGGTGATTTCGGCTGTGCTCAAGAACAGAAGCTTCCAGTGGCGACGAGCACGGGTCTCCAGTCCACGGGTCGAGCGAATCTTGTCGGTCTCGTTGGCGAGCATGTAGGCAATTTCACCGACTTCATTCGGCAGCGCCTGCCCTTGCTCATCGAGCACCAGAAAGTTGTCGTTGTGGGCTGCTGCGATGGATTCCAACCCATTCGAAGTTGCTCGCCATGTTTCATAGAACTTGGGACCACCCATCACGCTTCCGGCAGCCTGTGCACAGGTAGTTTTCCCCTTGGAGCTGGAGCCGTAGAAGTTGATTCCGCCGGACTCCATGCCCAGGGGTGAAAGCATCACCGAGGCAAAAGGGCAGGAGATCGCAAAAGCTAGACGGGAGTTTCCGACGGCTTGAAGACCGATCTTGGACTTCCAGTCCTCCAGGGAACCCGCCACTCCGAACTTATGCTCCCGCCGGTCTGCGAGGAACACATCCTCACCTGATCCATCCACGCCGATGGTTTTATCGGGGAACACATAGGCCGATCCTTGCCATCCGGGCCGATCCACAGACCTCGCCCGCATTTCCACCCTCACCCGGGCGATGTATTCGATGAACTTCTTGCGAGATACCGAGTCAGGGAAAACTGTGAGACCACGATCAACGAACATCCGAATCAACTCGGAAGGATCGCCCACCGTGGCGCTCTTTTGGACGATTTCGTCATGAGGAACCCCGTCCTCGTCGAGCCAGTGGATACGAAGCCCCCACCCATTGCTGCTCTTATCCCGCACAGTGGCGAGAACCTCGAAGGGGCCTGACACCTTCCTCGGAGGAGGCTGAATCCATTCACCACCCCGCTGAACCGGCTCAGGCTGGAAATACAGTCCCGCCTTCGAGAGCGTGAACCCCCCGAAACAGGGACGGGTCGGGTCCTCGCTAGCACCAGCCGCCTCACCGGTGTCCGAAGTAACATCGTCCCAGTCCAAGGAGCCGGTCGAGTTCGGCAGCTTGGCCTCCAGGAACCATCCACGACGCTCCTCTACCTGGAAGGCATCCTCCACCTTGTGGCGAAGCTCTGCTTCGCTCCAAGGCGGTGTGCATCGGTGGTTGTAGTGCTCCGCCAGAAGGCGGAAGGTGGTTTCCTGGTCCAGGTCGAAACCAGGTCCGATGTGGATGGCGGCGTAGAACAGGTTGTCGTGACCGGACCCGTCACTGAGGGCAGGGGCG
>CAIYNT010000085.1 GCA_903927605.1 uncultured Holophagaceae bacterium
CGACTCCTCGCCGTGCTTTCCAGGCGCTCACGCTCGATGGTGGTCAGTTCGATTCGCACAAAATCCCGCACTCGATACCTCTCAGTATCAAGTGCGGTGACTCAAACAAAGGTCCCACTATTTTGAGCGCACTACACTAGCGCCTACCGCCTAGAAGATCGATTCACCGGGCTTGCGGCGCCAGGCTTCGGAGCGCTTCTGGCCGTCGGCCTTGGGCTTCACATCCTTGGCGGCAGCCAGAGTCTGCAACAGCGAGCCACCCAGCTTGGAGGCCGCATGCTTCGCCAGCGCGGGAGCCACGAGAACCACCGGCGCACTCACGGGCCCGGAGACCTGGTCTTCCGGTGCGGTGGACTTGGCAGTGATCTCCTTCAGGCGCTTCTGGTACCAGACCTTCCGCTTGGGGTCGATGATGCGGATGTTCCCCGCCTTCTCCCCCTTCTTGAGAACCTTTGGCTTCGGCTTCTCGCGGTCTTCGCGCAATACGGAATCGGGCTTTGCTGCTTCTTCAAGGATCTTCGCCAGGTTGCCAAGGCCACGCAGGTTCATCATGTGCGGTTGCTTCTCCAGAAGGGGCCACGGGCCACCGTTCATTAGATTAGCGGAAGGTCCTTCATCCACATAGTGTTTTTCGGCGTGGGTTGGGGTTTTTCACCAATTGAAACCCGTGGCTCCTGGGACACTGAACCCATGGGACCCTCGGTCTTCTCCCTGAAGGAACGCCTGGACGGGCTCTGCGCGCGTTACGACACGGCCGGAGCGCTGGACCGCGACCCCCTGAGCGTCCTTCTTGCCTACGAATCGCCCCTGGATCGCGAGGTGGCCGCTTTTGTGGCCGCCCACCTGGCCTATGGGCGCGTGGACCCGATGATTCGTGCCATCCGGGCCGCCCTGGCTCCCCTGGGTGACCAGCCTGCGGCCTGGTTGCGGGAACGGCCCATCCCGGCCGCCCGGAAGGCACTGTCCCTGGCGCTGTCCTCCTGGATCTGGCGCTTCCATACGGGCGCCGATCTCGTAATCTGGCTGCTGGCCTGGAAACGGCTCGATGGAGATAGCGGCCAGGGCCTCGAACCCCATCTCCTCCCCATCCCTGGCGAAGCGCCCGATGAGGCGCTCTCGCGTCTAATCCAGCGCCTGCGGGCCGAACTTCCGGCCACCTACGGAATCCGCTTCTCGCTGCCCGATCCCCTGGAAGGCGCAGCCTGCAAGCGCTGGCGGATGTTCCTCCGCTGGATGGTACGAACCGGTTGGCCCGACCTTGGCCTCTGGACCCGCATGCCCCAGAACCACCTCATCATCCCCCTCGACACGCATGTGGCCCGCATCTCGCGCTTCATCGGACTCAGCCGCAGGGCCACACCGGACGGGAAAATGGCCGTCGAGATCACGGAATCCCTGCGCCGGCTGGAGCCTGCCGATCCGCTCCGCTACGACTTCGCCCTTAGTCACCTGGGCATCCTCGGGGATTGCCCTGGTGTGCGCAGACGCAGCACCTGCCTGGGGTGCCCGCTGTATTCTGTGTGCCGTGCGGGCTCGAAATCCGCTGCGCGATTTTCGAGATAGGAAAAGACTGGAACCGCCGGGTCAAACCTCGAGGCGTCTGGTGCCAGCAAGCTGGTGGTCGCACAATCGCTGCAGCCAGTCCCGGGAGTTTGGAACACCATGCACACGGCCCAGCGCACTCACGGTTTCACCGAATCGGTCATCCGCGGGATGACGCGCCTGGCCAACGAGCACGGGGCCATCAACCTGGCCCAGGGCTTCCCCAACTTCCCAGCCCCTGAAGAACTCAAGGAAGCCGCTGTCGCCGCCATCCGCGCCGATGTGAACCAGTACGCCATCACCTGGGGCGCACAGCGGCTTCGGGAGGCTCTGGCGCGCAAGATGCACAGCTGCTACGGACTGGCGGTGGATCCCGAAACCGAGATCACCATCACCTGCGGGGCCACGGAAGCCATGGCCTCGGTGCTGCTGGCGCTGGTGGATCCGGGCGACGAGGTGGTGATCTTCGAGCCCTGGTACGAGAACTATGGCCCAGATGCGGTGCTCTGCGGCGCCCGCCCGGTGAATGTGCCCCTGCCCGTGAGTCAGCCGCTCGATCTCGACCGGCTGGCCCAGGCCTTCGGCCCGAAGACCCGGGCCATCATCCTGAACACGCCCAACAACCCCACCGGGAAAGTCTTCACCGCTGAAGAACTGGCGGGCATCGCCGACCTCTGCCAACGGCATGATGCCTACGCCATCACCGACGAGATCTACGAACACATCGTCTACGAGGGGCGGCACATCCCCATCGCCACCCTGCCCGGCATGGCCGAGCGCACCGTCACGATCTCGGGCGCCTCCAAGACCTTCGCCATCACCGGCTGGCGCATCGGCACCATCCTCGCACCGCGGGAACTGACGGCGGCCATCCGCAAGGTCCACGACTTCCTCACCGTGGGCGCCCCGGCGCCCCTGCAGGAGGCCGTGGCCACGGCGATGGACACCCTGCCGGGCGAGTACTACACCGGCATGGCCGAGGCCTACCGGCACCGCCGGAATATTCTCTGCGGCGCACTGATCCGGGCGGGCTTCCAGCTTGTTCCTCCTCAGGGCGCCTACTACGTGCTGGCCGATTACTCGGCGTTGGGCCACGAGGACGACGTGACCTTCGCCACCCGCCTCGTTGTTGAGGCGGGCGTGGCCACGGTGCCCCTGTCGAGCTTCATCTCGAACCCAGCAGAATCGCGCACAGTACGCTTCGCCTTCTGCAAGACCGAGGACCTGCTGGAGGAGGCGGGGCGGAGGCTACAGGCCTTCACGGAGCGGTGAGTCTTGGAAATGGAAAAGAGTAAGGAATGAAACGGAGGAGAGCGGAGAAGCTGAGGAAGGCGGAGAAAGGACAATGTGAAGGGCGCCAAGAGCGGGATGCAAGATCCCAAGGCACCGTTTAATTCGCTGATCAGCAGGACAATTTTGACTCCGCTCTTCTCCGCCCCTCAGCTTTCCTCCGCTTTTAAAATTCCTAACTTGGCGGATACTCGCCGCGTTCAGATCATCCAGTCGCCGGGGAGTTCCTGCTTGAATTCCTGGGGCTGGCGGTTGCGATACTGCAGCTCGGGATTCTTGACGGTGACCCGTGTCTGAGGTGGCACGGACTGGGTGACGAACACGTTGCTGCTGATGACGGTCTCTTCGCCGATCACGGTGTCACCCCCCGGGATCGAGGCGCCGGAGTAGACCGTGACCCGCTCCTTCAGAGTGGGGTGGCGCTTCACGCCCATCAGTCCCTGGCCGCCGCGAGTGGACAGCGCCCCCAGGGTGACGCCCTGGTAGATCTTGGCCCAGCGGCCGGTGGTGGTCTCGCCGATCACCACGCCGGTGCCGTGGTCGATGAAGAATTACTCACCGATGGTGGCGACTAGATCGGAGAATCCTGCAGACGATGGTTCTTTCTTCTTCAGGAGACGAATTGAAGATGACTGAGGCCTGAGTGGCTCCGGGTGCCTGGGAGGAATGACGGTCAGATCATCCTGTTCATCCTGTTCATCCTGTTCCGGTAATTTCAGACGGCCGGCCCGTCGATCTCGGCGAACAGGGGGTGGGTGAGGTAGCGCTCGCCGGTGTCGCAGAGCACGGCCACCACGGTCTTCCCTTCGCCCAATTCCTTGGCCACTTCCAGCGCCGCGAACACGATGGCGCCGGTGCTGATGCCCGTGAGCAGTCCCTCCTCCCGGGCCAGGCGCCTCGCGATGGCGATGGCATCGTCATATCCCACGGGGATGATGCGCTGGAAGGCGTTGCGGTTCAGGATGCCGGGCACGAAGTTCGGCCCCCAGGCCTTGCAGTTTGTGCGGACCGGGCTTCCCCGTGCTCAGCAGCGGCGACGTCTCCGGCTCCACGGCGATCACCAGGGCGCCGGGCTTCTTCTCGGCCAGCACTTCGCCCACACCCGTGACGGTGCCGCCGGTGCCTACGCCCGCCACGAAGGCGTCCAGCTCCGGCACCTGCTCCAGGATCTCCAAAGCGGTGGTCCGGCGGTGGATCGCGGGGTTGGCCGGGTTGTCGAACTGCCGCACCAGGAAGTAGGAAGGATCCGCATCGGCCAGTTCCTGGGCCTTGTCCACAGCCGCCTTCATGCCGCCTGAACCCGGCGTCAGCACCAGCCTCGCCCCGTAGGCCTTCAGCAGCGCCCGGCGCTCCTGGGTCATGGTGTCGGGCATCACCAGCGTGATCTTGTAGCCCTTGGCCGCCGCCACAAAGGCGAGACCGATGCCTGTGTTGCCGCTGGTGGCCTCCAGCAGCGTGTCCCCGGGCTTCAGCACGCCCCGGGCCTCCGCATCCTGGATCATGCTCAGGGCGATGCGGTCCTTCACGCTGCCGCCGGGATTGGCGCTTTCCAGCTTCACGTAGACCTTCGCGGAGCCCTTCGGCACAATGCGGTTCAGCCGCACGACGGGCGTGTAGCCGATCAGGTCGTAGGCATGCTCGACGCGGTTGGGGCGTTCGGTGGGGCGACTCATGGGGGTTCCTTCAGGATTCGGGCGAGGCTCGAAGCTTGAAGTATGGGAAAGAAAAAATGAATTGTCAAGCTTGTTAATGAATTTTATTATATAATTAGTTTCAAGGAGTCGAGATGAAGGGATCAGCCAAGGGACGGTATGGATTGCAGCTCATGGTCGATCTGGCGTTGCATGCCGGGCGGGGCCCTGAGCTGGTGGAGGCAATTGCCAGGCGTCAGGGGTTGCCTCCCAAGTTCCTGCGGGTGCTCCTGGGCAGCCTCAAGGACGACGGATTGATCAAGGTGCAGCGCGGCCCGAGTGGCGGCTGCGAGTTGGCAAAGCACCCCAGCCACATCACGGCCCTGGAGGTGCTGGAAGCCCTGGAAGGGCGCCTCGGCAGCGCCAACCTGCCCCCGGACGCTACCTCCGGCGCCCGTGCCATCCGCGAACTGTGGACCCTCAGTACCGAGGCGGCTCGCGACGTGCTGCGCCGAACCACACTCGCTGATCTCGCCGCACGACAGCAGGCCCTGGAAGTCGACAGTCAGGGTTACTCCATCTGACCGACTGCCGGGTCCCGATTCGCAAGACCAACCCGCAGGCGCCGCTTGAACAGATGCTAAGCCCGGCCCTTCCGCGCCACAGTTGGGACACTGGGGCGGGCTCGCCATGTGCGCGACCGCCGGGTGATGGAGCAGGCTCCGGGGGAGCCTGCGGAATCGGGACCCGGCGAGGAGCGTATGCCAGTGCCGATTCGCAAGGCCAAGCCGCAGGCGC
>CAIYNT010000086.1 GCA_903927605.1 uncultured Holophagaceae bacterium
CCACCCTGCAGACCGCCCTGAGCAAGCACCCCAAGGCTTTCACGGATCTCTACGTGAACATGGTGGGCGCCGGCGAAACCGGCGGCATCCTGGACCTCATCCTCCAGCGGCTTTCGGGCTACATCGAGAAGTCCGTGAAGCTCACGGGCAAAGTCAAGAGCGCTATGACCTACCCGATCGCGGTCATCAGCATCGCCGTCATCGTGGTGGTGGTAATCATGGTGAAGGTCATCCCAGTCTTCTCGGCCATGTATTCCGGTATGGGCAGCAAGCTGCCCTACCCGACCATCGTCTGTATCGCCATCTCCGATGCCATCATCGGCTACTGGTGGCTGATCCTGATTGGGATTGCCATGGTGGTGGTCGGCCTCCGTCAGTATTACAAAACCCCCATGGGGCACATCCAGATCGACACCCTCCTGTTGAAGATGCCAGTCCTGGGGGACATTCTCCGCAAGGTGGCCGTGGCGCGCTTCTGCCGCACCCTTGGGACCCTCATCAGTTCCGGCGTGCCCATTCTTGAAGGCATGGACATCACCGCCAAGACCGCGGGCAACCTGGTCATCCAGAACGCCATCCTCAAGTCCAAGGACGCGGTGGAGCAGGGCCGCAACATTTCCACGCCCTTGGCCGAGACCAAAGTATTCCCCCCCATGGTGGTGCAGATGGTGGGCGTGGGCGAGGCCACCGGTGCCCTGGACGCCATGCTCTCAAAGGTCGCCGACTTTTATGAGGATGAGGTAGACAACGCCGTCGGTTCTATGACCAGCCTCATGGAGCCCATCATGATCGCCATCCTGGGCGGCATTGTGGGCTTCATTGTGGTGGCCATGTACATGCCGATCTTCGGCCTGGCGGCGGCCTTCGACAAGAGCTGAAGCAATTGGCCGATGAATTGCAATACTGCCAGGTTCGGGAGGACGCCATGCGACGCACAATGAAGGGGTTCAGCTTCATCGAGGTTCTGGTGACGGTCGCGATCATCGGGATCTTGTCCGCCATCGCCATTCCGGCCTTCCTGGGCCAGAAGACCAATGCGGACCTGGTGGGTGATGCCCAGCAGAACTGCAAGAGCCTGCAGATGGCGCTTGAGACGAGGAAGGCCGATGCCGGCGTCTATGGCACCGCCGGGGGCTACGCCTGGACCCCCCAGGCTGATGGCTCCTTCGTTGTCACTGGCCCGGATCCCAACATCGCCCCACAGTTTGGGGCCAAGGGCTCCTCCAAGATGACCTACACCCTGGTCATCGCAGCAGGGGGCCTCACCTACACACTCGATGCCGCCGATAACCGCGCGGGCCATGCCGGGCACATCTACGGCACAGACCAGAACGGCAAGCAGACCTATCCATGAGGGGGTTTCATTCCACCGGCACACTGGTCACCACAATCGGCGCCGGAGTCCCTGAGTGCTTGTAACTGACCGTGATCACGGTGATGGTCTGGCCGCTGGTGTCGTTCTGGGTGGCTGCGAGTAACCCCACTTCGCCGTCGTTGGCCGCTGTGCCGAGTACGATGGGAGAGGCGCCTAGAGCATAGGCATTCTTGCAGGCTGGAAAGGTGAAGTTGGGTAGGGACCTGACGTAGGCGATGACGCCTGCCGCGGTGGAACCGCTTCTCATCTTGGCGGCGGAGTCTAACTCGGAAGCCAGGGAGCGGGCGATGGCCTCCGTGGACTTCTGGCGGGCACTGTCTCGCTGTCCCATCATCGTGGGAATAACAATGCTGGCGACCACCCCGAGGATGGCCAGCACGACCAAGAGTTCGACCAGGGTGAATCCGGCCTGCTTCTTCATGCGAATCTCCGGCAGATAATCAAGTATAAGTCGTCATTTTCATGGAAGTGGTCAGTAATAACGCATTGCTACCATGGCTTCCACTGTGCCTGATCAGTGTAGATCCATTCGGCTCCAGCGCCGCCGATGATCAGGTTCTCAAGGGTCGGGAGGCGTGGGGCCCACACACAAGAAGGCCCCCATGTGTGGGGGCCTTCTTGTGTGTGTTTGGAGATGCCTACTCGACGGGAACGTTCGCCAGCACTGTGGACGTGGAGGCGGGGGTGGTGCCCTTGTGCTGGTAGGAGACCACCAGCACGTTGACTGGGGTGCCATTGGCGTCGGCCGAAGCGCCGGCAATGAGGGATACCTGACCGTCCTTGGCCGTGGCAGCAGTGGTGACGGCGGTCTCGGTCGGGACATAGGCGTTCTTGCAACGCGGCCAGATGAAGTTGGGGATGGTGGCCGTCACGTAGGTGCTCACCAGAGCCGTTGTGGCGCCAGTCATGAGCTTGGCAGCGGAGGTGGTCTCAGCCGCCAGAGACTGGGCCGTGGCTTCCGTGGCCTTCTGGTTGGCCCGTTCCTTCTGTCCCAGCAGAGCCGGGATGGCGATGGCGCTGATGATGCCGATGATGGCAAGAACCAGTAGAAGTTCGATGAGGGTGAATCCGGACTGACGCTTCATAAATCCTCCATAAGGCTGGGCCACGAGGGCGTGTAAGGAATTGTGAGCAATCCTCATGCCGGGTTTTGAATGAGTGGTTCTGAATGTCCTCGGCGATTTTAAAAAAGAACCCCCGGACAAACCGGAGGTTCTTAGGGACAGGATGGGGCTAGTCGAGGGCCACGACCTTCGTGGTGGTCTTGGGCGCGCCGTTCTCGGTATAGATGCCGTCAATGAGGACAGCGTGATAAGAACTTCCGGCTACAGCAGGATCGACATAGGTGTCACTTCCGGCCAAGCCAACAAACCCGGGGCCAGTCGAAGGAACGGCAAGGTATGGATCGGCAGTTCCACCGTAAGGATTCTTGGCTGCAGGATATTTGTAGTTGGGCTCTGCCAGCACGGCTGCAGTGACAGTGCCTGCAGCAACGGCGGCGCCAGCATTCTGGCGCAGGTCATCATTGACTCGTGCACATTCAGCGGCCACGTTGGCAACCATGGACTGGACGGCCTTGACCTTGGCCTTCTCGCGCTGGCCCAGCAGGGCGGGAATCGCAATGGCGCTGATGATGCCGATGATGGCAAGCACGAGCAGCAGCTCGATGAGGGTGAAGCCCTTCTGGTTCTTCATGGGTGTTCTCCTAATGGGCGATGGCCGCAGTCAGGTATATCAAGCACTGTGCCAACAAATGAAAAACAATCTAAGTATTTGAATTAAAATATTTAACATGTTGGGCTTCGATTGGAGAAGCTGATTCCTAAGTTGGATGCCCATTGGGTGACGCAGAGGGGCAGTCCCACTGCTTCAATGCGTCATGCGGAGGGCTGGTACTATAGAGATGGGGGCCAAGCCTTGCCACTGCCTCAGTCCAGATCTCTCAACAGCTCCCCCGCACCCCGATGCTTGGGATCCAGCTTCAGGGCTTCCTTCGCCGCCCGCCGAGCTTCATCCTTCCGGCCCAGGGCGTTGAGGATCTGTCCCTTGCGCCACCAGGCGCCGGGGTAGCCGGAGGAACCGCCTTCCAGGGGCTCCCGTAGCACCTGGTCCAAGGCGACCAGGCCTTCGGGGCGGTGAATGCCACCGGCGGCGGCGACCTTACCCAACTGGAGGCGCAGGAGGCTGGGGGCATCGATATGAGGCAGCTGGTCCTGGACCACGGACCAGGCGGCCTCGGGCTGACCCGCGTGGAGGTAGGCGTCACTCACGGCCACCACGCCTCGGGCTCGGGTGCGTATGGCGGGCAGCAGGCGAGGGGCCTCGGCCAGGAGGCGGGCGTTCTTCCCGGCCTCGCCCAGGGCCTTTTTGGCGGGGCGGTTGTCCAGGGCGTCCAACCACTGGCCCACCACTTCGGGGTCCGAGGGGGCCTGGACCAGGGCCCGCTGGAAACAGGGCTCCGCCTCCCGCCAGCGATCTTCTTCAGACAGGATGATGCCCTGGAGCAGGTCCCCCCGGGCCGGGGCCAGGCGCCGCAGTTGATCGGCGCAGTCCAGGGCTTTGCGGGTGGAGCCGCCCAGGAGGCCGGGCAACAGTTCATAGGCCAGGCCCAGGCTCATCCAGGCTGAGGCCAAGTTGGGGTCGGCCTGGGTGGCGGCCCGCAGGTCGTCCAGGGCCCCCAGGGCCCCCCGCAGGCTGCCCAGATCCCGCTGCTTGATGGCCTCACCCGCCCGGGCCAGTCCCCGGGCCAGCAGGGCGTCCGCCAGGCCGGGGCGCAGCGTCAGGGCCCAGTCCGCCGCAGCCTTGGCCTCAGTGAAGCGCATGAGGCTGGAGAGGGCCTGGGACTTGGCGGCCCAAGCCGAGGCGTCCTTGGCATCCTGGCGCAACCGCTGCTCGGCCTCTGCCAGCACCTTCAGATAGTGGCCCCCGTCCAGGTTCCCCCGGAAGTCAGGGGACTGGGTGGGAGCGAGAACCAGGAGGACCGCAGGGAGGATGGGGTGCACGGGGACTTTCGGTTAAAACCACAGGGATGGGTGGGGCTGGATTGCGCTCCCGCAGAAGGGGCAGGGGCCACAAGGAAGCATAAAAGAGTCAGCCACAAAGAACACAAAGAACCCAAAGAAAGACAAGGGCTTTTACTTTGTGCCCTTTGTGTTCTTTGTGACTCAAATATCTTTTTTGGTTCAATGGTCCATGCGGAGACACCCGGGTTAGGAAACGGCCATCTATGCGTATACTAAGTGCGCATCCTTCGTGGAGCCACTTATGCGCCCCAGCCCCCATACGGACGCCCCCAAGCGTCCCGTGAACCTCAGCCTCAATTCAGATCTGGTGCAGCAGGGCAAGGAGCTGGGCATCAACATCTCCCAGGTTGCAGAGGAGGCCCTGGCCTACGCCGTCAGTGCGAGACAGGCGGAACTCTGGTTGCATGAAAACGAAAAGGCCTTTGCTTCCTATAACAAGCGAGTCGAAGCTCAGGGAGTGTTCAGCGACGGGCTTCGGACCTTTTGATGGTGGCCTGCGCGGTGTTCAAGAATGCCAACGCCAGCACCCGGGAGGCCATCCCCTACTTGCTGGATGTGCAGGCGGAAGTTCTTTCAGGCTTGGCGACACGGGTGGTGGTGCCCCTCTATCGGCAGGGGGCTGGCGTGCAGACCATCACTCGACTCACCCCGGTGCTCAGCTTCCAAGGGGAGACCCTGGTGGCCATGGTGCCAGAGCTGGCGGGTATTCCCTGTCGGGAGCTGGGGCCGCACGTGGGGGACTTAGCCGCGGCGCGGGGGGAGATGCTCGCGGCCCTGGACCTGCTGCTAACCGGGTTCTGAGCCAGCGCAGGGCCCTTGCCCTGACCCCCGGTATATCGCCCCTGCGGGCCTTTCGGTTATCCTAAGTGCTTGTTCGGACATGGCTCTAAAGGAGATCGTATGGTTGGCAAGGGCGGATTGCTGGAGGGCAAGCGGGGC
>CAIYNT010000087.1 GCA_903927605.1 uncultured Holophagaceae bacterium
CGCCCTGATGCGGGCCATGGTGCAGGCTTTCGCAGCTTACGAGCGTGCTCTGATCCGAGCCAGGACGAGCGCGGCACTGCGGGCACTGCGGGCCAAGGGACAGCGAGCCGGGGAGGTCCCCCTGGGGTATCGCCTGGCAGACGACGGGAAGGGACTTCTTGAGGATGCGGGAGAGGCTGAGGCCATTGACCAGGTGCAGCGACTTCGTGCTGATGGGTGGTCGTATCGCAGAATTGCTTCCGAAATGGAACGCCGCGGGCTTCGACCACGGGGTGCCAAATGGCACGCCATGACGGTTAGTCGGATGGCGGCTGCTCAGCGCATCCATGGGCCATCACGCCCCTAACGAATTGAGCTAACCGGCCACGCCTGCACCGAGGCGACGAGCGGAGCCGAGAAAGCAGGGAGATGAGAGAGAACGGAAGGCAATGCAGGCGGGGTCCGAGTTGAGCGCAGGGTTAGCGAAGTATTCGGGCTGCGCCAAAAATCGCGCCGAAGAAACTCATACCCGATGGCAGCCTGATTGGAAACGAGTTCATCGATCAAGGTCATGGCATCGGTGCTCTGGTGGTTGGTGTATTTGTTCGTACCACCCCGGGTGATGTACTGCTTGAAGTAGTCTTTGAGCCCATCACCTTCTGGACGATCGACGCACTCGATGGGTTCCCTTGACCATCTTCATGATGGTCAATTCCCGTTGAGCAACTTTTTCTTCTGCGCCTCAAACTCAGCATCCGTGAGGATGCCGCGCTTGTGTAGGTCGTCCAGCTTGATCAATTCGGCATAGACATCCTTCGAAGGAGGAGTCGTTTCCTTTGTCTCAATCTTCTGGATGGACACCGTGGGCGATGGCGCCAAGGTGTTCATCCCCTCTAAGGCCGCTGGACTGCCCGGGTCGACTAATCTGAACTGATATGTGATGTCAGCCCAATGCATCGGCGCTGTCGGCGTCTCACGCATGGAAACCGGAATGGCCACTTTCCCTCGTGCAGATGCAAACTCATTCGCCTCGCGGATCACGTCAGCCTTCATTGACTCGGCGTTACCAAATATTCCTCTGTGGTCCTGCCGGGAAAGCATGTAGACACCCGGAGAGAGTTGAATAATCTCAGGATTCTTGCACCCGATCAGACCAAGAATTATGAGCAGGACCGGAATAGCCGAACCCCTCACGATTACCTCCACATCGTCTTATGGATCTCTCGGACTAGTCTACTCGAACAGGCCCGGCTTAATCGCTATCAGGGACCTCGGTGGTTCTGGCGACTGAACCGCGCCAAAATAACCATCCAGCGTCAAAGCCCAGGAATCAGCAATAACTACAACCGAAGCATTCGGTAGTAACTTAAGCCCGAATCTGGCAGCTACACTTGGCAGAGCTTAGGGGGATCTCGGGACAGCGTGTTCTAATCAGAGAGGTGCCAGGGGGAACCAATAATTACCGCGGCCGCAACGGAAGGACAACAGATTAATAGGCGCTAATGGACTTTATCGACAAGCAGATCCCACCGCCGAAGTCGTGGGAGAAGTTCGAAGATCTGACCCGGGCGCTGTTTGCCGCAGAGTGGAGGTCACCTCTCACGCAGAAGAATGGGCGATCTGGTCAAAAGCAGCACGGCGTGGATATCTATGGGACACCCGAAGCTGCACCAGGCAAGACCTTTGGGGTGCAGTGCAAGGGAAAGAGCCGAGGGTACGGGGGCCTTAGAAGCAGCAAGTGGGCGAGGCAATGGTAGGCCGTGAGCCGGAAACCCTGTCCTCTGGCGCGATCTCGGGCCTAGAGGGTCTTGGCCCAATCCGCCACAAACTGGCTGACGGACTTCCCGGTGTCGGCTGCCCTGGCCTTGATCGTCCGCACCAGGTCCACCGGCAGGAAGACGTTCAACCGGGCGGTCTCCTGGTCCGGGAAGTCGGGCTTCCGGCCTGTGGCATTGCGGGAGGCGGCCCGGATCCGCTGGTCCAGCGCGGGCAGTTCCTCTGTCCGGTGAGCAGAGCCGTCCGTAGCGGCATCTGCAACCTTGAAGGCTAACTTTTTGCTGGTCATTTTTTACACCTTTTCCATTTTAGGAAAAACTGGAAATACTGGAAATATACTCACCCTTCCGCGAAGACCTGGAGCTTCCCCAGGACCGCGACCACAGCCGGATCCGTGGGAACAGTCCCAGCGCCGAAGGCCTCAGACAGGCCTACCCGCTGCGGGACCACACCGACCACGGCCCGACCTTCCTTGGGTGCGTGCCACTGCTGGAGCATGGCCACGAACTCCTTGGCCAGGGCGGTCTGCCGGTTCGCGTTCAGGACGGCGGCCACCTTGAGGCCCGGATTCTCGATCCGAGCTTCCCGGATGGCGTCCACCATGCGCCCCCAGGCCCTCGCGTCCTGAGCCCCAGACGGGACCACGGGGATCAGGACCAGGTGGGAATGCCGAAGAGCGGCGCGAGTCTCCTCTCCTTCGTGGGGTGGGCAGTCCGCGACAAACCATAAACCCGGATCAACAGCGGCCTGATGAAGCGCCTTCTCTGCGTCCTTCCAGATCAGCCTACTCTTTCGTCCAGCCTTCTGAGCCCAGGAGTGCGAATCACCCTGGCGTGGGTCGAGGTCCAGAATTTCGGCATCAAGCCAGTCCGCCAGGACCGCGCTCCACAGGCTTTTTCCCTGGCCGCCTTTGAAGTTCACGCTGCTTGCCAGCATGGACACCTCCTGTGGATATACTGCCAGTTTTTCCTAAAAAGGAAATACTTCCATGTTTTCCTTTTTAGCCTGGCCACTTCAGCCGCCCCAACGGGGCGGTCCAGACCCACTGCCAGCAGCGAGGAGCTAGACCCCCCTCCTTTGGCAGTTCAAGAGGGAGGCGCAGCCTCCTCTCATGTTTCCCCCTGCCATTGCGTCGTCGCTGAGCCCCCCCACACCTGTGGGGGGTCAGCGACGACCGCAGCGAAACGCTCGTTGGAACCTCCGATGAGGTGGGTCGGTACCTCACACGGAGACCCATTAGCCAGGTCCATGACAGGCCCGTTCTTGGCCTGGCGTGGTCCTGGCGGGTCTGCCGGTCGGAAAGTAGCTTCAAATCCGCTTGGTGTGTGTCGGCGCAGGTGGATTGGCTTGGACCCAAGGAAGACATTCGACCACCCCATAGGGTGGTCCGCTTTTGCTTCCGATGGTGTGGGTCGGTACACCCCACTGATGCTGTACACAAAGCTTTGTCTTTTCGCTTTGTTCTTTGGTCGATGCTGTGGCCCTCTATTGTCAGTATTTACGACCATTATGCGCGTGGTGTTTCACGCAAAAAGGCCTATTAGCGCGCCCTGTTTCACGCAGTATGCGCGTCCTGTTTCACGCACCAAGAGGGAGGGGCCCCCCCGTGAATAGCGCGTCCTGTTTCACGCACCTAAGCCCCGCTGGGCGCCTAGGGCCCACCAGGAAGGGGGGGTACCTGAGGGATATCTCCCCAGAGAAAGACCGGGGGTACCGGGGGGTATTTGCGCGTCCTATTTCACGCACAGCCTTGTGCGCCTAGGTCCTCTCGCAATTGGGGTTCCACGCAGCACCCCTCTAGGATTTGCCCGGAAGGGTGCCCTTGGTGAGGACAGGAAGGTGCTCGATGGGTCCCCGGAGGGGGTAGATCACCAGCACCCAGGTCTTGCCGGGGTTCCCCCTCTTGCCCAGGGAGGGCTTGGCCTCCACCACGAACTCGGCGTGGAATTGGGGGTGAACAGCTTCGATCAGACCCGCCAGGGCCTCCCCGAGGGCCTTGAACAGGTCGCGCTTCTGCCCGCGCCCTTGCCCAAACAGGCCCACGATCTGCTCCTCTGGCACCCGCCAGGGGCTCGTGAGGCGCTTGGCCGCCTGGAGACAGAAGTCCCAGAAGTCCATGGTGAGGGGCGAGTTCGATGCCTGCATCGCCAGCGCCTTCGGCATGATGTGAAGTTCTTTCGGGTCAAGGAGGGTCCGAGCCAGGGCCTCGCTGAACTTCAGGAAGTAGGGCTTGCTGCTCAAGGCCTCATCGACGGGCATCTGTAAGGGAGTCTCACCGTGGACCACCTCCCGGTCCACGTCCTTGCGGCTCGGCAACCGTGCGGCGTCGATCAGGCTGAAGCGCACAAACTCGGGTCGCGTGTCCGCCTTCAGCCTGCCCGCCATGAGGTCCCGCTTGCTGCTGGCGAAGTCGAACCGCCAGGTGCAGCTAGACAGCCGTTCCACGGCCTCTTGGATCTTCCGGATGGTTCGCCCGCCCGTGTTCATCTCCAGGCTCTCCAGGATGCTCCGGTAGCTCGGAAACCCCACCACACGGGCATCCGGGTCCCGCCGTAACGCATCAACCACCCAGGTCTGGACCACCTTCAGCCAGAACCGATCCTGCCCCCAGGGCAGGCTTCCCACCTCCCCCTTGGGTGTGGCGTCTGCCACAGAGGACGCACGGCACCAGCGGTCGTGTGCCAAGGGGAACATTACGGAGTAGCGGCCCTTCTTCGCTTCAGCCTCCGTGCGCGGCATGGCCGCGATGGATAGCATCCGCATGGCTTCCAGGATCTCCGTGCGGATCTGGGCCTCCCGCTCCATCTTGAGGCCCGCCGCGATTTCCTGAAGCGCCTGGCGCTCACTGTCGGGCAGCTCGGGCAGCGGCACCTTGCCCGTGGCGATCTTGCTCGGCTTCTTCGGCTTCGCTGCGGGTGCCGTCAAGGCCTTCTGGCACCTGGCAATCACAGCCAGGTCACGAGGGTTCGGCTCGCGATTCCAGAACCGATCTGTCTCCACCCGCATCTGTGCGTCATGGAAGGTCTTCAGCATCAGGCGCTGTTGGGGTGTCACCCCGTTATTCTGTTTCTTAGCCACAAGGGCCTCCTAGCTAGGTTGTTGTGGTTAGGCCCGACAATTGGTGTGACAGCACCAGGTCGGGCCGCGCTTTTTCAGATTACCGGAAGCTGCGCCCCGGCTTCTTGACCTCTGGCTTTGGTAGTTCTGGGGCAGGCTGCGGCTTCGGAGCCTGTGGAGGTGGTGCCGCCGGTTTCGGTGCGTCCTGGGGCCTCCCAGGGACCTTGTGGGCGAACGTGGAGGCCGAGCGGTAACGGTCGTATTCATCGAAGGCAGCATCGAGCGTGATGGGCGGCTCCTCGAAGCTCTGCGCGGTGATCACCAGGTCGTCCACCGAAGGCAGCGCCCTGTGGGCCAGCTCGACTCGTCGCTGCTGCTCGGTGAGAGCCTGCCTCCAGGTGTCGAGAGCCCGGTCCTGTGCCTCCTCGATTTCACGAGTCGGATGCAGGACCAGCTCAGGCGGCTCTGGCGGGCCCGAGGTGACGTCGAACTGACCGACGTAGACCTTTCCCGTCGGGGTGCTCACGGGCTCCACGACACGAGGAGCCTGCGACACAGGGAACGACATGAACCCGTGCTTGAAGTTGAACCCAGCACGAGCACATGCGCGGGCGTGCTCTCGCGCTGCCAGCTCGAAGACGGCCTTCTCCTGCTCGTAGAAGGCCAGGTCTTCGGGGCTCCAGGGCTTTCGCTGCCCCCGCTGGATGGCCTGCTCGAACGGCGGCGGTGCCATGTCGAAAACCGGGGCCTTCCTGGGGTCGGGAAGGATCGGGTGCCGACCGATGAACAAGACGCCATCGGCGTTGACCTTCGGCTGGAGCTTGCCCCTCTCGTTGACCATGGACGGCCTCGAAGGATACAGGGGTTCGAGCGTAGGAGCAGGCACGGCGGGCTTCTGCCCAACGGCCTCGATGACCAGGCGGGTTGCCTTCGATGGCGACATGGATGAGCTGCGCGGCGGATTCACACGGGGCAGGTCCTTCATGATCTGCTGAGCGACGGAGAGCTGCGCCAGCGCGGCGGCGCTCAGTCCTGGAGCAGTTCGCCCACCAGGGCTTCCCGATCCTCGCTGGCCGCCCACGCCAGGCTGTCCAGCTCGTGCGCCAGGAGCAGCCGGGGTCCCGCTGGGACCGTGAGCACTTCCTGGGGCATCTTGCTGGCGTTGATCGGGCGCTCCAGATCCCGAGGGTCGCTGACGGCGATCCTGTTCCCTTCCTGGAGCACCACCTGGGGCGGCAGGCACACGAGGACCAGCCGCTGCCGGGCTCCCTGGATCTGCGACCCTTCCTTCGTGTCCAGGTGCAACGCCTCGCCCTCCGGGATCGGGCAGTGCAGCAGCCAGGTCTGGCCGGGGATCATGCCGTGGTTGCAGCCGGGCATCCCCCGGAGCTTCAGGCTGCGTTCCCGCCAGTCCTTGAGCTGCGTCGGGAAGGCGAGTTCCCACCTTCGGGGCATGGTCTGGACGGCTGGGGGTGGGAACGCCGATTCCGGCTGGAACCACGGGGCGAAGCGGTCGTCCGGCGTCCCTGGTGGGAGCGTCGGCGGCGGGACGAAGTCGGGCCGATAGGAGCGCAACACGGATTGCTGGGGTCGTGGCACGGAATCCCTGCTGGGGGCCGCCACGCTTGGCTGGGGCAGGGGCAACGACGATGAAGGCATAGGTGCTCCGGGTCTTGTAGGTCTCGATGAGATGGCGGGTGGTCGCGGCCACGCTTTCCTGGATGCGAGGAGAGGCCGGCAATGGCTCCGCGATGGCGGCCAGGACAGGCTGAATCGGCTGCTCGGGCTTCTTGGACATGGCGGCCAGGTGCGCGTCGTCGCGGCCCACCTCGTAGGTCAGGCCGTGCTTGCTCTGGAGCTTCGAGAGGCTGAACGACGAATGCACCTCTGAGGCCTTCAGGTACCCGCCATGCTCCCCCAGGAGTCGGAAGCCAAGGCCAGCGGCACCCTTGGCGCCGTGGGTGGCCTCCATCTGGATGCCATGCCGCAGGAGGTCCTGGGCCAGGTCGCCGATGCTCTTGCTGCGCTTGATGGCAGGAGCGATGGAGGCGAAGAGGGCGTCCTTGAGGTTCGGGATCTGGACCTCCGGGGCCGGGATCTCTGGGGCCGCCTGCGTCCGGTCCTTGTAGCTCGACACGGCCACCAGGCCCGCTTCCTTCTCTAGGTGGCGGCAGATCCTCTTGGCCGCGTATCGGTCACCACCGCGGTCGATCCGCTTGCCCGCGTAGTCCGTGGGCGTGGTGGCGATGTGGATGTGCTGCTTGGTGCCGTCGTGGTGCTCAACCGCATGGAAGGGGCAGTTCTCGTAGCCGAGGCCCTTAAGTGCTTCCTGAACCTCGTGGGCCATCTGCTCCTGGCTCACGCGCTCCCCCAGCGGGTGCGAAATGACCAGGTGGATGGCCTTGTGCTTGAGAGGGTTCAGGCCTGTCACCAGGCCGAACTCCCGAGCCAGGCCCGGCGCGTCCACGCTCTCCATGTTCGTGCTCACCAGGACGGCATCATCCTTCATGATGTAGCCGGTCAGGTTCTGCATGGACTTGGAGGCGAGGATCTTCAGGATCACGGCTCACCAACCAGTCCCAGGCGCACCTCACGGATGACCTCACGCAGTGCCCCAAGCTCTGCCAGGAGGCCCGGCGCGTCCACCTCTCCAGAAGCCCCGGCCAGCATGGCGTTCAAGCTGCGGGCGATCTGGTTGAGGTTCCCGCCGATCTTCCCAAGCTCGCCATAGGTCTGCACGTCGATGACAGGGCACGGCGGTTGCGGCATGGGCAAGCCCAAGAGCATGACGCGGCCCAGGTCAGACAGGCTGACTCCGAGTGTGTCAGCGGCCAAGCTGATGGTCTCGTGCTCGGTGGGAGACACCCGCACCATGACACAGGCCGTCCGGTTCTCGGTGGTGTCGCGGTGGTGGGCGTGGAGGGCGCAGATGGGGCCGTGCTGTGGATCGTGATCCACGGCACGGTTAGGGCACGGCAGCCCATCGGCTGTCGGATGCTGGCAGGGCGCAGAGTGATGCGGAGTAGCGGTCGGGCGCTTACGCATGGAGCCTCCCAGACTGTGCGCCAAAGGGCGCACAGGAAGGGATGGCGGAATGTGGCACCAAGGGCATGACGAGCGCCAGCGAGGAGGGACCGATGGTGCGCGGGTCGAGGGCGGAGCCCCGCAAGTTAGAGCGATGACGAGGCGCAGCCGAGGAAGAGCGGCAGGGAACGTGAAGGAAAACACCGCAGGTTGTTTCCGTAACGGTCCCGCTAACTTGCTTCCTTTCCATCGTGGTTGCCTCCACCCCCAGTATAGCCTAGAACGGAAATGGTGCTATCATGAAGGCAGGAGGTCCCCATGGGATTCAAGCCAAAGCCGCCAGCCCAGGAACAGACGGCCACTCTGACCGTCACCCTGCCATCTGCCCACCATGCTCGACTCGTGTCTGTGGGAGAGAAGCACAATTTGCCGCCTGAAGAGGTGCTGAGACAGTTCGTGGCCTGGGCCATTGAGACTGGCAACATCGGCCCCACCAGGACCCGCAAAGCCCCCAAGAAGCCTGCCAAGAAGGACTGACATGATCATCCATGACCCCATCACCCGAGACCGCTTGCTGACTGAAGCTGGCGGTATCTGTGGCACCTTCAAGCACCGAATCCAGGCATCCAATGGATTCCTGGAGAAGAACGACAGTGCAACGAAGGTGATGGGCTGGATGGCTGGCATCTGTTACCTCGGTGAAGTCATCAACGAGGTGTCCAAGGTCGAGTTCCGTGATGTGTTCACGGTGGCAAGGGTTCCCACAGACAGGTATCCGACGAACCTCCATTTCGCGCCTTTTGATGACCTCACTGAGGCCGAAAGCAAGTGGGCGAACCGACACCACAAGGTCTGGCTCACGCTGGTAGCGTGGACCTGCTGGGACCTTGCCGGGAATCCGGCACTTCCGGTTGGGGACCGTGCTCACTGGTGGGGCATCCTCAATCGCATGTGCAACGACTTCTTCATGCACAACCCAGCCCCTGGTGGGGGCTATATCTCTGTGGTCCTGCCTGCTGGATTGCTGAGCCACAAGCTGCGCCTCAACGAGAAGCGGGAGGGCAAGGCCCCCTGGCACCAGATCAACCAACTGATGCCTTCTCCCACGTTCCCGACGGACCTCTGTTCCGCCCGGACGGTGCGGGCTGTGATGGAGTTCATGGTGGACGATCCCACCCTGCTGATGTTCGACCAAGAACACCGGCACGAGATCCAGTCCGTCGATGTGGACTCGACCACCGCCCCCTTCGTGCGGAACACCGTCAACCCTGGGTCCTGGTCGGTGCCAGACGCCATCGAGGAATGCCGCAAGGACGGCAACGATCACATCGCCATCGGTAGCCTCCTGGAGGCCGTTTTCGGGTCCATCCAGAACACCTTGCTGGCGCACCTGGTCGAACCTGAGGACGCCAAGACGGCGGCTCTGGAGATCGCCTTGGCCAGCCTGGTGGTGGCCGCCGACAAGGACCTGACGGAAGAGACCGTGCGCAATCTGATCGAGGACAAGGGCGTCAAGGGATTCGACATGGCCCACGCTGGGCAGTGGGTCAAGGCCCTCACCGAGGTCATGGCGTAGGGGCCGCCCGGTCCGGGGTCCGGGCTCCCTTGACTCCCACTCCGCCCCCACGGGTCTGGCTGCCCTCCCTCCTTCGGAGGCAGGGAACCCGCGCCAGACCCTCCCCCTAAGGACCTGTGGGCCGGGGGTAATGCCCCCGGCCCTGCGGTCCAGGGATGGGGGGGCTCCTTGGGTGTCAAGGGGAGTCCTCCCCCTGCCCAGTCCACTCGTGGCAAAAGTGGGTTCCCCCCGCATTCCTTACGGAAATCATGGCAAGGTTGTCTGCCTGGGCTACAATGTAGCTCAGGAGTGAACCATGTCCGCCAATGCCGTTGTCCGAGCTCGTATCGACGAGCACATCAAGATCGAAGCTACCGCCATCCTGGCGGCGGTTGGCCTTACCGTGTCCGATGCCTTCCGGCTCATGCTGACCCGTGTTGCCCATGATAAGGCGCTGCCCTTTGAACCCTTGATCCCCAACGATGAAACCATCGCGGCCATGCGCGAGGCCCGCCAGGGCAAGCTCAAGAGCTTCGACAGCATTGAAGCCCTGATGGCTGACCTCAATGCGGACCATTGAGCAAACAGGCGCTTTCAAGCGCGACTTCAAGCGGATCAAAGCCACGCCACGACACCGGGACATTGAAGCCGTCTTGGTACCGGTGCTTCAACTGTTGATGACGGATCAAGCCCTGCCACCCCGGTTCTGTGACCACGCCTTAACCGGGGATTGGAAGGATCATCGGGACTGCCACATCAAACCCGATCTGGTGCTGATCTACCGAAAGCCTGATGCAAATGTGGTCCAGCTCGTGCGCATCGGCTCGCATAGTGAACTTGGTTGGTAGGAAGCCGAGGAAGAGGGGTCTGTCTAAAGGCAGAACAGGTCAGTGCTGAGTGATGGTCACATCCTTCAGGAACGCGGCTTCTCCTGCTGGCAGATTCTCGGCCCCTGCCGCGGGCGTGATGGTGTAGGAGGAAGTGAGGCTGTTTGAAGCACTCCCGCCTGCGTCAACCACATGGAAACGCCAGTTGACCGTCCCGGCTACGGTAGTGTCTGCCACTCCAACGGCCTGGATGACTCCGACAGTCAATCCGGCCATGTTTGACAACGCAACGGTTCCCGTTTTGGTGACATTCCCGCTTCCATCCAGCTTTTCGATAACCAGCGTCGTAATGTCGCCACCGGAATCCACAAAGCTGAAAGTCCAGCCAATGGAGACAGCCCCACCACCATAACCTACCGGGTAGGACGAAGTAGTGGTGTATGCGAAGTTGGATATCCCTGGAGGTGTAGGTGCTGGTGCCGGGGGCGCTGAAGATCCTCCCCCCCCACCACCACAAGAAACCAAGAAAAAAGCCGCCGACAACCCTAGACCTTTGAGTTTAGGCTTCATGCCACCCCCTTTAGCCGCCCATAGGCGAATGGTTGTATTCATTGGCGAAAGTCTACACCATGGTCACAAACGATCCATCGCACTAAGAGCGCCACCGAGCCCCGGAATGGGAGTTCATCGTAGGTAGTCCGCTCGGCAGGTCATGCAGAAAGGGGCTTAACCCCCACACGCGGTATTTTATCCCGGCACATTCGGACGCTTGACAGTCTGATCTGGACGCTTGACAGTCCGATTTGGACGCATTAATGTCTTTTATGGACGGGTTTTTGTCTGTACTCGACCAAGGAGGCTTCATGCGATATGCGTTCTGGAACAACAAGGGTGGGACTGGGAAAACGAGTTTGGCTTTCCAGTCGATCTGCAAATACGCGGAGAACAACCCAACCAAAAAGATCCTTGTCATCGACGCCTGCCCACAAGCAAATCTCTCCGAGCTGTTTCTTGGCGGTCTGACTGGAAAGGGTGGGCAGCGCCTTCTTGAAAGGCATGGAATGGTACCGAGATGCAGCCTTGGCGGCTACTTTCAACTTCGGCTCCCTTCCCCTTACAACGTCCCGGTGTTTGCCCCAGGGGACTTCATCACCACGCCCGTCCTGTTCAATGCGCATGTCCCCGGCAACATTGATTTGGTTTGCGGTGATCCCATGTTGGAGCTCCAGTCGAACGCCACGAATACCCTCGCAAATAACCAGATTCCCGGCACGGATACCTGGGTCGCGGTGATTGACTGGATCAACGACTTCCTCAGGCCCATCCAGGGCACCTACGACGCCATTTTCTTCGACTGCAATCCCAGCTTCTCGATCTATACCCAGATTGCCTTGGCTTCAGCAGAGAGGCTTGTCCTCCCCGTCATGGCTGACGATTCCTCCAGGCGGGCCGTCCAGAACGCGCTCTCACTGGTGTTCGGACTCCGCCTCCCCTCTCCGATTTACGCGACCTATGCCTTCCATACCAAGTTGCTGGCAGCGGGGCGAACTCTCCCCAAGGTTCACCTGATCGTGAAGAACCGGATCACCCAGTACATGGGCCCAGCATCGGCCTATAGAGCCGTCCTAAGCGAGATCGACCGGAATATCGAGAGCTTGCTTCAGTCGAGCCCGGACCACTTTTCATTCAATGTCGCCAGAGAAGGAACGGTCGAAATCCGGGACTTTCAGACGACTGGCGTCGTCGCCCACGCGAAGGGATGCCCCATCTTCCGTCTGAGGGCAGGAAAACAGGAGATCGGTGGTCATCGGGTGGACGTTAAAGAGGATTACCGCGTGAACTGCCAGGACGCGATTGATCACCTAGTAGCAAAACTTGCCTGACACAGGAGACCCCATGCGACGGAGCGGACCCGACCACGACCCTATCCCTACCCCCACGCCTGTTTCGGTGGAGAAACCCAAGCCCCGACAGGAGTCCTTGGACAATAGGGTCTCCACGCCGAAGCCTCAACCCGAGGTGGTGATCCCTGCCCCATCCGATGACCTGGTCTTAGACCTGGCGCTGGAGGTGGAGCTTCAGGGGCTGGAGGCCGAGCTCATCGGGCTTGAGTCCCTTCCATTGGCCAGGCGGGATACTGGACGCATCAGGACCGTGAAAGCCCGCATCTCCGAAATCCTTCGGAGGTTGGGGCGGTAGCTGCCTAACCGTAACACACCGACCGGTGTGTTACGGTTAGGCATGCCCCCACGACGCCGGAAGCACCCCCAGAAGAAGGACCAGGCGCGAGCCGTGGCCTACCTGCGGGTGTCCACGGAGGACCAGGCCCTCGGGCCGGAAGCGCAACGGGCCGCCATCGAGAACTGGGCCGCGAGGCAAGGGGTCCAGGTGCTCTCCTGGCACATCGACCAGGGCGTGGGTGGGGCAACCCCGATTGAAGACCGCCCAGGGTTGCTGGCCGCCCTCCAGGACCTCGAAGACCTGGAAGCTGGCCTGGTCGTCGTGGCCAAGTGGGACCGCCTGGCCCGCGACATCATGGTGGCCGCCATGGTGGAGCGGATGGTGGAACGGGTCGGCGCCCGGATTGTCAGCGCGGACGGC
>CAIYNT010000088.1 GCA_903927605.1 uncultured Holophagaceae bacterium
CCCCGGCCAGCACCAGCACCATCTCACCGCGATCCTCGCGGCCCAACAACTCTCTGACCTGGGCCGGCGTGCCGCGGTACCAGGTCTCGTGCAGCTTGGTCAGCTCGCGGCCCAGGGCGACCTCGCGCTCCGGCAGCAGTTCTTCCAGATCCGACAAGGTTTCATGGATGCGGTGGGGCGTCTCGAAGACCACCACCGTTTCTTCTTCTGCGCCCAGCTTCTTCAGCAGCGTGCGCCGGGGTTCGCTGCGGTTCGGCAGGTAGCCCCAGAAGCTGAAGGCATGGCAGGGCAGGCCCGAGGCCACCACCGCCAGCAGCACCGCCGAGGCGCCCGGCAGCACGGTGACCTTCGCGCCTGCGGCCCGCGCGGCCCGCGCAATCTCGAAGCCGGGATCGTTGATGCCGGGCATGCCTGCGTCGCTGCAGTAGGCCACGGTGCGTCCCGACCCCAGCTCCAGCCCCAGGCGCTCGAAGGCCGCGGCGCTGGCGTGGTCATCGAAGCGCAGCAGCGGCTTCTCGAGGCCGAGATGCTTCAGCAGGCCCCCGGTCCGGCGCGTGTCTTCGCAAGCCACCAGATCGGCCCCGGCCAGGGCCTCCTTCGCGCGGTCCGTGAGGTCGCCCATGTTGCCGATGGGGGTGGGGACGAGGATCAGGTGGCCGCTCATGGCTTCCAGTCTGGCAGCCCTCGATCGGACGCGACAAAGGCTCCGACTCCTCGAGCCCGAAAGGCGAGCGGGAGCAGCCTGCGGGGCAGGATGCGTCAGGCGGAGGTCGCGTCTTCCCACTCAGCCTGCGCTGACGCTTGGCTTCGCGGAGCGGGGCCCCCGGTGGCCGGTCATGATCCATCCAGTCTGGCAGCCCTGGCGCCGTTCACACCTTCCGGAGCGTGGGCGGCTCCCACCGCTGGGGTGCGGCAGCGCGAGGAGCGGTGCTGTCTTTCCTGGCCGGAGGCTCCTCGGCCACGCCCTCGGGCAGGTGCCAGACCAGGGCGGGCTGGGCCATGGCGCTGCTCTCCGCCAACGCCGCATCGAGCCGGGGCTGGAAGGATTCCAGGCCCTGCCGCTCGGGGCCGGGGATCCACAGAGTGGCCCCCATGGGCGCACTGTCCAGCTGCGTGCGCAGGCGCAGGAGCTGGATGTGGGCGACGCTGCGAGGCGTGTGCTGGAAGATGATCAGGAACCGCCCCGGCGCCACCCGCACCACCAGATCGCCCGCCCGCACACCTTCGGCGGCCTTGAGGATCCGGGCCACGTCTTTCCGGTTTCTGATGGCCACCCGGCACTCGGCCACCACCAGACTCTCGGGGCGGTGCTCGGAGCCCAGCATGGCCTTCTGCCAGATCTCCAGGTACCGCAGGTTCGGCAGGTCCGTTTCCGGATCCCGGACGGAGCTGTCCTCCATCACGGCCCGGGTGATGGCCAGGGCATCCTCCAGCCGGTTCAGGGACTGCTTGAGGTCCTCGATCTCGATCACCCGGCCGATGAGCCCCGCCACCGCCTCCAGCAGGGCGAACTCGGTCCGCGGGAAGGCCCGGGTCCGGTCGAAGAAGACGAACAGCAGGGCCTTGATGCCGTCTCCCTGCCGGATGGCGCTGCCGAGGGCGGCCCGATAGGAGAGGGACTGGGGATCCACCAGGTTGGGTGCGTGGGGTCCGGTCGCCATGTCCCGGACCACGAGGGTGCGCTCGGGATGGGCCAGCAACCACTCACAGAAGGAGGGCACGGCCGCAGGCGGCTCCTCGCCTTCCTGTTCGGGGTGCCACCACCGGGTCTCCGCCACGGTTCCGGACACCATGACCAGGGTGGCCTGGGACGCGCCCAGGTGCTCCACCAGCAGCTCCAGGCTTTTCGACAGGAAGAACGGATCCCCGGCCCCGCCCGTGTGATGCAGGGCATGGATGGCCTGCGCCAGCCGATCCAGGGCCGTCCCGCCCGGAGCGAGGCGCCTCACATAGCGATTAAGGAGTCGTTGATCCGGCAAGCCATTCCTCCAGGGCCCAGCTCCTTCCTTTCGGCCGGACGGGGTACGGGTATGAACCTAGGTCACTCGCTCCAGCTGCCGCTCGCTCCGGATCAGCCGGCTGTACACCATCCCCGTGTGGTACCAGTGCAGCAGGAAGGCTTCCTGGGCGGCCCGCTGCCACCAGGCGAGGGACCCCCGGACCGGCGGAGCCTCCGGGGCCGGGCTGCAGCACACCTCCAGGTCCAGGCCCTGGGCCGTGGCCCGGGCCCGGGCCAGATGCAGGGGATCCGACACCAGCAGCAGGGTCCGCCAGTCCGACCTGCGCAGCTCGGCCCGGACGTTGAAGAGGTTCTCCAGGGTGTGCTGGCTGCGATCCTCCAGGAGGAGGGCCTCCACAGGGACACCTCGATCCACCAGCCAGTCCCGGCCGGCCTCCGCCTCGCTGCGCCGGGCGTTCCCGGTGGTGCCGCCGGCCACGATGATGCGCGGGGCCAGCCGGCGGCGCCACAGCGCCTCGGCCTGGGCCAGGCGGGCCTCAAAGACCGGCGTCAGCCGGTCCTGCTCCAGCCGCCGGCCGAGCACGAGGATGGCGTCCACAGGAACCGGCTCATCGCCGTGGATCCCGCGGAGGACCTGCCGGAAGCGGAACACCCAGGGCAGCCCCGCGAAGCCCAGGACCGTCCCGACCGCCAGCCCCAAAGAGACCGCCCCGCCCGGTCCAAGCTTCTGCAGGAAGCTGGCGCGGGGCGGGGCGTGGTAGGGGGTGTTCATCCCCACCAGATTAGGGCTTCAGGTGCTTGCCGAGAAACTGTTCCATGGCCTCATAGAAGGCGAAGCGGTTTTCCTCGTTGTGGAACCCATGGCCCTCGTTGTCTTTCACCAGATACTCCACCTCGATGCCCCGCTTCTTGAGCGCCGCGACCATCTGATCGCTCTCCGCCTTGTTCACCCGGGGATCCTTGGCGCCCTGGGCGATGAGCAGGGGGGTCTTGATGCGGTCCGCCAGGAAGGCCGGGCTGGTGGCCTCCATGCGGGCCTTGTCCTTCTCGGGATCCCCCACCATCTCATGCATCATCTCCAGGTAGGGCTTCCAGTAGGGCGGGATGGTGTTCATGAAGGTGAAAAGGTTGGAGACGCCGACGTAGTCCACCGCAGCTGCGTAGAGGTCCGGTGTCAGGGTGACGCCGGCAAGGGTGGCGTAGCCGCCATAGCTGCCGCCGTAGATGGCGACCCGCTTGGGATCCGCAATCCCCTGCTTCTCAAGCCAGCGCACGCCATCGGTGATGTCGTCCTGCATGGTGCCGCCCCACTGCTTGAAGCTGGCTTCCCAGAATTTCCGTCCGTAGCCTGTGGAGCCACGGAAATTCATCTGGAACACGGCGTAGCCACGGCTGGCCAGGAACTGCACCTCGGAGTTGAACTGCCAGGAATCGCGGTACCAGGGGCCCGCCATGGGGGTTCACCACCACCGGAAGCCCCTTGGCGGCCTTACCCTTCGGCAGGGTCAGGTAGCCATGGATGGTGAGGCCATCGCGGGAGGTATAGGTGATCGGCTTCATTTCCGCCAGATCCTGCTCCTTGAGCCAGGGAGAGACTTCACCCAGGAAGGTGAGTTTGCCGGTGGTCTTGTCGAACAGGTAGCGGCTGCCGCGCGTGCGGTCGCTGGAGGTGGAGACGATGTACTTGTCCTCGGCCTTGTTGTTGGCCCCGAAGAAAACCTCGTAGCCCGGGAAATGGGTCTGAACCTTCTCGAACATGGCCTTGGCTTCGGGATCCAGGAAATGCCGCTGTTCCTTCCAGGTGGTGAAAGTCGCCGCCTCAAGGACCTTGCGCTTCCGCGAGTAGGCCAGGCCCTCCACATCCACCTCAGGGTGCTCGAAAATCAGCTTCCCCTCCTTGGCGGTGAGGGGATCGAACTCGAAGATGGCCGCCTTGTCCCGCCCGCGATTGGAGGAGACGTAGAGGCGCTTGTCGTCAAAGGTGAAGAGGAGGGGAGACACACTCTCCTTGAAATTGGTCGTGAGGATTGGCTTGAAGGCGTCCTGCTCCTTCGCGCGATAGAGCAGCGAGGAGTTCACGCCATCGGTGGTGATCGCCACCCGCAAGTGGCCGGCGTGATCGGTCATCCAGCCGGTGATGTTCCCGGGATTCTGCGCGACCTGGCTTTCCTGGCCGGTCTTGACATCGACCCGGTAGACATCGAACACACGAGCATCCCGCCGGTTGTGGGAGAGGAGCACGAACTGGTCATCGTCCTCCAGGACATCCACGATCTCGGCGCGCAGCTTCTCACCGGGAGTGAGGTCTTTGAGGTCCTTCCCCGCCAGATCCACGCTGACAACGTGGAAATTCTCGTCTCCACCGAAATCCTTCACATAGAGGATCCGGTCTCCCTTCCAGAAATAGCCTGAGATGTCGCGGGCAGTTTCGGCGGTGACCCGGGTTTCTGGCCCTCCCGCCAGGGGCCGTACAAAGACATTCAGGCGGTTCTCATAGGGAGCGACCCAACTCAGGTACTTGCCATCCGGTGAGATGGCGAACCTTGCTCGCTCCGGGTTCCGGAAGAAGTCCTTCAGGGGGGGTGGCGCTGCCAAGGCGGGCTTGGGGGCAATGGCCAGACCCAAGGCAAGACCAAGGAGAATGGTCCGGATGGGAACCCGAATCATGGGACCTCCGATCGGTGGTGAGGTTCGAGAAGGGGCAGAGGAAACCCTGCCCAGCGGGACATCTGCTCCAGCCTACGCTCCAGGACAGAGAAGGATTAGGCGGAAAAAATCCCCATCAGGTCCCTGCCTGGGGCGGAGGAACCGTGTCCTAGCCTTCCGCCCGCTTTTCCGACTTCCTCTTCGCATCCTTCGGATGCTTAGACGCCGAACTCAACCCAACTCAAGGACACATTCCAAGGACTGTGCTCAACCTTCAGCCCGCTTTTCTGACTTCTTACGCTCGTTGGTATCCAGCACCCGCTTGCGCATGCGGATGAAGTTGGGCGTGACTTCCACCAGTTCGTCGGGCTCGATGTACTCCAGGGCCTGTTCCAGGGTGTGCTCCCGGGGCGGGGTGATGCGGGTGGCCTCGTCGCTGCCGCTGGAGCGCATGTTCGACAGCTTCTTGGCCTTGGCCACGTTCACCACCAGATCGTTCTCCCGGGCGTGCTCGCCCACGATCATGCCCTCGTAGCACTTGGTGCCGGGCTGGATGAAGATGACGCCGCGCTCTTCGAGGTTCATGAGGGCGAAGCCCACAGACTCGCACTGCTCCATGCTGATGAGCACGCCGTTCTTGCGGCTGGTCAGCTCGCCCTTGTGGGGGCCGTAGTGGCTGAAGAGGCTGTGGATGATGCCTTCGCCGCGGGTGTCGGTCATGAACTCGTTGCGGAAGCCGATGAGGCCGCGGCTGGGGATCTTGAAGTGCAGACGCAACCGGCCACCCTCGTTGCCCATGTCCTGCATCTCGGCCTTGCGGTTGCCCATGTGCTCCATGGTCACGCCCATGTAGGCCTCGGGGATGTCGATGGTGACGTCCTCGTAAGGCTCGAGCTTCTCGCCCTTATCGTTGAAATGAAGGATGACTTCGGGGCGGCTCACGCAGAGCTCGAAGCCCTCGCGACGCATGGACTCGATGAGCACGGAGAGGTGCAGCTCGCCCCGGCCGCTCACCTTGAAGGAATCGGGGCTGTTCGTGTCCTCCACCCGCAGGGCCACGTTGTGCTGGAGCTCCTTCTGGAGGCGCTCCCGGATGCGGCGGCTCTGGATGTACTTGCCGTCCTGGCCGGCGAAGGGCCCGGCGTTCACCATGAACATCATGGAGATGGTGGGCTCGTCGA
>CAIYNT010000089.1 GCA_903927605.1 uncultured Holophagaceae bacterium
CATGGAGCTCATCAAGCTGATGAACCTGGAGCACCGCGCCTACGACGTGGCCAAGAACCTGCCCTACGGCGAACTGCGCCGCCTGGAAGTGGCCCGCGCCCTGGCCACCAAGCCCAAGCTCATCCTGCTGGACGAGCCCGCCGCCGGCATGAACCCCAAGGAGACCGAAGACCTGATGAAGCTCATTCTGCGGGTGCGTGACGAATTCAAGGTTACGATCTTCCTCATCGAGCACCACATGAAGTTCGTGACCGGCATCTGCGAGCGCGTCAAGGTCATCGATTTCGGGACCACCATCGCGGAAGGCCGACCCGAGGAGGTCGTCAAGGAGCCCAAGGTGCTTGAGGCCTATCTCGGACGGAAGGCGGTCGTATGCTGAGCGTCAAGAACCTCAAAGTCACCTACGGCAACATCGCCGCCATCTCGGATGTATCGTTCGAGGTGCCAGAGGGCAAGATCGTCAGCCTCATTGGAGCCAACGGCGCGGGCAAGACCACCACGCTCCGGGCCATCAGCGGGCTCGTGGCCCCCTCGGGCGGATCGGTGACCTTCAAGGGTCAGGACATCACCAATACTCCGGCCCACAAGCTGGTGGGCATGGGCATCTCCCATGTGCCCGAGGGCCGGAGAATCTTCCCGGTCCTGACGGTGAAGGAGAATCTCGAACTGGCCGCCTGGACCCTCAAGGACAAAGGGGAAGTGAATCGCCGGATGGAGGAAGTCTTCGAGATGTTCCCGCGCATCAAGGACCGTATCGGCCAGCTGGGGGGCACCCTCTCCGGCGGTGAGCAGCAGATGCTCGCCGTGGCTCGAGCCATGGTCACCGGAGGGGACATCCTGCTCCTGGACGAGCCCAGCATGGGCTTGGCGCCGGTCCTGGTCGATGAGATCTTCGACAAGATCGTCGCCATCAACAAGAAGGGAACGACCGTCCTCCTAGTGGAACAGAACGCTTTCGAGGCGCTTGAGATTTCGGATTTCGCGTATGTCCTGGAAGTGGGCTACAGCACCATTTCCGGGCCCTCCAAGGAGATCGCGGCGGACCCACGGGTCCGCGAGGCCTATCTCGGCGTCTGAAGTCGGCCCGACCCAGCCTGTTCGCTGCTGCCCTTCCTTTCCTGGGGTCGGGTAGTCGTCCTTATACTGCATGGGATCTGGAGACCCTTCATGCCGCACTCCCGCCACCCTCGCCGCCGCTCCGAGATCTGGGTCGGCGCCCGGGACTCCCTGCCCATGCTGCTGGGCGCGGCCCCCTTCGGGATCATCTTCGGCACCCTGGCCGTTCCGAGCGGACTCTCACCTTTCGGGGCCCTGGCCATGTCCCTGTTCGTCTTCGCGGGTTCTGCGCAATTCATCGCCATCAACCTGTTGGCCGGCGGCGCGGGGCTGCCGGTCATCCTGCTCACCACCTTCGTAGTGAACCTGCGCCATGCCCTCTATTCAGCCACCCTGCTGCCCCACGTGGCGGGCCTGCGGCAGCGCTGGCGAATCCCCCTGGCCTTCTGGCTCACGGATGAAACCTTCGCTGTGGTCCAGCAGCGCTATGCCGCCCCTGATCTCTCGCCGCACAAGCACTGGTACTACCTGGGCTCCGCCCTGGCCATGTACGGCAACTGGTTCCTGTGCACCCTGGTCGGCGTGCTCCTCGGACGGTCCATTCCAAGACTGGAGCACCTGGGTCTGGAGTTCGCCATGGCGGCGACCTTCACCGGCATTGTCGTGCCTCTGCTCAAGGGCCTGCCGATGGTCGGAGCTGCGCTGGCGGCGGCGGCCGTGGCCCTGGCCGCCCGGGGGCTCCCCTACAAGCTGGGCCTCGTACTGGCGGCTCTGGCTGGCGTGGTGATCGGGGTGGTGCTGGAAGAGCAGAGGAAGGCCTCATGAGCGGTCGTGAACTGGCGCTGATCATCGGCATGACAGCCGTGACCTTCCTGATCCGCTATGCCTTCTTCGCCCTGGGAGATCGCCTCGCCTTCCCGCCCCTGGCGCACCGGGCCCTGCGCTACGTGCCGGTGGCCGTGCTCACGGCCATCATCGTGCCCATGGTGCTGCTGCCGGATGGGGTCCACTGGCAGCTCACCTGGCACAATGCCTGGCTACTGGGAGCGGTGGTCACCGGATTGATCGCCTGGCGCTTCAACCATCTGCTGGCCTCCATCACAGGAGGCATGCTGGTGTTCTTCCTGTATCGACTAGTCGCGCACTAGGCTCCCAGATAGGCCTTGCGGACCATGTCGTTGGCCTTGAGGTTCGGACCCGTGTCGGTGAGGACGATCTGACCGGTCTGCAGGACGTAGCCGCGGTGGGCGATGGACAGTGCCATCAAGGCGTTCTGCTCCACCAGGAGGATGGTGGTCCCTCGCGCGTTCAGCTCCCGGATGATGTCGAAGATCTGGTCCACCAGGACTGGAGCCAGCCCCATGGAGGGCTCGTCCATGAGCAGGATCTTGGGGTTGGACATGAGGCCGCGGGCCGTGGCGAGCATCTGCTGCTCACCCCCCGAAAGGGTGCCGCCCTTCTGCTGGGCCCGCTCCTTCAACCTCGGGAACAGGGTGAAGGCGTTCTCGATGTTGTCCTGGATCTGTTTCTTGTCGTCCAGGATGTAGGCGCCCATCTCGAGATTCTCGGTGACCGTGAGGTTGGGGAAGATGCCCCGCCCTTCGGGGACCAGCCCCAGTCCTTGCTTGTGCACGACATGGGGAGGCAGGTGGTGGATTTCCTTGCCCTCCAGGAATACGGACCCGTGGCGGGGAGGCAGCAGCCCGGAGATGGAACGGAGGGTGGTGGTCTTGCCGGCGCCATTGGCACCGATGAGGGCGACGATCTCACCTTCCTCGACTGTGAGGGAAACGCCCATCAAGGCGTGGATGTTGCCGTAGTAGGCGTGAACGTCTTTCAGTTCGAGAAGGCTCATGGGTTCCTCCTCACGCCGTATGGGCGGCGGCGGCGCCCTTGCCCAGGTAGGCTTCGATGACCTGGGGATTCGAGGCGATGTCCGCCGGTTTGCCCTCGGCAATCTGCTCGCCGTGATCCATCACGTAGATATGCTCGGAAATGTTCATGACCACCTTCATGTCGTGCTCGATAAGCAGGATCGTGATGCCGAGTTCATCCCGGATCCGTCGGAAGAGCTGCAGGGCGGTTTCACTCTCGGACGGATTCATGCCGGCGGCCGGTTCATCCAGCAGCAGCAACCTGGGCTGGGAAGCCAAGGCCCGGGCGATCTCCACCCGGCGCTGGGCGCCATAGGGGAGGCTGCTCGCCAGCTCATTCCCGACCCCCTTCAGGCCTACATACTCCATAAGTTCCTCGGCCCGGGACTGGGCCTCGGCCTCTTCCTTCCTGAAGGCCGCCGTGCGGAATACGGCTTGGATCGGGTTTTGTTTGAGGCGGGTGTAGGCGCCGACCATGATGTTCTCCACCACGGTCATGCCTCCGAACAGGCGGATGTTCTGGAAGGTCCTGGCCATCCGAAGGTCCGTGATCTGGTAGGGATGGAGGGTCTCGATGCGCTTGCCCTCGAACTCGATGGCGCCCTCGTCGCAGTGGTAAAGCCCAGAGATCGCGTTGAAGAAGGTCGTCTTGCCAGCCCCATTGGGGCCGATGATGCTGAAAATCCGCCCCCGCTCGATATTGACGGACATCTTGTTGACCGCCGTGAGCCCACCGAAGCGCTTCACGACATCCCGGGTGGTGAGAATGTTCTTGTCGTCCGACACGCTAGGCCCCTTTCTCTTCCACATCCCCGCCTTCGGGATGACCGCCAAGTTCTCGCTTCCTGCGCGCTGCGGGCAACAGCCCAGCGGGGCGGTAGATCATCATGAGGACCAGGACGACCCCGAAGATCAGGCGCTGGTACTTGGTGGGATCCAGCTGGTTGGAGAGGTTCTTCCAGTGGAACCCGAGGAACACCGCGTCGCTCTGCCGCAGCTGGGACAGATAGAGGGAGAAGCTCTGCAGCACCTGGATGTTCAGCAGGGTGACCACGGTAGCCCCAACGACCACACCCGTGATGCTGCCGATGCCACCGAGGATGACCATGGTGAGCACACCCACGGACTGCAGGAAGGTGAAGGTTTCGGGACTCACGAAGGTGCGGCTGGCGGCGAAGAGCACGCCCATGGCGCCTGCAAAGGACGCGCCCACGGCGAAGGCGCCGAGCTTGAGCTTATTGGCGTTGATGCCCATGGCTCCGGCCGAGAGCTCATCCTCGCGGATGGCGGTCCAGGCCCGACCTACCTTCGAATCGTCCAGGCGGTAGGTGATCACGATGACGGCGACCACCACCAGCAGGGCGATCAGATAGAACAGGATGTTGTAGGCCTGGTTGTCCGTGACTCGATGACCGACTACGGGCTGGATGACCTGATTGAACAGCTTCAGCACCCCCTCCGGCATGGTGGGTCGCTGAATGGGGGTGATGCCCTGGGGACCATTGGTGAAGTTCAGGGGCTTGTCCAGGTTGTTGGCCAGCTGTCGCACAATCTCGCCGAAGGCCAGGGTGATGACCGCCAGGTAGTCGCCGCGCACCCGCAGCACCGGCAGGCCCAGGATCAGGCCGAGGATAGCGGCCACAATGACACCCAGGAAAACGAACAGGTAGAACCAGTCCGGCGCCAGGAAGAAAGGTGTATTCAGTGCTTTGGTGGTGACCGTGGAATGGAGCAAGTAGGGCTGCTGGGAGCCGAAGAAGGCCCAAAGATAGGCACCCACCGCGTAGAAGGCCATGTAGCCGAAGTTGAGCAGACCGGAGAAGCCCACCACGATGTTCAGGCCCAGAGCCAAGGCGGAGAACACCGCGATCTGGAAGATGACCTCCAGATAGAACACGTTTCGGGCGCCCAGGATGGGCACCAGGACCACCGCGAGGAAAACCGCCAAGCCGAGTTGGACGGCCCGGTTCATCTTGAGCCAGTAGATCGAGCTGGCCGCGAACACGAACACCAGGAAACCGGGAATGGAGCGGGGGCTCAGGTAGACCAGGGAAAAGCCCAGGATGATCAGGCCGATGCTGGCGAAGTAGGGCGTCCTGCCGCGGTTCAGGAAAGCCAGCAATTCCTGGATTCGGCTCTTGAGGGATTCTTTCATGGGAATCCTCCTACGCCTTCTGCGAGACTTGCTCGCCCAGCAGGCCATTGGGCCGGAAAACGATCACAAGGATCAGGATGAGGAAGGCCACCATGTCCTTATACTCGGCGCCGAAGGACCCCATGGTGTAGGTGCCGAGATAGGCACCCGCGAAGCTCTCGATCATGCCGAGCACCATTCCGCCGAGCAGGGCGCCGGTCAGGTTCCCGATGCCCCCCAGCACGGCGGCGGCAAATGCTTTGATGCCTGGCATGAACCCGACGAAGGGGTCGATGCGGGTGAATTTGAGCGCGTACAAGACACCGGCGGCGCCACCCAGGGAACCGCCTACCAGGAAGGTGAGGGAGATCATGGCGTTGACGTTGATACCCATGAGGGCGGCTGTGTTCTTGTCCTGGGACACAGCCCGGATGGCCTTGCCGACCTTGGTGGAGCCCACTAGGTAGTTGAGCGCCACCAGCATGACCACGGCGGCCAGGATGACCACCACGGACTTGACCTGAATGTCGATGATCTTGGATCCGATCCGGAAGAGGGTGATGCGTTCATCAAAGTTGCCGAAGGTGGGGATCACCCGGTAGAACTGGCCACTGGTCATGCTCTCCACCAGCCGGATGATGTCCTGCAGAGCGAAAGATACGCC
>CAIYNT010000090.1 GCA_903927605.1 uncultured Holophagaceae bacterium
ATCTTCGACATCGGGCGAGTGGATGACACTGCCTATGCCGTGATGGAACTGCTCGAAGGCGAGTCGCTGCGGACGCGACTGGACAGTGGCCCGCTCGCCCCACGCAAGGCCACGGAGCTCGCGATTCAGATGGCCCAGGGGCTGGCGGCGGCCCACGAGAAGGGCGTGGTCCACCGGGACCTCAAGCCCGACAACCTCTGGATCACCAAGGAAGGCCGCCTCAAGATCCTCGACTTCGGTCTGGCCAAGCAGATGACCGGCATGAAAGCGAGCTCGGATTCCTTCGTGCCCACGGCGGCCATCAGTCCGGGCCACCACACCGAGAAGGGCATGATCCTGGGCACCCTGGGCTACATGTCGCCCGAGCAGGTGCGCGGCGAATCGGTGGATGCGAGGTCCGACATCTTCAGCTTCGGGGCCGTGCTCTTCGAGATGCTCACGGGCAAGAAGGCCTTCGCCCGGGACACGGCCAGCGACACCATGGCGGCCATCCTAAGGGATGATCCGCCCGAGATGTCGGCCGGGAGCAGACCGGTGCCCTCTGGCCTCCAGCCTGTGATCCTGCATTGCCTAGAAAAAAACCCTGCTCACCGCTTCCACGACGCCCACGATCTGGCTTTCGCTCTGGCGACCCTCTCCTCTGGGTCAGGAGATGCAGTGCGGAACGCGGCACTTGGCAGCTCCTGGAACCGGCGAGCCGCCGTGGCAGGCGCCCTCCTGGCCATGATGCTGCTTGCAGGCGGAGCCCTGGGCGGCTGGGCTTCCCGGGGCGGGCCTCCGCCCCCGCCCACCTTCCGCAAGCTCACGTTCGGCCGGGGCACCATCGATGGGGCGCGCTTCGTTCCGGGCTCCCGGGACATCGCTTACAGCGCCCGCTGGCAGGGGAATCCGTCCACGGTTTACCTGCTCCGGGTGGGCAGTGTGGAACCCCGCGCCTTGGAGGCTCGCGGTGCGATGTTGCTGGCCGCCTCTCCCCAGGGGAATACGGCGGTGCTGACTCAGGCGGCGCTCAACAGCGGTCTCTTCGAAGGAAGTCTGTCCCTGCTGCCCCTGGCCGGCGGCGGACTGCGCGAAATCAGCCAGGGTGCCGAGGCCGCGGACTTCTCGTCGGACGGCGCCAGCCTCTGTCTGGTCGTGAGTGGGGGGTCCAATTTCCAACTCGAGTGGCCCCAGGGCGAGGCGATCTTCCGCAGTACTCGTCTCATCCAGAGCCCGAGAATTCGGGATGCGCGCGTGGCCTTTTTCCATTCAACCCCGTCGAACTATTCCGATGGTGAGATCTGCGTCCTGGCGAAGGGGGGGAAGCCCGACATCCTGGCACGTTGCGAGGGGTTCACGGGACTGGCCTGGGGATCGGGCGGGAAGGAAATCTGGTTCAGCACCTACGATGGCAACGGAAGCCGGATCCAGGCCGTCACCCTGAAGGGCCAGACCCGGCTCCTGGCGCACCATCCGGGACGCCTGGATCTGCTGGACGTGGACGCTTCCGGGCGCTGCCTCGCCATCGCCCACAACCAGCAGCGGCAGGCCTTCGGACGCACCCCCGGCGCGCTCCGCGACACAGATCTCACCTGGCTCGACGCCCAGAAACCCATGGCGATCAGCCCAGATGGCAGCCAGATTCTGCTGACCCGGGCCGGGGACTGGGGTATGTCCAGTCAGGTCGGTCTCTATCTGCGTTCGCTGGCCGGTGGCCCCGCGGTTCGCCTCGGTACCGGCAGTGTGGATGCGGACCTCAGCCACGATGGCCGGTGGGTGGCCACCTTTGAATCAGATGGGAAGGGGCAACCCGGACTTCGCTTGATCCCCACCAGAACCGGTGCTTCCCACTGGTATCCCGTGAATGGTGTTGCCGCCAATGCAGACGCGGTCTGGTTCCACCCTTCAGGCGCCTCCGTCTACCTTGCGGCGGAGGACACCAATACCGTCAGCCGACTGGATCTGGCCACCGGAACCCTCACACCATTGCCTCTACCTCTCGGCTTCAGCGCCTACCTAAGGCCCTTCTCCCCGGATGGGAGCAAGACACTGCTGCAGGACGTGGGAACATCCCGGCCTGCCGACCTGCTCTTCCCCTACCTGATCTTCAAAGGTGACAACCAGCAGCCTATCCCGGCGAAAGGCAATCTGAACTCGGAAGTCGCGGCGGCCTGGTCGGATAACAACAGGGAGGTCTACCTCTATGACCGCAACGTCATCCCCGTGCCCGTGGTGCGCTGGGATCCCCTCACCGGAAATCGTCGCCCCTTCCTGCAGATCACACCACCCGATCCGGCCGGTGTATGGGGCATCTACGACCTGCTGATTACGCCCTCGGGCCATGCCTACGCCTACAGTCTGGTCCGAAAACTGTCCGATCTCTACCTCATCGAAGGCCTGAAATGACCCTTCAACTCGGCACCCTCCTCGGCCCCTACGAGATCCTCGCCCCCCTCGGCGCGGGCGGCATGGGCGAGGTGTGGAAGGCCAAGGACACGCGGCTGGACCGGTTTGTGGCGGTGAAGGTGCTGCCGGAGCATCTGGCGAAGCATCCGGAATCCCTCGCCCGCTTCAAGCGCGAGGCCAAGGCTGTGGCTGCGCTCAATCATTCGAACATCACGGGGATTTTCGATGTGGGTCGACAGGGCGACGTGGCCTTCCTGGTGATGGAACTGCTCGAAGGCGGGTCACTGCGTACCCACCTGCAGCAGGGCCCGATGCCAGTCCACATGGCCCTGGAGGTGGGGATCCAGCTTGCCCAGGGGCTCGCGGCCGCCCACGAGAAGGGTGTGATCCACCGTGATCTGAAGCCCGAGAACCTGTGGCTAACCTTGGACGGTCGCCTCAAAATCCTGGACTTCGGCTTGGCGAAGCAGATCACCGCTATGGGGCCAAACTCCGATTCCTTCGAACCCACGGCGGCCATCAGCCCAGGCCATCACACAGAAAAGGGTATAATCCTGGGTTCTCTGGGGTACATGTCGCCGGAGCAGGTGCGGGGCGAGATCGTTGATTCGCGAAGCGATATCTTCAGCTTCGGAGTGGTGCTGTTCGAGATGCTCATGGGCAAGCGGGCTTTCGCCCGCGACACGGCCAGCGACACAATGGCGGCGATCTTGCGCGACGAACCACCGTACTTGGAAGGCACCGGTAAATCCATCCCGCTTGCCTTGCGGCGCATCATTGACCACTGCCTGGAGAAAGCACCCCCGCTGCGATTCCATGATGCCGAGGATTTGGCCTTCACCCTGGGAAACGCGCGGGACCTCCTTTTTGCCCAGAGTCCCAGCTTCACCCCATCCCCACCCCAGACCATCATCAGGCGACTCACCCATGGCAGGGGGATGGTGGAAGCCGCGCGATTCATCCCTGGTTCGCGTGAAGTGGTCTTCAGTGCTCGGTGGCATGGTGGCGATCCCGAAGTTTATTCGTTGAACCCGGATGCTCTGGAACCGCGAAGCTTGGGCCTTAAAGGGGCGTCCCTGGTTGCGGTATCGACTACCGGGGAGCTGGCTGTCAAACGCAACCCAAGGCAGTGGGCCTATCTCGAAGTGGGACAACTGGTGCGTGTGACACCCGGCGGGTCAGAACGTATCGAGTTACAGGAGTGCCTGGATGCCGACTGGCTGCCGGATGGCTCAGGATTGGCGTCCATCTATTCCGATGTCCCATCCTTCTGGGAAGCCACCCTGGATTTCTTCCAAAGCCGTCTGGCCCGCTGTCTGGGCCGTGCATTCTGGGCTACGAGGGTATCGCCGCAGGGGGGACAACTGGTCCTGTTCGAACAGTCCTCGCCCGTGAAGGGAGATGGGCGCATTGTCCTCATTGACCGCGAGGGCCGACGAACCGTCCTGGCGGACCTGGTGGGGTTCACGGGTCTGGCTTGGGGGCCTGAAGGGAAAGAAATCTGGTTCGGCCAGCACCAGAGCGGCAGCACTTCCATCTGGGGCATGAGACCAGATGGGAGCAAGCGGCTGTTGATGCAACAGGCCGGGCTCCTCGAGGTCCACGACGTGTCCCCGGACGGGAAGGTGCTCGCATCCCTTTCCATGGTGTCGAATGGCAGCATGGGTCTCGACGCACCCGATGCGGGTGAGCGGGAACTCTCCTGGAACGATGCGACTGAAACATTCGATGTGAGCCAGGACGGAACCAAGCTCCTGCTGGGCGCCGGGGGTTACGGCTCCAGCGCCGCCGACCGAAGGACGGTATACCTCCGTGACTTGAAGCGCTCGCTCACGGTAAGGCTGGGCGCGGGGGTATCGGCATTCTTCACGAATGGGGATCGTCATGTGCTGACCTTGTCCGGGCTCAACCAGTCCGTGGCTTCCATCATCCCCGTGGATTCCGGCTCAGCCAGGGAGGTCAATACAGGAGGCAGCAGGTCTCTCACCTTTGTCCTACCCACACCTCAGGGCACACATGCTGTCATCCAGGATCCAGAGGAGTGGAAGCTCTGCGATCTGGCCACGGGTCACTTGAAAAAGTTCGCAGGAAACGACTGCACCTATTTCAACGGATTGAACGGGGTATCACCGGGTGGCCGATCTGTCCTGCTCGGCAGAACCACCGGCGGTTGGCTCGACCATCCCCTGTTCGTCTTCCCGATCGATGGCGGAGAGCCGGTGGAGGTGAAGGGGCTCCAGCGGGGTGACATCCCAGCCCGCTGGACCGCTGATGGGCATTCCATCTACGTATTCAACCGGGATGGGCTGCCCACCTACATACACCGCATCGAACTCGCGACAGGAGAGCGATCCCATGTTCGAACCATCATGCCCGTGAATCCGAGCGGCATGGCGGGGATCCGCACCCTGGCCCTCACGCCCGACGCCTCGTTCATCGCATACAACCACACCCGCAAGCTCTCGGATCTCTACCTCATCGAGGGCCTGAAATGACGCTAACTCCCGGCGCTCGGCTTGGCCCCTACGAGATCCTCACGCCCCTGGGCGCGGGCGGGATGGGCGAAGTCTGGAAGGCGAAGGATACGCGGCTGGATCGCTTCGTGGCCGTGAAGGTGCTGCCCGAGCACCTCGCCAAGCACCCCGAGGCCCTGGCCCGCTTCGAGCGCGAGGCCAAGGCCGTGGCGGCTCTGAATCATCCGAACATCACGGGCATCTTCGACATCGGGCGAGTGGATGACACTGCCTATGCCGTGATGGAACTGCTCGAAGGCGAGTCGCTGCGGACGC
>CAIYNT010000091.1 GCA_903927605.1 uncultured Holophagaceae bacterium
CCAGCCGAAGCGGCGCAACGATGGGATTCGCTCCAGTCGCCTACGGCTCCTTCCGCGAATCCCATCGAGATCCTTTCTAACCCCGGACTCTCACCATCCTTGGTATAGAAGTGGGGAGGACGTCAAACTGATGGATGCTGTCAGAGCTCATGTGACGCCTAACGAAGGAAGCTAAGCGGCCACGCCTGCGCCGATGCGATGAGCGGAGCCGAGATAGCGAAATGATGAGAGAGAACGGAAGGCAATGCAGGCGGGGTCCGACTTGAGCGGAGGGTTAGGCCGACCGAGTTGCTCATGCTTGGTTGGGCGTTTCTAGAATATAGCGATTACAGTTCTGGCAGTGTTTTGCCGAGAACTCGACACCCAGGTAATCACTTTTAAAAACTGAGGCTTTCTGGCCCTTTGAATTCCAAAAGCACCCAAGTTTGTTACCAAAGATTGCACCAGATTCAAAACTGCCATGACATCTTGGGCAAGAAGAGGTTATTCCATCAAGCACTATGATCGAGCATTGGCGGCACCTCACCAGGTTTTGGTCATAAGGAATGGAATCACCTGAGAAGAGCCAGTTCTTGGCAATCCATGATGCATCTGGTTTGTGCCAGACCAGTTTTGTCAGTTTCCACATAATGACGCCTGGATCTAACAAGGAATTGCACCAGGGACATTCTAAGGTGGACGGCGACGTGGTTGGCGAGCCAACTAGGGATTGTGGATCGCCACCTTCGAGTGTGGACATCGGCGGCCTAACGAATGGAGCTAACCGGCCCCGCCTGCACCGAGGCGATGAACGAAGCCGAGATATCAGAATGAAGAGAAAGAGCGGAAGACAATGCAGGCGGGGTCCGAGTTGAGCTGAGGGTTAGGCGCCTACAACCTACTTGATGTAGTAGCCACAGACTTTCCAAGAGCCGTCCCTTTCGTGCATAGGAGTGATTGTTTCAATGGCTGAACCCTTGTTCACGAACTGAGTGTCGTATTGGATTACGACGTACTCACCGGCAGGCGCACCCGGAACATTGCGTGTGAAGGTGGCTGATTTGAGTTTTCGAGATTTGAGCGCACCAAGAGGCGAGCGAGCAGAGGACATTGCGCCAACCCAAGATGCCTTTGCCACGGAAGCTTTGAAGAATTCCGCTGCATTATCCCAACTCGGTGCGTATTGGTTGCTGTCGGTAAGAGCAAGCCAAGCTTGTGCCGCGTTCTGAGCTAGTTTCGTGGAGTCTTCCTGTGCATCACATACGATTGGCAGTGCAAGGGCAAGAGGAAGAACGAACGCTGAAAATCGGATTCTCATTGTTTCTCCTGTTGGGAATGGAATGAATGAGGAGTGGTGATGGCGCCTAACGAATGAAGCTAAGCGGCCACGCCTGCACCGAGACGATGAGCGGAGCCGAGTTAGCGAAATGTTGAGAGAGAGCGGAAGGCAATGCAGGCGGGGTCCGACTTGAGCGGAGGGTTAGGCGTGGGTAGGGCATTGGGTTATGGCCTATTGTGATTCACGAACCACCTGGAAGGTTTAACTAATTCCAGACCATGTGCTGGCGCAAAGCAATCCACCAGGAATTTCCGCGATGGCTTCCTGAGGACCTTCCACGTCCCAAGTGTGCTCGTAGCCGCCTGTTGAATAGTCAGCTACCACCACGGCGCTACCCCATTTAGCCAACCAGGCCATGACCCACTTGTAGTCAGGTGGGTCTGCTTCATTGGGGGCCATTACAAAAATGGTGGCTCGCCGTAGGGACAGGGACATGTTGATCGGACGCCTAACTTTGAATTATGCGACCAGCTTGAGAGGGGGCTGGTACTGGATAAGGAGGGATGAACAATTGGATGCATTGAAACAGGAAGTCTATTTCTCGACAACGGCAATTAGGCAAATGTAAAATTTTCCGGATGGAAGCCCTCTCTCCGACCGCCCGCGCACCAAGGCTACTGGACCAGCTTAGGGCGACGCTGCGCGTCCGGCACATGAGCCTGAATACCGAAGAGGCCTATGTGGACTGGGCGCGCCGTTTCATCCTCTTCCACGGCAAGCGGCACCCGAAGGAGTTGGGGGCGGCGGAGGTGCAGGCCTTCTTGTCGCACCTGGCGGTGGAGCGCCACGTGTCGGCCTCGACGCAGAACCAGGCCAAGGCGGCCCTGCTCTTTCTCTACAAGCGGGTGCTGGAGGTGGATCTGCCCTGGCTGAACGAGGTGGTGCAGGCCAAGGAGCGGCGCCGCCTGCCGGTGGTGCTGAGCCCCGGTGAAGTGCGCAGCCTGCTGGACCAGCTGGACGGCACCATGGGCCTGGCGGCGGCCCTGCTGTACGGCACGGGCCTGCGGTTGCTGGAGGGCCTGCGCCTGCGGGTGAAGGACCTGGACTTCGAGCGCCTTGAGGTCACCGTCCGCTCGGGCAAGGGGGACCAGGACCGCGTGACCATGCTGCCCGAGCGGCTGGCCGCGCCCCTGCGGGCCCACCTGGCCAAGGTGAAGACCCTGCACGAGAAGGATTTGGCCGAGGGCTTTGGCGAGGTGTTCCTGCCGGACGCCCTGGCCGCCAAATACAAGGGCGCCGCCCGCCAGTGGGGCTGGCAGTGGGTCTTCCCGTCCGCCGTACGCTCGCTGGATCCGCGCTCGGGCCGCACGCGCCGCCACCACCTCTTCCCCGAAAGCGTGCAGCGGGCCGTGCGGGAGGCGGCGCGTCGGGCCGAACTGGCCAAGCCTGTCACGCCCCATGTGCTGCGGCACAGCTTCGCGACCCATCTGCTGACGGCAGGCCACGACATCCGTACGGTCCAGGAACTGCTGGGCCACAAGGACGTGGCCACGACGATGATCTACACCCACGTCGTGAACAAGGGCGGCCGGGGTGTGAGCAGCCCGCTGGATGGGTTGTTATTCTACGGCGGCTAAAGAGGGGATCCTCACGCGGCCCATCCTGGGGCCGCGCCCTTCG
>CAIYNT010000092.1 GCA_903927605.1 uncultured Holophagaceae bacterium
AGCATGATCATCAACGGCTTCTGCAAGGACGTCTTCCGCGAGCTCCCCATGGAGTTCGCCGTCGAAGCCACCAAGTTGCTTTCGCTCAAACTTGAAGGAAGTGTGGGATGAAAAAGATCCACCACGAAGACAGGAAGACCACGAAATGAGCAAGTCTTCCTTCAATCATTTCTTCGTGGTCTTTGTGGTCTTCGTGGTTAATCAGTCTGTTTTGGAGATGGAATGCTGAGCATCAGGAACCTCACCGCCTCGATCAACGGCACGCCGGTGCTGAAGGGGATCGACCTGGAGATCAAGGCGGGGGAGATCCACGCGATCATGGGGCCCAACGGGTCGGGCAAGTCCACCCTGGGCAAGGTGCTGGCCGGCCATCCATCCTACGAAGTCACCAGTGGCGAGGTGCTGTTCGAGGGGCAGAACCTCTTTGAGCTCGAACCCGATGCCCGGGCCCGAGCTGGCATCTTCATGGGCTTCCAGCACCCCATCGAGGTGCCAGGCGTGAGCAACGCCTCTTTCCTGCGCCTGGCCTACAACAAGAAGGCCGAGGCCGAGGGCCGGGATGAACTTGATCCGCTGGAGTTTGACGACTTCATCCACGAGAAGATCAAGCTCGTGGCCATGAAGGAGGAATTCCTCGATCGCAGCCTCAACGAAGGCTTCTCCGGCGGCGAGAAGAAGCGCAACGAGATCCTCCAGATGGCCGTGCTCGAACCCAAGCTCGCCATTCTCGACGAGTTGGACAGCGGCCTGGACATCGATGCCCTGCGCGTGCTGGGCGACGCGGTGAACAAGCTCCAGCGCCCTGACCGGGCCCTGCTCATCATCACCCACTTCCCGCGCATCCTGGAGACCGTTCAGCCCCAGTTCGTCCATGTGCTCTCAGGGGGCCGCATCCTGAAGAGCGCCGGCAAGGAGCTGGCCCTCGAACTCGAGGAGCGCGGCTACGACTGGGTGCTGGAAGAGGCCGCCGCCGGGGGCGTGCGATGACCTTGGCTGTCGCCAATAGTTTCCTCGCGGATCTGCTCGCCGCCCCGAGACCCGCCGAATGGACCGACTTGCGCCGGGCGGCTGAGGTCCGGCTGGCGGATCGCGACCTGCCCAAAACTGCGGACGAGGACTGGAAATATACGGACTTGAAGGCCTTGACCACCATCAGTTTCGGCCCCGCCCCCCGTGCCACTGTGGACATCAGCGGTCATCTGCTGCCCGAGATGGTGGGCACCCGCCAGGTCTTCGTGAACGGCCACCACGCGCCCCACGCCAGCTGCGCCTCCTCAGTTCCGGCCGGGGTGCGCTTCCTGCCCCTGTCCACCGCCAGCGAAGCCTGCCACAGCCTGGGCTGCCTGGAGAACGGCTCGGAGAAAGGGCTGTTCGAGGATCTCAACACCGCCCGCTTCGAGGACGGCGCCGTCCTCCTGGTGCCCAAGAACATGAAGGTGGCCCTGCCCCTGCACCTGCTCTTCATCACGAAGGCGGATACGCCCGTCGCCGTCTTCCCGCGGATCCTCGTGGTGCTGGAACGCGGTGCCGAGCTGAAACTGGTGGAAGAGCACCACGGCCTGGGCACCTACCTGAGCTGCCCCGTGGTGGAGATTCACCTGGCCGAGGGGGCCATCCTGCACCACGAGCGGGTGCAGCGGGAGAGCGAAGAGGCCTTCCACCTGGGCACCCTCAAGGCCGAAGTCGCCAAAGGCGGTCAGTATCACTCGCGCACCCTCAGTTTCGGAGCGCGGCTCTCCCGGCAGCAGCCCTGGGTGCGCCTGGCGGAGGGTGCGGAGGCCAGCCTGGATGGCCTGGCCCTGCTGGAGGGTCACCAGGTGGCCGACACCCACAGCTTCATGCTCCACGCCGAGCCCCACACCACCAGCCACCAGCTCCACAAGTGCATCGTTGATGGGAAGGCCCGAGCCATCTTCAATGGCCAGGTCCTGGTCGCCCCCAGGGCCCAGGGCACGGATGCCCGACAGCAGAGCCGCAACCTGCTGCTGTCCGAGTCTGCCCGGGTGGACACCAAGCCCCAGCTGGAGATCTACGCGGACGACGTGAAGTGCAGCCATGGCGCAACGGTAGGCCAGCTCGACCCCGAGGAGCTGTTCTACCTGCAGAGCCGCGGCCTGAACGCCGACGATGCGCGGAACCTGCTCACTTACGGCTTTGCGGCGGATGTGCTCAACCGCATTCCCGTGACCAGCCTGCGCCGCTCACTGCGCCAGCTCGTCATGGCCCGCACGCAGGCCGGTTCCCTGGGAGATTTATCATGACCGAGGGGGACCGCCTGCTCGCTATCACTCGCGATGTCCCCCCCGGGGCCCCCCGCACGATGCCAGGGCAAAGCCCTGCCATCGCACCTGTCATGAGCACGGCCTTGCAGCCCCTGGACGTGACGGCTATCCGCAAGGACTTCCCCCTGCTGTCCCGGGTACTCAACGGCAAGCCCGTGGTCTACCTCGACAGCGCCGTGAGCGGCCAGATGCCGCTGCCAGCCATCGAGCGCATGGCCCAGTACGAGCGGGAGGAACACACCAACGTCCATCGCGGCGTGAGCACCCTGAGCCAGCTGGCCACCGATCACTTTGAGGCCGCCCGGGAGAAGTTGCGCCGCTTCATCGGGGCTGGCTCCAGCCGGGAGATTGTCTGGACCCGCGGCACCACGGAGGCCATCAATCTGGTGGCCCAGACCTTCGGCCGCATGATGGTGAAGGAAGGCGACGAGATCCTGCTTTCGGCCATGGAACATCACGCCAACATCGTGCCCTGGCAGATGCTGGCCGAGGAGAAGGGCGCCTCCATCAAGGTCATCCCCATGACCGACGAGGGTGAGCTGATCCTGGAATCGCTCGATGAACTCATTACAGACCGGACGAAGCTCCTGGGCGTGGTTCACGTCAGCAATGTCCTCGGCACCGTGAACCCCGTGAGGGAGATCATCGCCAGGGCCCACGCCAAGGGGGTGCCCGTGCTCGTGGATGGCGCCCAGGCGGTGCCCCACCTCCAGGTGGACGTGCAGGACCTGGACGCGGACTTCTATGTGTTCAGCGGCCATAAGCTCTCGGGACCCACGGGCATCGGTGTGCTGTACGGCAAGCTGGCCCATCTCGAAGCCATGCCGCCCTGGCATGGCGGCGGCAGCATGATCCGTTCCGTGACCTGGGAGAAGACCACCTACATGGCCGCCCCGGGCAAGTTCGAGGCGGGCACACCACCCATCGCCGCCGCCATCGGCCTGGGCACGGCCATTGACTACTTGACGGCCCTGGGCCTCGACCGGATCGCCGTCCACGAACACGAGCTGCTGGTCTACGCCACCGAGCGCCTGACGTGCATCCCAGGGTTGCGCATCCTCGGCACGGCGGAGCAAAAAGCCAGCGTCATCTCCTTCGTGGTGGACGGCATCCACCCTCACGACATGGGCAGCCTGCTGGACGGTGAAGGCGTGGTGGTGCGCGCCGGCCACCACTGCGCCCAGCCCGTCATGGCGCGGTTCAACGTTCCCGCCACCACCCGGGCCTCCTTCGCCTACTTCAACACCCGCGAAGAGGTGGATGTCCTCGTCTCCGCAGTCCTCAAAGCCATCGAGCTGTTCAAATGAAAAACTTGAACCACGAAGACCACCATGACCACGAAGGAGGACCTTTCTTTTCTTCGTGGTCTTTCCGTCTTCGTGGTGAAGTCTTTTCAGGCATTGGAACAAGCCGATGAGCGATCCGCGCGAGCTGTACCAACAGGTGATTCTGGAGCACAACAAGAAGCCCCGGAACTTCGGGAAACTGGAGCCTTGTACCCACCACGCCGAGGGCCACAACCCGCTCTGTGGGGATGAGCTTGATCTGACCCTCATCGTTGAAAATGGTTTGGTGCAGGATATCAAGTTCAAGGGCAGCGGCTGCGCCATCGATGTCGCCAGCGCCAGCCTCATGACCGGCGCAGTGAAGGGGAAACCGGTGGCCGAGGCCGAGGCGAGCACCGAATGAATTTAACCACGAAGACCACAAAGACCACGAAGGG
>CAIYNT010000093.1 GCA_903927605.1 uncultured Holophagaceae bacterium
CAACAGCGCGACCGTGAAGGTCGTGATTTGTGACTGGTCGGCACGGAACAGGGGCTTGATGGCGGCATAGGAACGCTTGTAGACGATGGCCGTTGCAATCATTCGCTTGTACTCCGCTGCATCTGGGAGTATCGGAATGCCAGCCTCTTCGCGCATATCCAATTCCGACATGAGGCGTTCAAAGTTCTTCTGCGCCCCGTGATTCACGACGTGTGGCCGACCCTCCCAGCAGTTGAGGTACTTCGCCAGTTCCGGCTTGGTGATCCTCCTGGTACTGGGGATCATCTTCTGGAGCTGCCGTTGTTTCGCTGTCCCCTCGCCGGCTTGGGCCAGCATGACGTTGTAACTTCCAGCAGCCCGCTCGTAGTACCAGCGGCTCTCCCCATCCGGACAGAAAATCGTGGTGGCAAGCTTCTCGAGCTCGATGTGGAACGGCTTGTTCGCGGACAGATCCGAGATCTTCACAGCGGTCTGACTGTTCGCAAAGCGCGAGATGGAAGTGATCAGGGCCTCCTCCTGATCCTTCTTAACATCCTTGAATATGATCACCTTTGCAGGTATCCGGACTCTTGACAAATCCACAGAAGGATTTTTCTTCTTCGTGAAATAGATGGAAGCCGTGGTCTGGCCACCGTTGACGATCTGGAGCCCTTTCATCCAGAGGATTCCTAGGCTGCCGTCATCTAGCCTTCCGAGTTCCACATGGTCTGCAATCACCACGATCCCGTTGTTGAAAGCAATGAAATGCTCCGGCGCCTCCAGAAGGGTCTTGCGGATCCCGCTGTTCACTTTGTTGCTGTCGCGCCCCTTGGCGCTCAAATAGGAACGAACATTGGCCTCGAGCAGACGAGCGTCGAACTTTTCGTACACGTGTCGAAGTGCCTCGCCAGGAAACACCGTGAGCGCGTAGTCGCATCCGGTGGATTCTCCTGGAATATAGACGCATGGAACAGGCCCCCCGCAGACTGTCCTGAAATCAACGATGATCTCCTCTCGCGGCTTGCCCTCTGACCAGTGCCTATGGAGCCGCTCTATATCCATCACCTCGAGCTTGATCGTGCGCCCCCCAACATCCTGTGGGGTGAAACGCTTGGATTTAGCCACGGAGTCCGTGATGACGAAGATTCGGACTTCGTTCAACGTCGGGTAGGAGTGGTTGAGATTGACAACGAGATCATAAGCGGGATTCGCTGATTCCATGCCCTTCATCAACCGTCCGTCAGCACAGCGCGCCAGGAAGCGGAGACACTGCATCGCCGCATCCTTGGTGGCGGAGTCGGGAATTGTAGTCAGCTCCTCTGCCCCGGAATACAGACTTACGAACAGGTCGACCCGTTCTAGGTCTTGTGAGATGGAGTACCCACTGAGTCGTAGGCGCGCATTGCTGATCTTTGAATCGAGATGGCAGACCTGGGGCTCGTATGTCATCCCGATGTCTTCGAGGTGCTCCATCACGACCTCAGTGAAGACTGATTCCTCGAACGGGTATCCGGCGCCAGGATCTACCAGCCGCTCCCTTGCCTGGTCATTTACACGGGCTTTGGTATGTCGCAGGAAATCGATCAGTTCCATGATCAGATCACTCCAAGTCGTTCGAGGGCTGTAATCATTCCATCTTCTCCCGGAGGGAGAAGCTCGAGATCCAGGACATACCTGGCCTCTTTCACTGCGGGAGGCACGGAACCTCGGGTCATGACCGAATCGGTCGTATCGACTTTTCGAACTGTGATGCCTCTCTCAATGTATTTCCTCTGGAATTGTGACCTTATTCCTGAATGGAAACCGGCGAATAGCAGCCGAGCAGAGAACATTGGAGATGCCGAAGTCTCGGCGATGCGTTCGTGGATCTGATCGATCAGTTCAGGAAGGGTCTGCCCCTGCTCACTCATAGAGAGACGAACAGCCGCAAGGAAGAGAGCCTGAACCTGCGTGCAGTCAAGCTGATCCAGGGAGGCGATAGTGGCCATGAAGCCGGCGGAGGCGGTAGTGCTTTTCACCTCAATAGCGCCCGCATTGAATTCAAAGTCATGAAGGCCATCCATCGGGCCCTGCCAGGACTTCAGGATCTCCTCTGCGGGGACGCCAGCATCAAGGGAGGCCCGAAGAACGAGAAGTTCGCCGAATAAACCAAGCTCGACTTCCCGGCTCATCAACTCCGGTGACTCGCGCTCCATGAATGCTTGCCAGGCGCGGATACGTTCAAGTGTCGCACCCAGGATTTCCCGCTCCCCTGATCTTTCCATGGAGCACAAAAGGGCGGCGATGTCCTCAGCCATGGCTGCGAAGAGCTCAAGACCACCCGTTGATTTCCTGACGAGCGCAAGCCATGAGGCAGCTGGGCCCGCTTCGGCAAGGATAGGCTGAAGAACCAGGAAACCCCTTCCCGCGGGCAGCTGGATCCCATGGGGGATGGAGACAGAAGGGAAACCTACCAGTACGGCCTCAGCTCGGTCAGGGAATTGGCGGCCAGCAAGCAGCCGCAGCTTGCCTGAACGCCAGATTTCGATCGTGCTCCAGCCCTCTGCCGGTCCACAATCCTCAAGGGCACGCCAAGCCGTTCTGAGGGATTCCATCTCACTCCGTGAAGTCATATTCACGCTCCCACTGTCGCCACATGACGGTATTGACGGCATAGCGCACCTTCCTTCCGGACTTGCTGGAAGGGAAGCTGACCCCGAAACCGATCACCGGGGGAAGGTCCTCCGCAACCTCCCCGAGCTCCGCCTTGGCTGGATCCAAAGCGTACAAGAGCAGAAGTCCACGCTCAGGATGGCCTTGCCCCCTTATCTTGCGGATAGACGGTCCGTTCGGTGTCGATGGTTGCCCCTGGGCCGGATTTCCGCTCATCCGTGCGGGATCGGAGACGTAGGCAAGTACGGTTTCAGCGCAAGCAGACTGCCATTCCTTGTCCGACAGATCGATGGCCTCATCCCTTGGTGAGAGCAGTCGCCCGATGGTGTACCGATCGTGTCTCTTCAGATCTTTTCGTCTGAGGGTGTCAACCGATAGTCCACCGAAGGATTCGACTCTGCCTTCACCACCCCCGATCAAGGCTACCGTCCATGAGGTCAACTCGCCAGCTGAGTTCATGGACTGAATGAACTCTGAGATCAGGGCGCTGTTGACCTTGTGTGCGTCCCCATGAGTGACATATGCGTCGAGGAATCCGCAGACATGGCCGGGATCCACACCCTCCCACAAGTAGCCCTTCCATTCCTGGTCTTTGCCAAGGCGTAACCGTTTCGGGTTCTCCTCAAAGGGAGGACCCATCTGGGATATCAGGTGAACTAGAGCATCGCAGTTCCGCTTTAGGTGTGGTTTCTCCTTGAAGAACACGACGGTTTCAAGAACCTCACCACTGAAGGAAAGCCAAAGATCCTTGGCCGACCTCATCTTTAGGCGGGAAGTCACCATGAGGACGGGATGCGAGGCGACCTTGTGCCCATAAGTTTTCGGGGTTTCTCCAGAGTTCACCATGATGTCGAACTCCTCCCGGAGCTCCTCGGATGCATCTGCGATGTGGCCGAACCATTCGATCAGTTCTTCCGTCGTATACAGTCGGCAGAGATCCACATAACCGGGCCTATACCCGAACCACCGTCCCATCTGCATGAGGGTGTCGTACATCCTCGACGCCCTCAGGAAATAGCTCACGCACAACCCTTCGAGGGTGAGCCCGCGGGACAGCTTGTCTCCACCGATGGCGATCACCTTGAGCCCAAGAGTCCCTGCATCGGCGTAGTCCAGGGCGTCCTTGGCAGTTCCATTGATCGTCCGTATCTTGATTTCGTCCAAGGCATTCGGGATTGCAGCGGCAATGTCATTCCAGTCTTCAGGTGATTGCTTGCAGAGGACGGGGTGATCGGAGGCGATCTGGCGCGTCGTGGTTGAGAAGTCGCTAATCCACAGGTGCTCAAGTCTGTCCAGGATGGACTGGTGATTGATTCTCCGATCGATGCGCTGCTTCATCGTCCGAATATGTTCCGAGACCTGTCTGAGAACATGTTCCTGCACAAGGTTGAACCTCGTGACGTGGATCAGCATGGATGCATGCTCCTTCTCCTGTCCCCGGACTCGACGGGCCGCGCAAGCGAGCACGAATGCATCTATGGCCTCCACTAGCGTGGGAGGCAAGTTGTCCTGTCCTTCGTGAAGTGGGACATGCCTGCTCTTATGCCGTACAGGCATCCAGCCGCTCATGCCATCGGGTGCCATGTGGTCCCGAATGACTCTCAATACCGGCATCTGGCCGGTGCGGCCTTCCGGACCCTGAGTGCCGAATACCTTTGCCGGTCCGATGTATTCGGATGACGCGGCGAGGTTGTAGATGAAGGCTGAAGGGAACAAGTCAGGACCTTCGCTGCGCGTGGTCCCTTTGTCATGGATGAAGATGTTCGCGAAGGGTGTGGCCGTATAACCGACGTAAGCCGAGCGTGTAAAGGTGTGGAGGATTCTCCGGATGAGTTTATTGATTACCGTTGGGGAATGCTCCTCGTCTGGAGATCCGTCCGGATTGAATGCCTGCTCGCCAGTATCCACGGATGCGTGGTCTGCTTCATCGTCGATAAGGAGAAGCGGAAGGTTGGTGATGATCTTCCGGCCGGTATCGGCGCTTGTCGAGTCTGCCACCCGTGTCGAAAGCCAACGATGAAGCCTCTGGAGAGGAGTCTTGTTCTTCTTTACGACAAACAGGCAAGGCCGCCGATCGGGAGTGATTCCGAAGTTTCGAGTGTTGGAAGGATTGAAATCGCCGGATTCCATACGGTTGGTGGCGTAGTCTGGTGCTATCCCTGGGTCTGGATCGAAGACCCCGGCTCCGATGGGTGTGTGTCCCTGGTCCCCAGGCTGGGTCTCGAACCCCAGGAAGCCTTCGTCCAGACGCATTTGAGTCTGGGACCGCAGATTGTTGTGGAGCCCTGCGAGTACGATGATGATCTTGTATCCAGCATCGGCAGCCTTGCAGATCAAACCGGTGTAGTTCCCCGTCTTGCCGGACTGGACATGTCCGACAACAAGACCGCGCCTGTCCCAGGTGCCATTCCGTTGAGGATCCTCGAGCTGATCGAGGATGTTCTCAGAGGCGAGGTCCAGGGCATCCACGGCTATCCGAGGCAGTTTCCGATCCAGCCATTCCTCGTAACGGTTCCAGTATCGGCGCTCCTTTCGCCTGTCAGCGCTGAGCCATGGGACATGCCCGTAAGCATCCGAGAGAAGGGCATCCTTTCCGATCCACAGGCTGAACCTTCGAATGAGTTCATCCGTTACTGCTCCCCTATCGAGGCCCTCTCCCCAGCTGGGTTCCATCAGGAGTACGCGGTCAATCTTTTCGCCTATGACGGTTGGCGTGATCGAGCTCCTGTCCAGAATCGAGAACAGCATCCCCTGGACAGTCCTGATTACTTCGGATTGCCCCGAACGTGCATCGCTTCTCATGACTTCTTCTCCTCCGCGCCTTCCCTCAGGGAAGCGACAAGGTCGGGAAATTTGTGGAATGGGTCAGTCTGTAAGAGCTTCTGAATGGCAGACGCGGCATCCATCCCTCTGTTCAACATGCCCTGGAAAAGCTCGCCAAGAACTTCCAGGATGGCTTCGGAAGGGGCCCCCGAGAAGGCATTCCGGGGAGTCTCCCGAGTCTCCGTGGTGTCCAGCCAAATTCGCTGGACTGGCACAGTTTCCTCAATCACACGGAGCATGGACTTCACGGCTGGCAGTAGAGTTCCGGCCTGCTCCAGCACCGCCTGCACTGCCGGATGAGTTTCTTCGATCCGATACCGAATACCGTCGGACAATCGGTCTGCCCTCCATGCCTGAAGGATTGGTTGGCTCTCTGCTCTGGGCTGCTCCCCGCGATGAGCGAAGACGCGGCGAGCCTTCTCCCGTGCATCTTCTGCCAGCTTTGTGAGGCGCGGACGGAGGGCTGCGGGAGGTCGGGCTTCGGACTTCCGGATGTCTATCCGCCATTCGGCGTCAGCAGAGTTCGGGATGTCCACCCTGATTCGAGCCAGCCTGAAGGCTTCCTCTTTGCTCCATGGCTTCCCGGGTCCCAGGCCCAACCAGCTACCGGATACGAGCAGACGCTTGTTTCTGTAAACGTAGAAGCCTTGCTGGGCTGTCCATCCGTCAGGACCGGCGGCGCGGTCGTGGACTGCCCTTTCAAGCTTGTCCTTGTGGGGGAGGACATTGGACTGGACAAGCACGGTGCCGCTGCTGCCCCGCAGGGGTTCCTCCGGGGACGGGAAAGAGGCTGCATGGCTTGCAAGGAAGGGGTCCCAAGGGCCCACCGCCTTTCCATTTATCAAGATGGAGAGGCGAGGGGAAGAGCCCTCGAGGTACCGGTGGAAGACCATGGCCAAGTGCTGCTCGACGTGATCGATCAAATCCAGGAAGTCCTGTTGGCCGAATCCTGGAGTGACGAGGCGATCAAGCCGTTCCCAGAGGACCAGGGTTCCATCAGTTCGGCCCTTTAGCGGATCAAGCAGCTTTTCTGACCCGGGGTGCGGACCTTCAAGGAGATACCACCCGTCGTCCTGGCTCTCAGCAAGCACATCCAGGTCCCATCGGAGGCAGTCCTGTGTTCCATTCGCGGTGGAGGCCACAGTCAAACGCCTGCACTGCGAGAACGATGCTGTCTTAAGGCCGAGACCAAATCTTCCGAGGTCCTCCGGGGATCTCGGATCCAGCGGGTTCCTCGCTCCAAGGCGCATTGCACTGTCGAGGATTTCTGGTGTCATCCCGCAGCCATCATCCAGGATGCGAATGTAGGAGGCAGCTCCATCCCATATGAAGTGGAGTTCAACAGTCCTGGCGCGGGCTGAAATGCTGTTATCGATCAGGTCCGCAATCGCAGTGGGAGCTGAATAGCCCAGACCGCGCAGAGACTCGACCATCGCAGAAGCCCGGGGTGGTGCATGCCTTGACCTACTCGCACTCATCATCATCCTCCTGCAACGGGAGCCTTGGTGTGGGAACGAGGAAGGATGGCTGGTTAGCCCTAAGCTGGTCCCTCAAATGAGGGAATCTGCTCCCGATCCTGGATAGTGCGCGACTTTCAATCTGGCGTACCCGCTCCCGGCTGATGGGTGGAGAGAAGGACTGGCCAATATCATCGAGGGTTTCTTCCTCTGCTCCATCCAGGCCGAAATGCCGATTGATGATCACGCGCTCCTTTGAGCTGAGGATCCTCAGTGCCAATTCAAGAATGGCACCATCCTGCTCAAGGACAGGCTGCTCCATAGGGATGTAATGGGTGCTTGGATACGGGAATCCTCGAGTGAGGGTGCAAGGTCCGCATTCGATTTCATCCAGCCTCATGAGTGTGACCGACTGCTGCACTTTATTGAGGTGATTCAATTCAGAGTGAGTGAACAGCCCTGACTTCAGGACATCTTCTTCAAGTGGGATGCGCCCAAGATCCTGCTCTAACTGAGCAGTGAGGCGATGTAGCTGATACAGGGAACCGGCTACCTTTTGGGGGACCCGGATGCCACTTCCATACTCGGCAAGTGCCCGGAATATGGATTGACGTACCCACCAGGAGGCATAAGTCAGGAACCGATTCTCCCGGGTCGGGTCGAAGCGTTTCGCACCTTCGATCAATCCGAGGTTTCCCTCGCTTATCAGGTCACCTAGGTCCAGCCCGTTACGGGGGAACTTCCTGGCCTCACGGACGACGTAGCGCAGATTGCCCTTGACTAGCCCATCAAGCCCTTCTGGATTCCTTGATTCTGTCCACATCCGGCTGAAATGCAGTTCTTCCTCGGGCGTAAGGAGAGGCAGTGGACCGAGGATGCGATAGTAGCTCGACAGTTCGTCCTGCTCAAAACAGATGAGACCGGACAGATAGGAGAGTACCTCTTCACTGACTTCCTCGGGTTCGCCGTCCGGTGTCATGTGTAAACGCGGATCGAGCGCC
>CAIYNT010000094.1 GCA_903927605.1 uncultured Holophagaceae bacterium
CCCACAATCACCACGCCATGGACTTCTTCTGCGATTCCATGAAGCTGCTGATCAACGGCAGCGCCAAGATGGATGAGATCGATCTGGTCATGGACGCGGAGCTGGATGTCCACCACGCCGAGAACGCGGCGCCCGGCACCGCCATGGGCAACCTCGCCGATGCCTTCCCCGCCTTCGGTATCGTGGCCTGCGTCATGGGCGTGGTCATCACCATGGGCTTCCTGGATCAGCCGCCCAACATCATCGGCGGCAAGGTCGGCGCGGCCCTGGTGGGCACCTTCCTTGGCATCCTGCTCGCCTATGGGGTGTTCCAGCCCCTGGCCAAGAACATCGATGCCGTGAACGCGGTGGAGGCCTACTACTTCAACTGCATCCGCTCCGGTCTCACCAGCTTCGGCAATGGGGCCGCGCCCATCACCGCCGTGGAGTTCGCCCGGCGCAACATCCCCTCCACCGAGCGGCCAGGCTCGGGTGAGCTAGAGGAAGTGGTCCGGCAGATCAAGCCGAGGTGACGGGATGGCTGATCAGCAAGCGCCCGAAACCAAGGTCAAGTTCGTCAAGAAGAAGGGTGGCCATGCGGCGGCCCATGGCGGTGCCTGGAAGGTGGCCTACGCGGACCTCGTGACCGCCATGATGGCCTTCTTCCTCTTGATGTGGCTGCTGAGCAGCGCCGACAAGAACACCAAGGCGGGCATCGCGGGCATGTTCCAGGACGCCAACTTCTTCAACACCGAACGGGGCAAGGAGATCCTGGCCAACCACGGTAAGGGCATCCTGCCTGGTGGCCGGGGCATGGCTCCTGGCCCCGATGGGGATGGCGGTTCCGACACGACTGCGGAGAATCCCGGTGCCGCCGAGGAGGAACACAAGGTCATGGAGGCCACTGCGGAAGCCATCGAGAAGGCCTTCCAGCAGGATGAGCTGCTCCAGGCCTTCCAGGATCAGATCAGCATGGACTTCACGGATGAAGGGCTGCGTATCCAGATCCAGGACAAGGCAGCCCAAGTGCTCTTCGATTCCGGCAGCGCCACCCTCAAGAGCTATACCATGTCCATTCTCAAGGAGATCGCCAGGGAACTCGGCAAGCTGCCGAATCGGGTCGTGATCGGTGGCCACACCGACAGCCAGCAGTATTCCAACAAGGCCTACTCGAACTGGGAGCTGAGTGCCGAGCGGGCCAACGCCGCCCGCCGTGTGATGGAAAGCGCCGCAGGTGGACTCCGTCCGGGCCAGGTCCGGCGCGTGACGGGTTACGCGGACACCATCCCCCTTGAAGGCAAGGAGCCCAAGGATCCCCAGAACCGCCGCATCTCCATCGTCGTGGTCTCCGCCGCCAGCGAAGCCGCCGAGACCAAGCACCAGAAGGCCCAGCCGCGGGAGAAGGACAAGGCCAATCCGGAGGGAAAGGGCGCGGAACACGGCGCCAAGGCCGAATCAACCAAGCATTGAGCCCTGGAGTCGGAGCCTCCCCCGGTCAACACATGCGTTGACCGGGATCTAAGGTCATGTCCATGAGCCGGAGGCGAGTGGGAGCAACGCTTCGCGTTGCGTCACATGGAGGCGCGCAGCGCCCTCCGCCTATCACGGCCTCCCCCGGAAGCCGCTCCCGCTCCTTCGTCGCGGAGGCGGAGCCTCCCGCCGGACGCGGCCTCCTGATAGGGAAAAGCAGAAGGCCGGCTTCGCCGGGCTTCTGCGCGGGGGTCCGGGGGTGTGCGCGCAGCGCGCCCTTAGATCTCCGCAGCGCATGCGCTGCGGGGGGAACCCCCGGAGAGCATAAAAGAAGCGCCCGGAGGTACGGGCGCTTCGAGAGGGTAAGTTTGGCGGGGTTTCGAGTGGTGGGGTGGTTGAGCGGGAGTCCCGAAGGCGGGACTGGTGTCAGGTGGTGGGACGATTGGTGGCGGGAAGCCCTTCCGGGCACCTCACCGGCAAGTCTATCACTGATCCGCACTGGGCAACTCGAACGCCGCGGGATCCACCCCACCGCGGCCCCAGTTGCTGAAGGTCAGTTCGGCTCGGGCCCCCGAAGGTTCCTCGAGCACCATCATCGAGAGTACGGACCGGCCGTGGGCTTGGACCGGGGGACCGAACAAAGCGGTTCGGGCCAGTTTTCCCGAAGCAAGATGGAACTCCGCCTTGAGCGGCAGCTGCCCCTCCTTCGCCACCCAGAGGACCGCTTGGCGCGCGCTCAGGGAAGGGCGTCTCGCCGCGAGCTCCAGCCGCCAGCAGTCCCGCCCATCCAGGTCTTCCTGGACCAGCGACTGCACTGTGTAGTCCTCGCGGAACCTTGTCCTGGCCACATCTCCACCGGCGGCGGAACCCATCATGCGCTGCTGCGGCGTGACCTTCACTGGCCGCTTTGAACCTGGCAGCAGCAGCCACATCTGGTCGCCGAGGAGCAGCACCGCCCGGCCCTTTTCCTTCGGGGAGAGGCCGTCCAGTCGAGCATCTCCGTTCTCCCTGGCTGAAACTTTCCACCGCTGAGAGGGACCCGGAGCCTTCAGGGTCAGCTCCACCGTGAAGACCGGCCAGGGATGCCGGAGCAGGTCCACCCGCGCCAGGATCTCCCCGCCGCTCTGGGCCAACACCGGGAGGGTGGCCCCAAGCAGGATCACGGGGCGCACCATTCCAGGCCTGAGTTCCAGTCTCATACCAACCATTGTCCATGACAGTGGTGATCCCCGGTTCTTAAAAGCAAATCAGGATCAGCGGCGTCCGTAGTCATCCTGGAGACGCTCGATATCGGCCTCGTCGAAGACGCCCAAGCTGACCTCCAGCACCCGTACCGGATGGGCCGACCCAGCGTCGCAACGGAGACGATGGGTGCTCCCCAGGGGCAGCCAGATCTCCTGCCCTACATCGGGGCGCAACTCCTCCCCGTCACGATCCACCACCACCCCCGGATCCAGCGCCACCCAGAGCTCCCCGCGGTGGCTGTGCCGCTGGAGGCTCAGCTTCTGCCCGGGGTTGCAGGTGAGGATCTTCACCGTACAGGGCGTGTTCAGGGCGTACTGGTCGAAGGAGCCCCAGGGCTTGTCGACATGGAGGGTGGTGGGTTTGTCCATGGGTCCAGTGTAATCCGATGGGTTGTAGGCGGTGGAATCCGTAGCCTCGCTTGAGGTGGGATAGCGTTTGTCGCGAGGAGGGCCCGAGGCCACAATGAACCAGAGGCTCGCCATGCACCGCCAGGAAGTGCTGCAGATTCTTCATGAGGCCCTGCCGGGGCTCAGGGAACGCTTTGGCGTTCAGGAGCTTGCCCTCTTCGGCTCCGTGGCGAGGGACGAGGCAGGACCAGGCAGCGATATCGATGTGCTGGTGACCTTCGAGGGGCGGACCCGCTTCCGTGCCTTCATGGGACTGCAGTTCGAGTTGGAGGAGCTCCTGGGCACCGGGGTTGACCTGGTCACCCCTAAGGCCATGAAACCGACCTTGCGGCCCCACATCGAACGGGATCTCATCCATGTCGCGTGACCCCAGGCTCTTCCTGCAGGACATCCTGGACTCAGTGGCCAAGGTTCAGTGCTACACCATCGGCCTATCCCAGGAAGCCTTCGAGGCCAATGGCATGGCCTATGATGCCGTGATCAGAAACCTGGAGGTCATCGGTGAGGCGGCCAAACAGATCCCCCAGGATCTGAGGGAATCCGTCCCGGACATCCCCTGGCGGATGATCTGTGGCTTCAGGGATCACCTGGCCCATGCCTACTTCGGTCTGGACAACGACACCGTGTGGGAGGTGGTGACCACCGAGCTGCCAGCCCTGGCCCATGCCGTCAGGCAACTCATGCAGATCCTGCCCCAGGCACCGTATTCTCCAGAACTACCGGCTCCGCCGCCGCGAGCTGATGATTAGGTGCAACCCGCTAAGTGTGGTTTAGGACTTTTATGGCTTCGTTCCTGGGGTGGATAGGGGATTCAAACGCCCCATTTCGTTTCGTGAACGGGGCGGGTCTCCCAAAGTGGAGTGGGATTCTGGCCTAAGACGATTCCTGAATGGGTGTCGATGGTGCCATACGGCTGTTTTCGTGGCCTGGAACCAGGTTGTCAAAGAGTTTGGCCTACGATGCGCCAAGGCTACGCCTGGGTCAAGAACAACCCACAGATGAAGATACGGCCCTAGCGGAGGGGGCTTGGACCTCAGGGCGGCTGCTCCTTCCGGCTGAGACAGTCGAGAATCGCCGCGATGACGCTGGGCTGCTGGATGACAGCGATGCGCTGCATGCGGCTATCGCATCTGGAACAGACCATGACATCCACCGAAAACACCTTCAGCAGGAGCTGCGCCCAGGGCACCCAGCGCCGCCGGATGGTTTTTCCATTGCGGGTTTCGCTGTAGGCCACACTGTGGCCGCAAGGATCAGGATCATCAGCCGGCGGCGGCTCTGGGACGACAAGCCCGCGGAGCCGTGCATTGGGTGCAAGGACTCCGAAGTAATGAACCAGATGCATCCGCGGGGGCGGTATCAGGGCCGAGAGCCGCGCCACCAGTTCCTCACCGGAGAAGAAGATCACGCGGGTACCGTCGGGCCAGGGGGTTTTCAGCTCGAAGGCGTACTTGCCATCCATGGTTTCGTGCAGGCGGCCCTTGGCCAACGGCGGCCGCAGCAGATAGCGGCACAGCCGCTCCCGATGGAACCGGTTATCAGCCGATACTCTGACCTCAGCATCGAGTACAAATCCGAGCGCCTTCCCAGCACGCTCCAACTGCTCGGGCACCCAGACCCGCGCATCTTGCAGGCGCACGGGCTTGGCACCGGCCGATCCAAACACCAGGGTATCGGCGATGGAGGCCTTCGCCATGCCCGCCAGCGACTCGCTGCGCTGGGCCACGGGATCTTCTTCTTCATCCAACTCATCCAGCCAGATGTGGCGGCGGCGCAAGAGGGCCAATACTGCTTCCGCGATGCGGGCCGCGACACGGTGGAGATCCTCAAGACTGGGCGGAGCCAACTCCATGAAAGCCGGAGTGCCGAACGCATCCACGACGAAGACACCATCCAGCACCAGGGCATGAAAATGGATGTTGAGGTTTAAGGCCGAGCCAAACCTTTGGACGGCAACCATCGCGCCCGTGTGGGACTGCCGGGTGGAACTCAGCCCCAGTGCCCGCCGGGCCCGAAGGCGCTGGTAGCGGAACACTTCCTGCATGGCTGTCTTCGCCACAGCGCGGCAGAGCTTGCCATCGTAGGCCAAGAGATACCGAAGCACCTTCGGCAGGCTGAGAACCCATTGGCGCAAGGGCACCGGCGGCAAAACGCGCTCGCAGAGCCAGGTGGCGCCTTCTTCCATTCTTCGCCCGCCGCAGGAAGGACAGAAGCCCCGCCCCTTGCATGAGAAGGGCACGAGCCGGTCGAGCCCACACCCCGCGCAGTGGATACGCAAGAAGCCTTCCCGCAGATCACCGCAGCGAAGGTAGGCGTCAAACTCGCGGCGGACGAAGGAAGGCAGGGGCCTGCCATGGGCTTCGCAGGCCGAATGCACCCGTGGCCAGTGTTGGGCCACGCAGCGATGGAGAAGGGTCTGGTTGTAGGTGCGCGGTAGGTAGGGCCGGGCACAGAGCATTCGACGATATTCGCCTTATTTTCGATTATTAATCAACCCCAACATTTCCCCTGCGCCCCACCCAAATTTAGCTCGGCCCCAAGCCAACTGAACGGCCCAAACTCAATCATTGGCGCGGCCCGAAGGGCCACCCAGGAAGCAGTACCTCCAGCCTCCAGGCTCCGGTCACCAGCCTGATCCCTACAGCAGATCCTCGCGCCCCTCGGCTTTGAGGCGCTCCACGATCTGCTTGACGCTCTGGGCCCGGTCACGGTGGCAGATGAGGAGGGCGTCGTCGGCATCCACCACGATGAGGTCGTCCACGCCGCTGGCGGCAATAAGCCGCTTCCCCCCGAAGAAGGCGCTGTTGCGAGTGTCCAGCAGCAAGGTCTCGCCTACGCTGACGTTGCCCTCGGAATCCGTCTCCTGGAACTCGATGGCCGCGGGCCAGGAGCCCACATCAGACCAGCGGAACCGCGTCGGTACCACGGCCACCGTGGCCGCCTTCTCCATGAGGGCCACATCGATGGCCAGCTTGGGCAGCTGGCGGTAGGCGGCGGGCAGTGCAGCTGGATCAGCCCCAGCCTTCATCCAGGCATCCAGGGGCACAAGCACTTCAGGAGCATGCGCCATCAGACCTTCCCGGAAATCTGCCAGGGTCCACACGAACATGCCCGCATTCCAATAGTGGCGCCCGGACTCGAGGTATTGGACGGCCACCTCGACGGGCGGCTTCTCGCGGAAGGCCTTCACCTTCAGAACCGGACCGTGGCCCTCTGCTTCGATGTAGCCATAGCCGGTTTCGGGATAGGTGGGCTTGATGCCGAAGGTCACCAGTTCACGCTCCCAGGCGGCATGCTTCACGGCAATGTCGAGGTCCTCGAGGAAGATCTCCCGGTCGCCTATCCAGTGGTCCGCAGACAGCACGGCCATGACACCTTGCGGGAACTTCTTCTCGATTTCCACCAGGGCCAGGGCCAGGCAGGGCGCCGTATTGCGGCCCTCGGGCTCGACGAGCACGTTCTCGGCAGGGAGTTCCGGCAGCATGCGCCGGGTCTCCGCAGCCAGGTCCTCCGTGGTCACGACGAAGATGTGATCGGGACTCACGTGACCATCGAGCCGACGCACGGTTTGGTGCAACAGCGTCTCCGTACCAACGATGGCCAGGAACTGCTTGGGGCGAGCATTGCGGCTACGAGGCCAGAATCGTGTGCCACGGCCCCCGGCCATCACGACGGCGACCAGGGACTGATGACCACCCGTATCCGACATCACCGACCTCCCGCCGCGAAGCGGCCCATCCAGAAAACCATGGGGGGACCGCCCTCACAAGGTCGGATTGCCCTTCTTGGCTCCAGTCAAAGGAGGCATCCGTTTGGCAATTTCGGATCTTTGGGTAATCAGATATCCTGGAATTCAATGCTGGGCCTTTCCTGGACGATACCAAGGATGCCCCAGGTCCTAGTTAGGGGCGGTCTGCGTTGTCCCGAGAGACCAGGAGAGTAGGACGGCCGATGTCCCCCGATCGCCAGTTGGATGTGAGAGACCTGCATCAAGCCACCTCGGCTCTCGAGGAGAGTGAGGCCCGGTTCCGGCGCCTGGTCGAGCTGAACCCCAACGCGATCGTGATCCAGACCGATGGGCAGTGGCGGTATGCCAATGATACGGCCCTCCGACTGTTCGGCGTCGAGGGACTCGCGGCCTTCCAGGTTCGCCCTGTATTTGAATGGATCCATCCGGATTCCCGCGAAGCTGCTCGAGATCGCATGAGCCGAGTACTCACGGGGGAGCCCCAGCCCGAGCAGGAACTCATCTTTCAACGGATGGATGGATCGACCTTCCCCGCCATGGTGCATGGGATTGAATTCGATCACCAGGGCGCGCGGTCCATCCTCGGGGTGATCCGTGACATTACCCACCAGAAGCAGACGGAAGCCGCCATTGAGAAGGCCCGGGACAGCTACCGGAGCCTGATGATGGAGATGCCTTTCCTGGTCTGGAAGGGGACGCCCGACGGCGGGTGTGAGTACGTCAATCAGGCCTGGATGGATTTCACGGGATCCGATCTCCAGCACCTCCTGGGCAATCAGTGGGCTGAACGGATCCACCCGGAGGATCAGCCCGTCCTGATGCAGGTCTATGGTGCTGCCATGGCGAGCCTCCAGCCGATGGTCATGGAATTCCGCATGCGACACCGGGGCGGTGACTATCGCTGGGTGCAGGGCCAAGGCAAGCCCTTCTACGGCCTGAACGGGGAATTCGATGGCTTCTTGGCGGCCTGCATCGACGTCCATGACAGCCGCATGGCCGAGGCGGCCCTCGCGGAAAAAGAACAGCGCTTCCGGACCGTGGCGGACTTCACGTACGACTGGGAGTACTGGACGGGCCCGGATGGGGAAGTCCTCTGGATGAGCCCCTCCTGTGAGCGGGTCACGGGCTATCCCGCAGAAGCCTTCATCGCAGATCAAGATCTGATCACGCGCATCATCCACCCCGACGATCGAGCCCTGATGGAGGATCACATTCATGAGGCCCGGACCGGCGGTGAAGTGCACCCGGTGGACTTCCGGATCACACACAAGGGGGGACGGATACATTGGATCAGCCACTTCTGCACGCCGGTCTTTGACCAGAAGGGCCAATATCAGGGTCGCCGCTCCTCGAACCGGGACATCACGGCTCGGCGGCAGACTGAGGAGGATCTGTTCGAGGCCTCCCGGCAACGGCTGGCCATGCTGGAAGCCGCCAGCGTCGCGAGGGTCGTGCCCTGGTCCATGGGACCTGATCACCACATGCAGTGGGGCGACTCGGCGAACCTGGTCCTCGGTCAGTCCTCCACAGCCATGGGAAGCCAATCCGGTTGGCCCCTGAACCTGATCCAGGAGCAGGATCGGCCAAGGCTGCAACAGGCCCTCCGAGAGGCCGATCTGGGGTTGGTCGCCAGCTTTGAATGCCGCATGCGCCATGGTCACGGGCACACGATCTGGACCCGCTGGACCATCGCCCATGATCAGGAATCTTTCCACGGCGCCGTGCAGGACATCACAGAACAACACGCGATCCAGGAGCAGCTGCTCCAGAGCCAGAAACTGGAATCCGTAGGCACCCTCGTCGGAGGGATCGCCCACGACTTCAACAACCTGCTGGGGGCCATCCTCGGTTACTGCGAGCTCTTCGAGGCAGATCCAGAGCTGAACGCCCGGCATCTCAAGGGCCTGGGCATCATCCAGGGCGCCGCCAAGCGCGGAAGGGAACTGGTGGGCAAGCTGATGGGCTTCAGCCGGAAAGTGGCTCCCAACCGTGTGAGATCCAACCTCAATGGACTGGTGTCGGAGGCCGGTGATCTGGTGGCCCATGCGCTGCCCAGCGGCATCCAGCTGTCCCTGAAGTTGTCCCCGAACCTGCCGGACACCGACCTGGATCCCGGGCAGATCCATCAGGTGGTGATGAACCTGGTCATCAATGCCAGGGACGCCATTCAAGGATCGGGACACATCACCCTGCGCACCGGACGTCACGATATCGGACCAGAGATGGGGTTGGCCCACCATCGGTCGCCGGGCTCCTATGCCTACATCGAAGTCGAGGACACGGGATGCGGCATTCCCGAGGATCAGCTCACCCGCATCTTTGAACCCTTCTACACCACCAAGGGACCCAACGGCACAGGGCTCGGTCTTTCCATGGTGTACGGCCTGGTCACAGAGCACGGTGGCTTCATGGAGTGCCAAAGCCAAGTGGGCCAGGGCACCCTGTTCCGGGTCATGCTTCCCTTGGACTACTCCGCAAGGGGCAAGGATCTGAATCAGTCCTGAGCTAGGGCCTGTTTTCAAAATGGATGTGAGCCGCGACGCCGGCCAGCCGCGCGCATGGCAAGGCGTCGGCCGCTGGGCGATGCGGCACATCGTTCAAGGGTGGCAATGCAGCCAGGGGTGCGGCTGGCCACGTCCCGGAGGGCAAGGGGCGGCGCCCCACTTTGAAAACAGGCCCTAGCGGGCCAGGACGGAAACCAGGCGCCCCAGATCCCCGGGAGGCACGGGCTGAGGTTCCAGGATCCGCGACAGGGGCTGGGCCACGAGGGCCCCGGCCACCTCCCCAACGTAGAAGCCACGTTCGCCGTGGTCCAGACGCCGCACGACCTCACAGCCCCATCGGCTGCCCCAGATGCGGTCGATGGCGGTGGGGCTGCCTCCACGCTGGACGTGGCCCAATACCACCACCCGCAGATCGAGGGCATGATCCCGCTTCAACCGCTCACCCACGGCCATGGCCCGGCCCACGATATCGCCCTCAGCCACCACCACGATGGAACTCCGCTTGCCGCGCAGCCAGTTGGCATTCAACTGGGAGACGAGGTTCTCATAGCTGTCCTCGGGGGATTCAGGATAGAGCACCGCCTCCGCCCCGCAAGCGAGCGCCGTGTGGACCGCGAGCATTCCTGAGCTGCGGCCCATGACCTCGACAAGAAACACTCGGCCATGGCTGGAGGCCGTGTCCCGGATGCGGTCGATGGCCTCCACCGCAGTGTTCAGGGCCGTATCGAAGCCGAGGGTCCGCTCTGTGCCCGGCAGATCGTTGTCGATGGTACCCGGGATGCCCGCGCAGGCTACTCCATGCTCACGCTGAAGTGATTCAGCCGCACGGAAGCTGCCATCACCACCGATGACGACCAAGGCCTCGATCTCGGCAGCCTTCAGCTTCGCCGCCGCCTCAGCGCGCCGCTCCGCCAGGTGGAATTCGGAGCAGCGTGCCGTGTGCAGTACGGTACCGCCCCGCTGCAGGATGTTGGCGCAGGCCCGGCTGGGCATCGGCGCCATGTCCCCCTCCAGAAGCCCCTGGTAGCCGCGATGGATGCCCCAGACCTCGTGACCCAAAGCATCGGCTTGGCGAACCACGGCACGGATGGCTGCATTCATGCCCGGGGCATCCCCGCCGGAAGTGAGCACTCCAATCCTCATTGGGCCTTCCCCCTGACTGGCACCTTTGCACTGGAGGCTTTGGCCTTTCGTGCTCCTGATTTTCTCTTCTTCACCTTGCCCTTGGCTTTCCGGGTCTTGCGACTGTCCTTTACATGGGCCTCAGGCGGAGGAAGCGGGGGGGGTTCGACAATGCCGCGAGGCACCGGTGGCAGATCGCCATCAGAGATGCCCTGGGCTGACGCACGCTGGGCGCGGGCACGCAGGACCGGATCCTCCTGAGCCTGGGTCGAAGCCACAAGACTCAGGGCCAGACTGCTGATGAACAAGGCGCGACGAGGCATGATCCCTCCTGGGATCCGATTATCCCTCATCCGGGAGAATCATGCGGCGCATCCCGGCTGGCCTCATCGCGGCATCGTCGGATATTGTGACGCGACCCTAGCCTTCGGCCTGCTTCGCAGCCTTGTCCTTGAGCGCCTTGGCGAAGAATTCCGCGATCACCGAATCTGCATCAACCTTGGTCAAATCTGCCATCTGGGGTTCCCGCAGCAGGATGTCGCGGCCCGAGGGAGCCATCTTGGGGATGTGATCCTCTGCGGGTTGCAGGCGTCCGAGCACGTACTGGGCGACTTCGATGAGGCTGCGCCCGACCCGTTCCATCTTCTGCCGGACCACATCCTGGTACTGGTAGAGGTCGAAGGCGCCCTGAATGTTGTAGGCCCCATTGTCCGCATGGAAGCCGATCTGCTCTAGGCGATCCGTCAGAGTCTCCAGTTCCAGGGAAGGAGGCACCAGGTTCCGGAGGATCTCCTGGCACTCCTTGGAGAGGGCCTGGATCTCCTCGAAGCTGTGCTGGACCACTTCGATCTGATCGAGTACGCGCTCGGCACCGCCCTCCTGCTCGCGGGCGATCTGCATCAACTGGTCAGGGATGGCTTGATTTTCCTGGGGCTTGTCCGACATGGGGGGCTCCGTGGACCCTATATCGGCGGCAAGTCGAGAATCTTTGAATTCGTCGCACTTGCCCCCTCGCGATAAACTTCCTAATTCGGGATCAATCCTGGCCCGGTTTTCTCAAGTCCGGAGTTTCCATGACCATGCAGTCAAATCCCGCTCCGGCGCCCGTGGCCATCCCCGTGGATGGCACCGCCCTGGCGGCCTGCCTCAAGCCATTCCCCGCCTCCACCAAGATCCATGTGGCCGGTACGCGGCCTGGCGTCCAGGTCCCCTTCCGGCAGGTCCAGCTCCACGCCACGCGGGATTTTCAGGACCGCCTCACGGAAAACGAGCCCATCGCGCTCTACGACACATCAGGCCCCTACACAGACCCCGCCATAACCATCGATGTGGCGAAAGGCCTGAGGCCCCTGCGCCAGGACTGGATCATGGGCCGGGGCGATGTCGAGGAACTGCCGGGTGCCACCAGCCTCTACCGCAAGCTGCGCGAGCGGGACAAGGACCTCGATGACATCCGTTTCCACGCTGACCGCAAGCCCATGCGTGCCAAGGCTGGCCGCAATGTCTCCCAGATGCACTACGCCAAGCAGGGCATCGTCACGCCGGAAATGGAATTCATCGCCATCCGCGAGAACCTGGGCCGCGAAGCGACGGGCCTCAAGAGCCGCATCACACCTGAGTTCGTGCGGGACGAAGTGGCGCGGGGCCGGGCCATCATCCCCGCCAACATCAACCATCCCGAGACCGAGCCGATGATCATTGGCCGCAACTTCCTGGTGAAGATCAACGCCCACATCGGCAACTCGGCCGTAGCCTCCAGCATCGAGGAGGAAGTCGAGAAGATGGCCTGGTCTATCCGCTGGGGGGCAGACACGGTGATGGACCTCAGTACCGGCAAGAACATCCACGAGACCCGCGAGTGGATTCTGCGCAACAGCCCCGTGCCCATCGGCACCGTACCCATCTACCAGGCCCTGGAGAAGGTGAACGGCAAGGCCGAGGATCTCACCTGGGAGATCTACCGCGACACCCTTATCGAACAGGCCGAACAGGGCGTGGACTACTTCACCATCCATGCCGGCGTGCTGCTGCGCTACGTGCCTCTCACCGCCAAGCGCGTCACCGGCATCGTGTCCCGCGGCGGTTCCATTCTCGCGAAGTGGTGCCTGGCCCACCACCGGGAGAACTTCCTCTACACCCACTTCGAGGACATCTGCGAAATCATGAAGGCCTACGACGTGGCCTTCTCCCTGGGCGACGGTCTGCGTCCCGGCAGCACCGCCGATGCCAACGACGAGGCCCAGTTCGGCGAGCTGGAGACCCTCGGCGAGCTCACCAAGATCGCCTGGAAGCACGACGTGCAGGTGATGATCGAGGGCCCGGGCCATGTGCCCTTGCACAAGGTGGTGGAGAACGTCACCTTGCAAAAGGAGGTCTGCCACGAGGCGCCCTTCTACAC
>CAIYNT010000095.1 GCA_903927605.1 uncultured Holophagaceae bacterium
ACCAGGCCCTCGGGCGTGAAGGTCGGCAGCAGGGCCGCCGTGGAGGCGTACCAGACCTGCCGGGCATAGAGCGTACCATCGGCATTCAAATTCGAGGCGACCAGGGCGAACTTGCTGGTCGTGATGCCGGCAAACGAGCCCGCCGCCTTGGCATCCGCATCCACATAGATGGTCTTTGCATCCGTGCTGTAGCTGAAGGCGCCGCCACGGGCATCCGTGATGGTGAAGGTCGGTGCGGATACCGCTGTGACCTGGCCGAGCTTGCGGGCGAACTGGAGGTCCTGGACGCGGGCCGGCATGGCCTTGAACCGCACCTGGAGGTTCAGGATCACCTTGGTGACGCCCCCGATGGTCTCCTGAACGATGGAGAGCGGGTGCCCCAGGTCAAAGTCCAGCTGCAGATTGGTGGTCTGGCCAGCGACCACCATGATGGCCGGACTCACCGTCACGTTGATCTGACCCTGGCCCGAGGGGTCGATCACGGAGATCTCCGAGGCCGGAATGGTGCTGCCGTTGTCGTCCTTCAAGGTCATGGTGGTGGGGTCGGTGTTGATGACCAGCTGGACGATGTCATAGGTCCCAGCGGAGATGGAGCTCTTGTGGCTGAGCAGGTCCGCCACACTGTTCAGGTCCACCAGATTGACCTTGCCCGCCAGGGGATTGGCCGGGTCCGCAAGCCAGACCTGGGTCCAGGTGTGGTCCGAAGCGTTGCGCAGGCTGGCGGATTTGAGCACCACCGAAACCTCCTGCCACTGGTCAGAAGGCGCGTCGGTGATGGTCAGGTTGACTGCACCCGCCCCGGATGGAGCCGTGGAACCAGTGCCGCTGCCATTGGAACTACTGCCGCAACCGCTAAGGAGTGCCAATCCAGCGAAGCACACCAGGAGAGCTAACGTCGCCGCCCTGAGTGGATGGTAGATGGTCATAGAACCTCCAGAATCCGGACCGGAGAAAGCAGAAAAGCTGGCCTTCTCCGGTCTATGTTGGTAAGTCGTTGGGATGCCACGAGCAGGAAACATGTAGGCACAGGTGATCATTTCCAAAAGGAAGGACTCAACAAGATCATCGGCTTTACTCCGCCGCTGTCAACGAACCCACTGGTGGAGGAGCAGCTAATGAGAAAGGTCTAGGCCCACACCGGAGACATCCTGGGAATCTGTCGAAACAGGCAAGCATCAAGACCTCCAGCGGTGAAGCAGGACTGGGTCATAGCCTCCCCTCGACCCATCGGATGACACCGTCCAGTGTTTTGAAATCCGCCACGGAGCGAGCTTCGAGGTCGGGGAAAAGGTCGGTGGCCATCCTCGACAAAGTGTTCCCCGGTCCCAATTCGAGCAGCACTGAACACCCGCGCTCCTGCATGGCCTGCATGCAACTCCACCACTGGATCGGACGGTCCAGTTGGTGGGCGAGCACATCACGGGTGCGTTCTGCTGAGAGCACTGCCGAGCCATCGATCCCAGCAAGAACCGGGATGTTGGTTGGTGTCAGTCGGGTCTGCGCCAGAATCGCTTCGAATGAGTCCAGCGCAGGTGTCATCAGCGGCGTATGCGAGGCCACGGTGATGGCCAGGGGGGTCAGGCCGCCACCCAGGCCTAGGACCTGGCTCTCGAAGGCCGGCAGGTGGTCCATCAGGCCACCCACCACGACCCGATCCGGCCCATTGATGATCGCCATCCAGACTCCATGCTGGACACACACCGGCTCAAGCTCTGCAACCGGGATCCCACGGACGGCGACCATGCCGTTGGGACGTCCGCAGGCCGCGTCCATGACCTTGGCGCGACAGCGGGCCAACATGAACAAGGCCTCCGGCGCAAGAGCCCCGGCGCAGGCATGGGCGGCCAATTCACCCACGCTGTAGCCCGCTAGGACCAGCGGGCGCGGAAGGTGCGGTGACAGCTCCACCCAAGCCGCCAGGGTGACGGCGCAGACCAGCGGCTGCGCGATGACATTCTCGAACAGCCGCTCCGGTGGCCCAGTGACCAGCTCGTTTGGATGGGTACCCAGCGTGGCTGCCGCCAGCTCCAGCATGGCCTGCGCGCGGTCGCCGTCGGCCAGAATAGCCAGCATGGACGCGGACTGCGCGCCCTGGCCCGGGCAGAGGATACCCAGACCCATCTCTACCGACCCTCCAGTTCACGCAGGAACAACGCGGAGGCCAGAACGTCCGCCGACCCGCCTGGCGATAAATGGCGGCTGATGCAATCCCAGTGCAGGGCCAGGGCACGATCCCACCACCGAGGTTGGAAGACGCCTCCCTCCTCGAGGAAGGCCCGGGCTGCGTTCTGGATATGGACCAGGCCCTCCACTCCGCCGCGATGGATCAGGTTGGTGTCCTCCAGGACGGCCATGACGGCGAAGAGGCTTTGGATTCCAGCAGCGTCCTGATCAGCCCCCCGGGATTCCGCCTCCCGGAATGCGGGCAGCGCCACCTCCATCAGGGTGGGGAAACCCTCCGCGGCCTCACTCCGTGCCCCGCGCGCGCCATAGCGCGCAACGACCCGGCTGCCGTGGCTGGCGGGAAGGGTCGGATGGGAGGCCTCTATGTCTGGGCCCCACAAACGGACCACGGTCTGAACCAGCAGCCTCCCTTTCAAAGGCAGGCCATGGGCCTCGTTCCAGCCAGCACCAGCCGCCAGGAGGCCCAGGGAGAAGATGGCGCCCCGATGGGTATTGATGCCACCGGTCGCCCGCAACATGCTCTGCTCAGCAAGCAGGCCCAGATCGCGGAGCCGATGGAAGGGCGCGCCCCGTCCACCCGCGTCGGCGATGGCGCCGAAATAGCCCTGGAGGCTCTCGATGCTCCGGTGGAAGGTCGAGAGGTCCATGTCGCGATGGGCCCCCGAGTCTACGGGGCTCACCAGACCCGGCTTGGGATACAGGCTGATTTCGGCCAGCAGCGCCCGGCTGGCGGCCTCCTCGACCCTGACGGCCACATCATGCATGGGCTGGCTCTCGCAGGGCCGACACCCAGGTGGCGCGCGGCACCAGCGCTACCTCCGAAAGGGTCTTGACCAGCAGGGTGGCCGCATCGGAAGCGGCTTCCCTCCAGGCCACTGCCCTTCCGTCGGACAGGACGATTTCACCATCAAGCCCCGGACGGGCTCCATCCAGGGGTGCAAGGATCTTCAATACCGAGCGCAACTGGTCCTCCGTTGTCGGCGTCAGGAGCAGATCCAGATCAGAGTCCTCTCGAAGGTAGGCAGTCCCCGTCATGGCCTGCCAGGCGGTGGATCCATAGACCCTGGCCTCCATCCCATCAGCCTTGAATCGGGCCACAAGCTGTGTGAGCAGCGGCAACCAGGACTGGGGCACGATGGGCAGAATCTCCCCTAAGAACAGCGGGGCTCGGTGTCTGCTGATTCCGGATATCGCCACGCAGAACCCGAGGCGGCGCTTATCGGGCAGGGCCAGGCCGAGCCACAGCTGGTCCTTTCGAGTTGAAGTCGGGTTGCGGCACACGACGAAGGGGAGCCCGGCCTCGTGGTGGCGGCGGACCTCCATCAGATCCGGCAGGCGGGTTCCCCTCCCGACCCAGACCCAGTCATGCCGACGGAACCGCTCAGCCACGCTCATCCGACCGCACCCGTTCGGCGACGGAGCGCGCCAGCTGGCGGCCCCCCCGAGTCTCGCCCAGCACGCGTCGGCGGTCCCGGGTGGCGGGCATGCGCAAGGCCTCGGCCAGGTGACCCTCAAGGTCGCCCTGCCAGATCTCCTCGATGGCTCCCATCCGCAGGTAATTCGCGACGCCCGGGGCAAAGACCGGCGAGGTGGCGCTCAGAGCCTCCAGCCGCTCCAGGGGGAGCTTGGTGATGCGCGCCATGGCGGGCAGATTCATGACGCCGATCTCGGCCTCCGGCAAGGCGAAGCAGAGATCCGCCAGCAAGCCCGTGGCGAGGAACCCGCCGCTGACGGCCCGGGACCAGACCAGGGAGACCACCGGATGCCCCTCCCGTTTGGCCAGGTCAATGGTCTTGGCCAGGTGCGCCAGATAGGCGTTGATCCCCAGCATCTCGTCCCGACGGCTCAGGCGCTGCCCGGTCGTAGCGACCAGCAGCAGAATGGGACTGCCGGGGGAAGTCTTGATGACCTCGAGGACATCCCGGGCCATGGCCAGGGCCAATTCAACTCCGATTTCTACTTCCTCCGAGGTGCCAATTACAGCGATGGTAGTCCCGCGACAGGTGCCGCGGCCATGGAAGTAGGAGTCCTCGAAAGTGACCGCGTGGCCGGCCGGGAAGAGGCGATCCAAGAGAGTATCGACATTCATGTTCACCCCCGCTTTCCGCCGACCTGGTCCAGGAAGGCCTGGGTCTCCAACAGGGGCAGAGACAGGGGATCGTCGATTCCGAGGCGGGTCCAGATCTCGACAGACTCCCGGCAATCGCCGAACCTTTCGAGACGGCTTCTGAGGCGGGCATGCTCGGCTTCAATAGCATCCAGACCGAAGACCGGTTGAGTGCCCAGCAGGGCGATGGCCGCCCCGCGGAACGCGGAGATGGTGTCCTCCACCAGCAAGGTCGCCTCACCCAGGAGGTACCGGTGCTTGCCTCCAACCGTTCGCCAGACCAGGGCGCGGTCGCGGGAATCGAATTCCTCGACGCCCCTGCTCGCTTCAATCACCTCGGGACCGGACAGACCCAGACGGCCCTCCTCGCTCATGACCACCGCATCGCAGAGGGCCGCCGCGATACCCATGCCGCCGAAACAGCCAAACTGCCCGCCATCCAGGACGATCACCGGAATCCCGGAGGTACGCACGGCGAGGATGGCGTGCATGATCTCGGAGACGGCGATGAGACCGGCGTTCGCTTCATGCAGCCGGACTCCCCCGGTTTCCACCAGCAGGAGCACCGCCTCGGGCCGGGTAGCCAGCGCGTGTTCGAGCAGCCCCACCAGCTTGGCGCCATGGACTTCGCCCACCGCCCCGCCCATGAAGACACCTTCCTGGGCCGCCGCCAGAACGGGTCGCCCAGACAACCGTCCAGAACCGACGAGGACGCCGTCGTCGAAGGCCCCGGGCTGATCCAGCTGCTTCAAGTGGGGTGAGCTGACCCGGTCGGTGGGCGGCAGGAACTCCCGGAAGCTGCCCGGGTCCAGCAGGGAGACCATGCGTTCCCGGGCCGAGGCTTCGTAATAGCTGTGGCTCATGCCGGCCCCCCCTTGAAGGATTCCCAGGCCTGCTCGAGGCGCAGAGAGACCACCGCAGGGGTGGCCCCCACATCGTTGATGGACAGGCGCACGCCACCGGGCTTATGGCGGGTCACGAAATCATTCATCACCGCCTGCCAGATCGTCCCGAAGCCGCTGGCCGCCGTGATGATCACGATGGTGCAGTGGTCACTCTGGCCCTCGGCCTCCACCAGGATCTCGAGGTTGCCGGATCCGACCACGCCCGCCAGCACCGCCGCGCGCGGCTCAGCGATGGGAAGGCCGCCTTGATACTCGAACGTCAGGGTTTCCATGGTGTGCCTACCAGTTCCGGAAGCGTTTGGGAGGGTCGTAGAGGCCCCCGGAGGCGCGGACGAGATCCTTGATGGAGCGCGCCGCCAGAAGATCCCGGGTCGCCAGCCGCCGATCGATGCCCAAGTCCTCGGGACGCCGCACGATGCCCCGATCCCGGAGGTTCTCCACGGCTCTCCGGTCGCGGGCCATGCCCACTGGCGTATAGCCGGCCACGCCGCGGATGGCCTGCTCGCGTTCCTCGGCACTCCTGCACAGCAGCAGGTTGGCGATGCCCTCTTCGGTCACGATGTGGGTCACGTCCTCGCCGTAGATCATCACCGGCGGCAGGGCCATGCCCGCGCTTTCGCCCACCTCCCAGGCGTCCAGGCGCTCGACGAAGGCGGGCTGCATGTGCTCCCGGAAGGTCTCCACCGTCTGGACCACCAGCTTCTTCCCCCTGGGCATCCCCCCGGTCGACCCGGCCGCCTCCTGCCCGGCCCTCAGCCAGGCGGGGGAGGCATGGCGGCGGCCCCGGGCGTCCGCCCCCATGTTCGGCGCGCCGCCGAACCCGGCGATGCGCCCCTTGGTGGCCGTGGAGCTGTTGCCGGCGAGGTCGATCTGCAGCGTCGAGCCGATGAAGAGATCGCAGGCGTAGTGGCCTGCCGCCTGGGAGAAGGCCCGGTTGGACCGCATGGACCCATCGGGGCCCACGAAGAAGATGTCGGGCCGGGCCGCCACATAGTGCTCCATGCCCACTTCTGAGCCGAAGCAATGGACGGATTCGATGAACCCGGCCTCGATGGCGGGAATCAACGTGGGGTGGGGGTTGAGCGCCCAGTGCGTGCAGATCTTCCCCCGCAGGCCCAGCTCGGCGGCATAGGTCGGCAGCAGCAGCTCGATGGCCGCGGTATCGAACCCGATCCCATGATTGAGGCGGGTGATTCCGTATTCCGCGTAGATGCCCTTGATGGCCATCATCGCCATCAGCACCTGGATCTCGGAGATCTGCGCCGGATCCCGGGTGAAGAGGGGCTCAACGTAGTGGGGCGTGGGCGCCTGCACCACGAAATTCACCCAGTCGGCGGGGATGTCCACCCGGGGCACCTTGTCCACCAGCTCGTTGACCTGGGCGATGACGATGCCGTTCTTGAAGGCCGTGGCCTCGACGATGGCGGGCGTGTCCTCGGTATTGGGCCCGGTGTACAGGTTGCCTGCGGCATCGGCCTGCTGCGCGGCGATCAGCGCGACCTGGGGCGTCAGGTCGATGAAATACCGGGCGAACAGTTCCAGATAGGTATGGATGGCGCCGATCTGGATGCGACCCTCTTCCACCAGCTTGGCCAGGCGGCCGGCCTGGGGACCCGAAAACGAGAAATCGATCCGTTCCACCTGGCCCCGTTCGATGAGATCCACATGGGACGGGAGGGCCAGCACCGACTGGACCAGATGCAGCCGGTGGATCCGCGCCGGATCCGTCACCGCCAGCGACTTGGACAGGAAGTCCGCCTGCTTCTGGTTGTTGCCTTCAATGCAGACCCGGTCCCCCGGCTCGATGACCGCTTCGAGCAGCTCGATGATCTTCTGCTGGGGGACGATGCGGCCCCCGGCCACCGCGACGCCACGCGCCACCCGTCGTTCCCGGCTCTTCGGCGAGCGCGACCAATCCCGATCCATCCGTGACTCCTCCCGCTCAACCGAAGATGGCTTTGACCGCCAGATACAGCACCGAGGGCCCCATCAGGCAGCCGAGCCCCGTGTGGAAGGTGGCGACCAGAGCGCCATAGGGCACCAGGCGCCGGTCCGTGGCGGCCAGGCCCGCGCTCACACCACTCACGGTGCCCGCCAGCCCACCGAAGACCATGGCCCCCCGGGGCGTGGTCAGTCGCATGAAGCGAGCCAGGGCTGGCGTGACGATCATGACGATGATCGCCTTCACCACGCCGGTGGCGATGCTGAGCGCCATGACGTCTGAGGTCGCGCCGATGGCCGCCCCGGTGACGGGTCCGACGATGTAGGTCACGGCACCAGCTCCGATGGTGGTCAGCGCGACCGGGTCGGTGTAGCCCCAGGCGCGGGCTACGATGACGCCGAAGATGAAGGGGATCACGGTGCCCAGGAACAAGGAGAGCACGCCCAGCCAGCCAGCCTTCTTGGCGAGTACGGGATCCACCTCGAAGGCCGTGGCCACAATGGTGAAGTCCCGGAACATGGCGCCGCCCAGGAGGCCCATGCCCGCAAACAAGGGCAGGTCCGCCAGACCCCGCTTGCCCCCGGTCAGCAAGCCGCCCCAGTAGGCCAGCCCCAGCCCGATCAGGACAGCGAAGGCCGAGCCGTGGATGCGCCCCTTGGTCAGACGCTGGGAGAGGACGTTGGAAAACCAGGTCACCAGGCCGACGAATGCAAAGGCGGCCAGGAGTCCGTTCTCGATGAGCGCGTGCTTGAGGAATGAGAACATGGCAGTGGCTCCTGATCAGACTGGAGGCGTGTTGGGGTTTTCGGCGGCCCAGGCGTCATCGGCAGCGTTGCGGGTGAGGCGGTTGATCACCGATATGGTCACGACGCAAAGCGCCACGCTCCCCACCGCAGCCAGCAGGGCGATCCGGCCTCCCCGCAGCGCGACCAGGGTGTTCTGGGTGGCAGCCATGGCCACCACCACCGGGATGTACATCGCGCCCCAGTAGTGCACCCCACTCAGGGTGGCCGGTGCCAGCATCTCCCTTCTGCCGAGGATCAGCCGCGCGAGGATCAGCAGCAGCATGGCGATGCCGACCCCGCCCACATTGGCCTTGACCCCGATCAGCTGCCCAAGGATGTCACCAAGGGTCACCCCGAGCAGGAAACATACGGCCAGCAGCGCTGTGCCCATGATCACCATGGTCCACCCCCTCCTTAACATCCAAAGACGTCCACTTGATGCAAAGCTTGGTTTGAGGACGATGCTGCGGGCAGAGGCAGGGTCGATCAATCAAGCCCCGGGACGGATCGTTACCTTGAGCCTAAGTTTCAACCGGCCTGGATCCCCGGCCGCCCACCCACCCTTATCGCCCTCTGCTCAAATGGGAACGGGGACCTCAGACGACCGGCCCCAGTGCTTCCCACCACTCCGGCAGACCGCCGACAGGGCCAGGATATTGGGATCGCGCTCCCGCACACGCAGGAAGGCCAAAGCGATCGTCTGCTGCAGGCGGTAGGGCTTCGCCAGGGGCACCAGCTGCACCCGCTCGCCCAGCACCTCGCGGACCCGCCCGGGCAGCAGGGTGTAGCCCACGCCGCCCGCCACCAGGTTCATCAGGGTGTAGATGTCCCCCACTCGGGTGACGAGGTTGGGGGCGTAACCGGCAAGTCGAAAAATTTCGTTGAAGCTCTCGGAGGTGGCAAAGCCCTCAGACAAGGAAACGAAATGCGCCTCTGCGAATTCACGCAGGTCGATCTCTTCTCGCTGGCCCAGGGGGTCACCAGCTGGAAGCGCGAAGTAGATGTCGTCCTCGAACAAGGGGATGACTTGCAATTCATTCGCTGGTTTGGGCAGACCCATCAGGACGGCATCCACTTGTGAGGTGCGGAGCTTCTCGAGCAGGTCCGCGTTCGAGCCGAGCACCAGATCAATCTGCAGCTCGGGCCGGCGGAGCTTGATCTCCATGATCACCTGTGGGATCACGCGCGTCGTCAGCGAGTAGATGGAGCCCAGGCGGAACTGGCCCGCCGAAAACCCAGCGGCGGCGCGCGTCGCCGAGATCCCCCGCACCATCCGGTCGAGGACTTCCCGGGTCGTCTCCTCCAGCAGGAACGCGGCAGGAGTCGGTGACAGGTTCCGCCCCTCGTGCCGGAAGAGCTGGCAGCGCAACCCCTCTTCGAGTGAGTGCAGCGCCCGGTGCACACTGACCGCACTGATATCCATCATTTCGGAGGTCTTACTGAGGTTCCCTGATTTCATGAAAGCCGAAAAGATTTCCAGCTTCCGGAAGGTGATCTCATCGTCAATGCGGACCTTCATGCCTGACCCCAGAATGGTGAGGGACTACGACTTGACGGCGAGGAGGCACGCATAGTTGTGCGCGGTGGTGGGCGCCTCGAGCTCCTTCTCCCAAAACCCCAGGCAGCGGCCTTCGGCAAACCCCGCCGCAGCAAGCAGCTCGAGGTGTCGCGCCACGGGGAACCGCCCGTTCTCGTAGTCGTGGGTGGTGTCTTCCGGCTTCACGAAGTCGCCATTCACCAGAATGCCACCCGCTTCCAGGAGACGGTGGCAGGCTGCATAAACCCTGGCGGTCCGCTCCTCGGCCCCGAGGTCATGGAGCGCCCAGGTGGACACGATGGCGCCGACCGGGCGGTGGACACGGTTCGTCCAGTCATCCTGGAGGAGGTCCCCGACCGTCAGCGTGACTCTCTGCCGGAATGGCTGGAGCCGTTCCGCAGCCAGATCGAGCATCGGCTGGCTGAAGTCCAGGCCCTCGTAATGAAGATCTGTCCGATCGCGCAAGAGGCGCTCGGCGAAGTAGGCGGGGCCGGTGCCCAGCTCCAGCACCCGGGGTGCCGGCAGCTGCTGCCCAAGGGCATGCAACACCGTGGCGAACAATTCCTCGCGGGGCGGCGAGGGGGTGAACCGGTGTGCCCAATCCCGGGCGTAGGCAGCATCGTGGAATTCATGCAGCACGCCCACGTACCGCCGATTCGGGTCCACACCAGGAGTTTCGGGAATCGGCAAAGGCTTTGGGTCCATGGCTGCCTCGGAGCCAATCATAGGCGGCCCAGCTTGCAGGCGTGGAAGGCAATGTTTCATCCGCAGCGGCCGTCGGCCCCTCGGTCCATGGTCCAGCTGGGACCACACCAGCGGGGTACCCCACTTTGAAACCAGGCCCCCGCGCAACCGTGACAGACTAGGCGGACCGAACCCCTTCCCCAGCATCAACTGAGGTGACCGTGGCTCCTCCCATCGCTCGATGCATGTGCGCGCTGCTGGTGGCCAGCCAGTTGCCGGCGCAGGACCCGCGCCTGGATGACCTGCGGCCGGGTCAGATCCTCAGCCTCGCCTTCAGGACCATCCCCGACGATTTCACCACCATGGCGACGGCACCCTTCAACCATCCGCAGGAATCCGCCCTCATCGCCGGGGGCCTGCTGGTGCTGGTGGCCGCCGACGTGCCCCTCACCAAGGCCTGGCAGCAGCACGTGGAACCGCAGGTGAACTATAAGATCGACGGGCTCTGGAAGTCCTTTGCCGGCATCTCCTTCGGGGCCGACACCTGGCTGGTGGCCAGCCTGCCGGCCTGGTACCTGGGTTCCCTGACCTTCGACAGCTCCCGGGGTCAGACCGCCGCCGTGCTGGGTGTGAAGGCCGCGGCCTATACCTATCTGATCGACCATGTGGTCCTGAAGACCGTCTTCGCGCGGGAGCGTCCCCTGAACGATCTGGCCAGCGGCGCGTCGGACCCAGGCCACACGGACAATCCCTGGAGCTGGGGACATTTCCACCAACCCTACTTCGGCGAGCGCCCCTACGAACCCACCGCCTTCCCCTCCTCCCATTTCGCGATCTACTTTGCCGTGGCCAGAGTTTTCCATGAGGTGTACGGCAACCCGTGGGTACCTTACGGTCTGGCCGCGATCGGCCTCGGCTCCCAGATCCGGGGCCACATGCACTGGGTGTCCGACATGACTGCCGGCACCCTGCTGGGCCTGGGCATTGGCCACACCGTCGTACAGAATTTCCTCGGCGCCGCGCCCCCGAAGGTGGGCAAGGTGGCCTATTCCATCCAGCCCTGGACCGACCTCCAAGGCCAGGCCGGCCTCGCCCTTACACTGGCGTGGTAGAGGTAAGCGCATGGACCAGGACAGTCGCATTTACGTGGCGGGCCACAACGGCCTGGTGGGCAGCGCCCTCGTGCGCCGACTGCAGGCCGCGGGCTTCACCAACCTCATCGTGCGCGGCCACGGCGAGTGCGACCTGGAGAACCAAGGCGCCGTGTTCAAGCTGTTCCTCGAGGAGAAGCCCGAGTACGTCTTCCTGGCCGCCGCCAAGGTGGGCGGCATCCTGGCCAACGCCACCTACCCCGTGGACTTCATCCGCTCGAACCTCATGGTGCAGAACAACGTCATCGACGCCAGCCACTTCTCCGGCGTCAAGAAGCTGCTCTTCCTCGGCAGCTCCTGCATCTACCCCAAGCTGGCGCCCCAGCCCATCAAGGAGGAGTACCTCCTGACCGGCGACCTGGAACCCACCAACGAGTGGTACGCCATCGCCAAGATCGCCGGCATCAAGCTGTGCCAGGCCTACCGCGCCCAGCACGGCCTGAACGCCATTGCGCTCATGCCCACCAACCTCTACGGGCCCGGCGACAACTTCGACCTGAACTCATCCCACGTGCTGCCCGCCTTGCTCCGCAAGTTCCACGAGGCGAAGCTGAGCGGCGCCACAGAAGTGGTCATGTGGGGCACCGGCACGCCCCGGCGCGAGTTCCTGCATGTGGATGATCTGGCCGATGCCTGCCTCTATCTGATGCAGCACTACGACGCCCCCGAGATCGTGAACGTGGGTACCGGCGAGGACCTCACCATCCGCGAGCTGGCAGAGCTGGTGAAGACCACCGTCGGTTTCACCGGCCGCATCATCCAGGACACCACCAAGCCCGACGGCACCCCGCGCAAGCTGCTGGATGTCTCCCGTCTCCACGGCCTCGGCTGGCGGCACCGCATCGCCCTGGCCGAGGGCATCCGCACCACCTACCAGTGGTTCCTCGACAACCAGGCCGTGCTGCGGACCTGAGCACGGCAGGAAGACTGCACCGTGCCGGCGCGGACCCTGCTCAACTCAAACCCGAGTTCGACCTCTGCCACGCCCACCCGTCCCGGCACATGGTCTCCAGCCCGAAGCGGGCCTTCCAGCCCAGCATGGCCTCGGCGCGGCTCGGGTCCGAATAGCAACAGGCGATGTCACCGGGACGGCGCGCCGTCAGGGTATAGGGCAGCGGCCGCCCCACCACCGCCGACAGGGCCTTCACCATGTCCAGTACCGAGTAGCCCTGCCCTGTGCCCAGGTTGACGGGCACGGCTCCATCCAGACCTGGCAGAGCCGCCAGGGCCGCCGTGTGCCCCCGGGCCAGGTCCATGACATGGATGTAGTCGCGCACCCCCGTGCCATCCGGCGTGGGGTAGTCGGAGCCGAACACGCTCAGGCATTCGCGCTGGCCCGCCGCCACCTGCAGCAGGTAGGGCATCAGGTTGTTGGGGACGCCCTGGGGCTCCTCGCCGATGAGGCCCGAAGGATGCGCCCCCACGGGGTTGAAGTAGCGCAGCAGGGCGATGTGCCAGCCCCTCTCGCTGGCGGCCAGGTCCCGGCAGATGTCCTCGACCATGATCTTCGTGCGGCCATAGGCGTTGGTGGTCCCCAGGGGGAAATCCTCTCGGATGGGCACCGCGTGGGGGTCGCCATACACCGTAGCGGAACTGGAGAACACCAGGTTCCGGCAGCCCGCTGCCTGCATCACCTCCAGCAGCTGCAGGCTCCCCGCCACGTTGTTCTGGTAGTAGCTGAGGGGTACTTCCGTGGATTCGCCCACTGCCTTCAGCCCGGCGAAGTGGATCACCGCGCCGATGGTGTGGTCGGCAAAGACGCGCTCCAGCAGCGCCCGGTCCCGCACGTCGCCCGTGATGCAGGGGATGGCCTGGCCCGTGATGCGCGCCAGCCGGTCCAGCACCTCGGGTTTTGCGTTGCTGAAGTTGTCGAGGATGAGCACCGGATGCCCCGCGGCCACCAGCTCCACCACCGTGTGGCTGCCGATGAACCCGGCCCCGCCGGTGACGAGGATGGTGGGGCCACTGGTTTTTGGTGCTGGCATGGGCAAGTCCTGCTGACAGCCCGGAGCGCTCCAGGCAAAGGGAAAACCGCGGTCTACAGGTGGCCCGAGACCGCCAGGGCGTTGAGGATCAACCCCACCGAGGTCAGGGCCGTCAGGTTCTCCTGCCAGTTGGATTCGCGCCGGAACCGCTGGGGCACGATCAGCGTGTCCCCGGGTTCCACCGGCTTCCCCTTCACCCAGGAATCCAGGATCCGGCCATCCGCCTTCACCAGCCGGATGTGCCAGGTGTCCGCGTTCCGGGTGGTGCCCCCGGCCAGATCGAGCAGGTCCGAGACCTTCATGCCCGCCTTGACCTTGTAGGACCCGAAGGGGCTCGACGTCTCCCCCACCACGTTGGCGGTGTCCATGCTCCGGGGAATGATGATCTCGTCCCCATCCAGGACTTCCGTATCCACGTCCTTGTTCCCCTTCAGGGCCCCTTCGAAATCCACCACGATGCGGTTCAGCTTGGTCTCCCCGATGCCGTGGAGCACCGGAGGACGGAAGAGCGCGCCTTTCGTGTACTCCGTCGAGTTGGGCGTCTTCTCCAGCAGCAGCTTGGTCTCGTTCAGGCGGCCCAGGATGTCGTTGATCCCCTTGGTCGTGGGATCGGTGCCGGACTCGAAGGAGCGCAGGAGGATCCCGGCCTTGGGCATGGCCTCCGCCGTCAGTCCGCCCGCCCGCTGGATGAGCTGGGACAGGGTGGGCCGCTCCAGGTCCAGCACATAGAGGCCCGGCTTGGCCACCTGGCCCAGGATGCGGACCTTGCGGTGGACGCGGAACTCCGGCTTCTCGTAGACACTGATCTGATCATCGTCCTGCAGCAGGGGATTCAGGGCCTCGTCCAGCACGTTCACGGGACTGCCCGCTTCCGTGGAGATAAGGCGGGCGAGATCCAACTTCCGCACTTCGCTGGGGAGGCCGCTCCGGCTGCGGGCCAGCTCCGCCTCCATGCGGTTGGCCTTCTTCTGCGGAATGCCCGCGAGGAACACCAGGTCCGCCACCCGCATGCCCTCGTGGAGTTCGTAGACCCCCGCCTGGGTGAAGGGCCCCGACAGGGTCACCTGCTTGGGCAGGCGCAGCCGGTTGACGCGGTGCAGCCGCACGCGATCGCGGTTCTCCAGCAGCAGGTTGTGGGCGGGCTCGCCCGCCATGGCCTTGGCCACATCGAAGGCCAGGAACCGGGTGGAGCCATCGCTGAGGGTGCGGATGATATCCCCGCGGTACAGGTAGGTGTCCGGCATCACCTGGCCCTGGCGCTTCAGCAGCTCGCCCACCCGCAGCCCCTCCGTGCGCGCGAAGGTGCCCGGCACCCGGGCCCAGCCCACCACGTAGACCAGGGCCTCCAGGTGGTCCCGGCGGGGCAGCGCACTCAGCACATCGCCCGCCTGCAGCGCGCAGCCGCCCAGTTCAGTCATGGCCAGGTCCAGCACCGTGGTCACACCGTTGGCGCTCTGGCGCCGCAGGGTCAGGCCCTCCGCATAGGCATTGGGCAGCAGCCGCCCCGCGAAGCGGAGCGCATCCTGGGCGGTCTCCCCCAGCAGCAGCTCGAACTGCATGGAGGGCAGCGCGTCCTCAGCGCGCGACGGGCGGTCACTTGCCGTGTCCTCCTCGGCTTCGGTGTCGGCCTGCTCCTTCGGCCTGGGCAGGCGCTCCCGGTCTGCGGCCGACCCGGCCTGGCCGAAGCTCGAATCCAGGGCCTTCCGGTCCTCCCGGACCCGGGTGCCCTGACCTGGGTCGTCCAGGCGCTCCTGGCCCAGCTCCACCATTTTCCGGTCCTCCCGGCCTTCCGCGACCTGGGCTTCCCGGCTCTCCCGGAGCGGGCTTTCCGTTTCCTGCCCAGTCCCCCGATCCAATCCGGGATCCGGTGCCTTCCGGCCGTTCCGCGCCTGCCGCGACAGTCGCTCCAACCGCGGGTCGACGCTCCGGTCCAGGCCCGAACGTTTGTCCGGCTCCCGGCCCGCCACCCGCAGGAAGCTGCCCTCCAGCAGCACCGGATTGGCGATCAGGGGCACGAAGACCGTGTCGCCCGACTGGAGCGAGACATTGAGGTTGCCCTTCCCCTCGGCCCGCAGCGGGTAGAGATCGATCTCGTGCAGCACCTGGCCGCCCCGCAGCACGCGGATCTGCCGGAAGCTGCCCAGGGCCGTGGGGCCCCCGGCCAGGCCCAGCACATTCACCACGCTGCTCAGGCTGGGCACCAGGAAGCCGCCCGGCTTGTAGACCTCGCCCAGCACGAAGACCCGCACCTGGCGGAGCCGGGTCACGGCCAGGTCCACGGAGGTGCCCGCCAGCACCCGGTTCACCTTGGCCTGGATGGCCGCCTTGGCCCGCCCCAGGCTGAGGCCCGCC
>CAIYNT010000096.1 GCA_903927605.1 uncultured Holophagaceae bacterium
CCTCGGCATGGACTCCAGCCCCTCCTTCGTCCGCGCCCCCGAGGGTAACGGCTGCATCGAACGCTTCTGGCGCACCCTCAAGGAACAGCTTCTCTGGATTCACACCTTCGCCAACATCGAGGACCTCAACCGGGGTCTCCAGGAATTCCGCGTTCTCTACAACCACCAGTGGCTCATCGAACGCCACAACCACCGGCCGCCCGCACTGGTCCGTCAGGACCTCCTTGGCACCGGAGCCGCCGCGTGAATACACTCAACCCACTGTCCAAGAAATACCGGGCGGTTCAGGTTCTCATCGCCGCATCCTTGAATGTCACGTTGTAGCCATGAATAAATAGAAATGCTTTACTTCCTGGTTTCGATTTTATTTTGTCTGACAATTCTTTGAAAAAATCATGTTTAGAATAAATATTGGTATTTACAATAACAAAATGCTTCGACGGGCTTGGTTGAAATTCCAGAAACCACATTGAGGGTAATTCCACGTTACCCATTCGATGGTCACGCGGGATGCTTACATCACAAACTCCGTATTTGAGAGACGACCGACTATTACCAAACAACTCACCTGGTGTTGTCATATACACTGAATTTCGGTCTGTAGCGAAGAACGTACGCACAGTCGCGAAATTTGCGCCCTCAGGCGGCCAGGGCATCGGAGAGTATTGCACTTCCGGTCGAGGCTGTGGGATTGAGCATCCGCCTAAAAGAGTCACTAAGGCAATTACGAAGGATAAGTGCTTTCTGCGCATGAAAGCTCCATCAGTAATGAAATGAGAAGGGAAAAACCGTTAACTAACGAATATAAGCCGACCAAATGCTAGCGCCAGTTTCGAGTTTGGGAGATGGCCCAACCAAACACAGCCTTAAGTTCGCGCACCAGGTGGTTTCACCCAGGGTTGCTTCTGGTCGGATTTCCGAAGGGACAGGATCTGCCCCCAGGGTCTGGCAGCCTTGGATTGAAGGATCCTGAGCTCCTTTTCAAGCTCGGCGTCCTATGGGTTTCTGGGCCTTTCGTGCTTGTTCAAGCTAGGATTCCACTTAATCCAGCCAAAGCCTGAGGCGCTGGTGCGGATCATTGTGTGGGTGTCACCAATTCCTCTCGACGCTAGCGTTCGATTCGTAGGGCCCATGGAGGCCTTCCTCTCGAACGAGCTGGACAGCCTGCACTCTCGACGGGCCTATCGGCGACACATCCGGGAGGGGTTTCGGCTTATGGGTGTGGCCTCGGTGGGCCAAGTCACGGAACGGACGGTGTGTTACACATCGTCGTGCTTCTGGGAACAGACTGAGTGATGCTTAGCATTCCATGAAGTGCGGACGAAACCGTCACCAGCGCTACGGAAACAATGCCATTGGGGTGGGCGCTTCAGCACCCTTGATGGACTCGCTTATCTGTTCCCCTTTGGCCCATAATTCATCCTGATCGACGGCGACAGTTCGGCCCCGGCGACAGTGCGAAGAGAAGCCCTGGAGTCGCCATGCCAAGAAAGACCCACAAGGTCCCGAATACTGAGACTAGAGCCACCCCCGGAGTCATGGAGGGCGTCTTGGCCGAGCTTGAACGTCTCCGGGCCGAGGTCGAGGAACTACGCGCAGACCGTGACCATTGGATGCGCCTATGGCAGCGGGCCGCAAATGCGACGCTAAGGCTCTCTCCACCAACCAAGTTCAACATGCCCGGACCACTCCCGGAACCAGTCACCCTAACGACGGGTGACGTGTCAGACATCACGGCGGAGTCCATGGCCGACTTCAAGTCCGGGATGACCCTCTCCTGGGAAGAATTGTGTACTCAAATCGATGCATTGGCTTGCGGGACAGAAGAGGACCCAATAAAGGAAGGCATCCGCGAGTACATGAGACGGAAGCACACGCCATTCCTAGCAGACGAAGCGGACGCGGAAGCCGTCCAGGCCTACAACTCCCGCGTGGAGGCCCAGGGGACGTTTGCGGCCTCAGGTAGCGAGAGACGCCTAGCCATCCTGGCTGAGGTCATGGAAACCCCGTTGGATCGCCTTAAGCGATTTATTGACATGCTCGGGACACAGCCTCTGACGGAGGATCGAATCGTAGGTGCCCAATACGCACTCGGCTTTCCAACACCTGTGTGCAGTCACCTTGCATTCCCGCTGATGGACCTTCCGCCAAACCGTGAAGCGTGCAAACTGCTGGAAGAATTCGGACTCCGGAAACAGGCCATTGAGGTTCGGCGGGCGCGGGCGAAGCGAAAGGGGACGCCATGACGCTCCATACCGAGCAGGAATACCACGCAGCCATCGCGTCGCTGGAGAAGATTTTCCCGATGGCCCAGCCAGGAACGCCAGAGGGAGATGAGTTCGTACGCCTGAGCGCGTCCTGGACATCTACACGCGCCGGTAGCCCTTCCGGCCTTCGCGGGCCTTGGCGTATAATTCATCCTGATCGACGGCGACAGTTCGGCCCCGGCGACAGTGCAGATAGATGCCCTGGAGACGCTATGCCGAAATCCCAACCAGATATCCCCGATTGGATCAACGAAACTAAGGCCCGGTTTCCGGACCTATTTCGCGGCATCGAACCATGGGACTTCGCAGTGGGCGAGGGATGGAGGACCATCATTGATGACCTGTGCCGGGACCTGGAGGCCATGAACATCCATGACCTTCGGGTGGTCCAGATCAAGGAGAAATTCGGTTGCCTACGGGTTCACATACGAGGCGCAGACGAACATCCGCGTGTCTATGACCGCATCTATCTGGCCGAAGTACAGGCTGCAACGACGTGCGAGCAATGTGGAAAGCCTGGGGAAATAGGACAGTTCTTACTCACACTATGCCCGTCATGCCTGATGCAACACACCCTGGAGGCGCATGATGAAGAGGGGTAACAAG
>CAIYNT010000097.1 GCA_903927605.1 uncultured Holophagaceae bacterium
CTTCCATGAGGGCCTTGCCGCTGATGGCACCTACAATGCCCGGGACCTTCGACAGCGGCCGCAGGTCAGCGAGTTCTTTGACGCCACCGGAGGCCTGCACCTGGAACCCCTGCTGAGCCACCCAGGTCGCGGCCTCGACGCCCGGTCCCGCCAGCGTCCCGTCCCGGCTCACGTCGGTGACCAGGGCGCGGTCGAAGCCGAGGTGTTTCAGAGCCTCGAAGACCTCGGTGGAGGCGGTGGTGCTGGGGGCCTGCCAGCCATGGGTGACGATGCGATCCCCCTTGAGGTCGAGGGCGGCGATGACGCGGTGTCCAGACAGGCCCTTGAGCGCCGAGGGCTCCTCCACGGCCAGGGTGCCCACCACGGCGTCAAAGCCCAGGTCCAGGACTTCTTCGATGGCATTCCGATCGCGCAGGCCCCCTCCCACCTGGAAGCGGATCTCCGGGAACTTCGATGGAAAGGCTGTGAACCGACCCTGCCGGGGGCGGCCGAAAGCGCCATCCAGATCCACCAGGTGGATGCGCCGGGCGCCGGCTTCCGCCAGGCTCCCGACCCAGTCCTCCGGATCCAGGTCGTAGAAGGTGGCCTGCTGGGGATCCCCGTGCCGCAGCCGCACCAGGCGGCCCTGCATCAGGTCGAGGCTCGGGATCAGTTGCATGGCGCCTCCGGTCCGGGAGTGGACGCGCCCATCCAGGCGAGGGCGGACTTGAGTAGGAGCAGGCCTGTGGGTCCAGACTTCTCCGGATGGGGCTGGAAGCCCAGGACGGTCCCCCGGGCCTCGATGGCGGCGAAGGGGCGGCCGTGCTCGGCCACGTAGATGGTTTCCACCGTGGGTTCGAGGGCATAGCTGTGGACGAAGTAGAGCCAGCCACCATGGACGTCCGGGAGGGCCGGGTGGGGCTGGTGCTGGCGGATCTGGCTCCAGCCCATGTGCGGCACCTTGACGCCCGGCCCCAAGCGACGGACGAGACCCGGGATCAGGCCCAGCCCCGAGGCCCGGGGGGCCTCTTCGCTGCCCTCGGCCAGCAGCTGGAGACCGAGGCAGATGCCCAGGATGGGGCGGCCTTCCGCGGCCAGGCTCGAGAGGGCGAGCCACCAGCCCCGGTCGCGCAGCGAGTTCCGCGCAGCCTCGAAGTGCCCCACGCCCGGCAGCACGATGGGTCCGCTGGGGGCCGCCTGATCGGGGGTGGCGGCGCGCCGGTAGACCAGTCCCAGGCGGTCGAGGGCGCCTTCCAGCGAGGCCAGGTTGCCGGCGTCGTAGTCGATGAGGGTGATGGGCTCGGAACTCATGCGGAGAGGGTCCCCTTGGTGGAGGGCACACCGCCGCCTTCGATACGCGTGGCCTGCCGGAGCGCCCGGGCGAGGGCCTTGAACAGGGCCTCGACCTTGTGGTGGTTGTTGACGCCGCGCAGCAGGTCGGCGTGGATGGCCAGGCCTCCACGCATGGTCAGGGCGACGAAGAATTCCCGGACCATCTCCACCTGGAAACCGTCGCCGAGGATGATGGCCGGCAGGTCCGCATGGAACTCGCACCAGGGGCGGCCCGAAAGGTCCACGACCACCCGGGCCAGGGCCTCATCCAGCGGCACGTAGGCGTGCGCGAAGCGGGCGAGTCCGGCGCGGTCGCCCAGGGCTTCCTTCAGGGCGTCGCCCAGGCAGAGACCCACGTCCTCGACGAGGTGGTGGCTGTCCACGGGGAGGTCGCCCTTGGCCTCGACCTCGAGCCCGAAGCCGCCGTGTTTGGCCAGCTGCATCAGCATGTGGTCGAAGTAGCCGAGGCCGCTGTGGATGCGGGCTTCGCCTCCATCGAGATGCAGGGTCAGCCGCACGTTGGTTTCGGCAGTGGTGCGGTGGAGGGTGGCGGTCCTCATGGCAACTCCTGGTTCAGCATGGGCAACAGGTCGCGCAGACTCGCAAATTGGACATCGCCTGGCGAAACGAAGTGGCCTCGGTCGGGGCCAAGCGCTGCGAAGCGCCAGTGTAGCTCGGGCCTCAGAGCCGCGGCCGCACGCAGGCACCGGGCATCATCGATGGTATCGCCCACGAAGAGGATCTCCTCGGCCCGGAAGGCATCCGCCAGCTGCAGCAGACCACAAGGTTCAGGCTTGCGCAGGTGGGGCGCGGCGTCGCAGACGGCGGGCAGATCGAACCCCAGCACCTCCCAGGCCAGGACGAGTTCCTCCGGGGGCCGACCCGTCAGGATGGCCAGGTCCCGCCCGGTGGACCGGAGTTCTTCCAGCGTCACCAGGGGCCGCTCCAGGCGGATGGTCTCGGCGTAGTGCCGCTGCACCACGGCCTGCGCCGCGGGCTCGAGCGCCTGGATGCGGGCGTCGAGCTCCGGGAAGCCGCGGCCTTGCGTCGCTTCGATCACGCGGCGAAGGTCCACATCGCCTCGGGCTTCCGCCAGGGCCAGGGCACCGGCGGTGAGCCGGAAGTCGTTGTTGAAGCCGCCAAGGCGCTTGAAGGCGCGGAAGACCTCGTCGGACCAGGGCAGGGTGGGGCGCAGCTCACCCAGGGCGCGGGCCACGGCCTCCATGAAGCTGCGGTCAGCATCGATGAGCACACCATCGATGTCCAGGACCAGCAGTCTCCGCCACTGCCAGGGCTGGGGAGTGGGAAGGTTCGCTCCCAGGGCCGCCGCCACGCGGGAGGTGTCCTCCTCGGAAGGGAGGCTGAGTCGGGCTGCCCCGGTGCCGGGAAGGCGGCGCGTTTTCATGCCTGCGGCCTCGAGGGCCTGGGCGGGATCCGGCGAAATGTGGAGGAAGTTGGCGGCGCTGGGGGCGACCTGGTGGGTGGTCAGTGCGGCGGCCAGGCGGTCACGGCGCTCGGGCACGGCGCGCACGGCGGCCTCGAACTCGGCGGCGTGATCCAGGGCCACATCCAGCGCTTCGAGGCTGGCTGCTGACAAGGAGTAGGGCAGTTGCAGCGTGGCGAGCTTCGAGACCAGGGCGGGGTCACCGATGAGGTAGCCGATGCGCCAGGCGGCGGAGGCCAGGGCCTTGCTGAAGGTGCGCAGCAGCACCACGTTCGGGTAGCGGTCCACGGCGAGGCGATGGGTGGCCGGGGCGAACTCCGCATAGGCCTCATCGAGCACCACTAGAGGCGGCTCAGGTCGGGTGGCGGTAGCGGCCAGCAGGGATTCCAGGTCCTCGGGCGGAATCCAGGCGCCCGTGGGATTGTTGGGCAGCGTGAGCCAGAGCTGGCGGCAGTCCAGCGCGGCGAACCAGGGCTCCAGCGGAAAGCCTGTCCCCTGGGGTACCAGCCGGACCCGCCCACCATGCCTTCGCACCAGCAGGGGATAGAGGCTGAACCCGGGATCGGGGATGGCCACTGCGTCCTGCGCGCTGAGACCCGCCATGGCCACCAAGTCCAGCAGGGCGCCGGAGGACGGACCCAGCAGCAGACCACCTTCCGGTGCTCCCAGCCGTTTCCTGAGCCGCTCGGTGAGTTCTGCCTGGCGCTCTGGGTAGCGGTGGAAGGGCATGGTGCGGAGTCTCGCCAACAGGGTGTTGCGGGCGATCTCGGGCCAGTCGGCGGCAGCCTCGTTCATGTGGAGACGCAAACCTGCGGGCGGCTCAGCAGGCCGCTGATAGGCGGGCAGATCACTCAGGTCTGGGCGGAGGAGCGGCATGGGCGGGCTCAAGATGAGGGTAGGAGAAACCAGGCTTCCAGGGGGAGAAGCGGTGCAGAGCGCTCGGGGAGCGCCCGCTAGGGATGATGAATGGCGCGCAGCGCCGCGCTGCGGCCGTGATGCGTGAGGCCCTCGGCTTCGGCCAGCCGTTCCACCCAGGGGGCCATGGCGGCCGCATCGGCAGAAGAGAGGCGCAGCAGGCTCTGGCGCTTGAGGAAGGTGGCCACGCCCAGGGGGCTGGTGTAGCGGGCGCTGCGATTCGTGGGCAGCACATGGTTTGGCCCGGCGCCATAGTCGCCGAAGGCTTCGGCGCTGGCGCTGCCGACGAACACGGCGCCCGCATTCGTAAGCCCGGGCAACCAGTTGTCAGGATCTGACACACAGAGCTCAAGGTGTTCCGGGGCCCAGGCCTGGGCCAGGGCGATGGCCAGTTCGCGGTCTGCCCGGACCAGCCGCCCGTACGTGGCCAGACTCTGTTCGAGGATGGCGCGGCGAGGCGACGCGGCGGTGCGAGTCTGCAGTTCCCCGGCCACAGCCTCCAGCAGGGCGCGATCAGCACTCACCAACACCGCGGCGGCATCGGGGTCGTGCTCGGCCTGGGCCAGCAGATCCTCGGCGATCCAGGCGGGATCGGCACTGTCATCTGCGATCACCAGCAGCTCGGTGGGGCCGGCCAGGGCATCGATGCCACAGGTGCCGATGAGCTGGCGTTTGGCCTCCGCCACGAACCGGTTGCCCGGACCGGCGATGAGATCCACGGCGGGTTCCCCGTAGGCCAGCCAGCCCAGGGCTTGGGCGCCGCCCAAGGGATAGAGTTCCGTGAGGCCGAGCTCGGCGGCACAGGCCAGCACCAGGGGATCAATGCCCCAGGCGCCCGGCAGGGTGGGCTGGGGCTTGGGTGGCGTGACGCCCACGATCCGCGCCACACCCGCCACTTGGGCGGGAATGACGGTCATGGCCAGGGTCGAGGGATAGAAGGCGCGGCCGCCGGGGATGTAGACTCCGGCGGTCTGGAGTGGGCACCAGCGCTCACCTACGGTACCTCCACCAGACAGGGGCAGTTCCAGATCTCGCAGGCAGTCGCGCTGTCGTTCGGCAAAGCGCCGCACGCTCGCGATCATTTCCCTGAGGGCCAGCATGAGGTTCGGTTGGCGTCGGTCTAGGTCTGTGCGGGCCGCCCGCAGTGTGGATTCCGGAATGCGAAGCGCCGCCGGATCCAATTGGACGCCATCCAGCCTTTCGGTCCAACTCAGGGCGGCTTTCAGTCCGTCCTGACGCACCTCCGCCAGGATGGCCGCCACGGCCTTCCGCGTGTCCTCTTCTGTCTCCCCGCTCCTGGCCAGTGAGGCCACCCACCCGGGCACATCGGCCCGCTTGGTCAGGTCAGTGATGGAGATGAAGTAACACCTATGCACCTCTCGGGTGGAATGATCATCCTGCCATCTTCTGATGGTGGGCCGCAAGCTGAAATTCAGACCCTTCCCCTATTTCCAGGGCCTGGACAGCCACTTCAGGCAGGTTGCGCCACCAGGGGCTGGAAGAAGAAGCGCACATTGGCCGGTTCGGCTTCCTCCGTCCACTCCCAGCAACTGGGATTGGCGAGGATGGCCTGGGCCAGGGCCACATGCAGGGCGTGACCGGCGGCATGGGCTTCGACGAGGCCCAAAAGGGGCGCGCCCAGCAGAGCCAGATCGCCCACCAGATCGAGCATCTTGTGGCGAACGGCCTCGTCCTCGTAGCGAAGGGAGTCGTTCAGAGGGCCGTCGGTGCCGAAGACCACAGCATTCTCAAGACTGCCGCCCAGGGCCAAGCCACGGGCACGCAACTGGTCAACCTCCTGAGCCAGACAGAACGTGCGGGCGGAACCCAACTCGCGGCGGTATTTCTCCGGTGTGAGGCTCAGTTCGCGACTCTGACGGCCCAGGGCGGGGATTGGGAAGTCAATGACGTAGCGCAGGCGCAGGCCATCGAAGGGGAGGGCGCGGATCCAGCGGGCGCCGTCTCGCACTTCCACCGGCTGAGTGATCTTCATGAAGCGTCGACGGCCAGCAAGGGCTTGGACGCCCGCCTGCAGGATTGCATCCACCCAGGGGGCGGCACTGCCATCAAGAATGGGTAATTCCTCGGCATCCACTTCAATACGGAGGTGTTCGACCTCCAAGCCGGAAAGGGCGGACAGCAGGTGCTCGACCGTCTGGAGCCGGACTCCGTCTTTCAGCAGGGTGGTGGCCAGGACCAGATCACCTGCCAACTCTGCCTTGGCCGGAACCTCATTACCCGTAGGTGTGTGGACGAAGACCAGCCCCGAGGGGTTGCCCACAGGCACCAGCCGCACGGAGCAGGGGCGGTTGCCGTGCAAACCGCGCCCCGAAATCGTGATTTCGCGGCTCAGGGTCTGGGGTGCGGTGCTGCGGGGCATATCGAGTCCTCGCAGTTCCACAAGCTATTTTTATGCCACGATACAATTTAAATCATTGCATGATTTAAATTGTATCCAGAGAATGAAAAATGTAGGTCCTCCCACCACACACTGTGGTCAGTGTGGGCGCAGGCGCTGCCAGTCTTCGGGGGTGGTGAGTTTCAAGTTGGAACTGGGACTGGGGATGAGCTTCACCGCTAACCCCAGGCGCTCCAGAAGGGCCACGTCATCGGTGCCCACGAAGCCGGCCTCTTCTGCTGCACGGAAAGCCTGAAGCCAGGTGCCGAGCCGGGCGATCTGGGGGGTCTGGGCCCGGAAGAACTCCTCCCGGGGTTCCGTGCGAAGCACCCGACCCAGGGAATCCACCCGTTTGAGAGTGTCCGTGGAGGGCTCGCCCAACAGCACGCCATCGAACCGGTTGAGGGCTTCCAGCGCCTCCCAGAGGGGAGCGGATGGAGGAAAAGGTCGAACGGCATCGTGGATCATGACCGGCATGAGGGGCAGGTTGGGCAGGGTCTTGAGGGCAATCCACACAGATTCCTGGCGGGTTGCGCCCCCGGGGACGACCGTGCAGGGAAACCCGAAAGACCAGCTGCGAGCCTCCTCCAGATGGGTTTCCGGAACAGCCAAGGCGATCCCCGCCAGTGGCGGCATGCCTGGAGTGAGGAATGCCTCCACAGTCACCTGAAGCAGGGGCCGTCCGTCCCAATCCCTGAACTGCTTGGGAAGACCACCTCCCATTCGCAGCCCACGTCCCCCGGCTGGAATGACCAGATAGGGGCGCAGGGGATCAGTGCTGGCGGGTGATGAAGGGCTCGACACCGCGATCCTTAAGCAGTTTGGCGATCTGTTCGGCGGCTTGTTCGGCATCCTGGCGGGTCGTGTAGCTACCCACCCGAACGCGTTTCACGGACTGACCATTCCGGGTGGTCGCACTCTGAAGGGTCACTACGCCGAAGGTGTTTTCAAGTTCTCTCGTAAGTGTCTCGATATTCTTTGGATCCGAAAGCGAGGCCACCTGTACGACAAAAGGATCGGCCTGGTTTCCGGTCAGATCCAAGGTTGTGGGAAGGCCCATGGCGTCTACGGATTGAAGCCGGATTCGGGACGTGCCCTGACCGAGGAATCCCAGGTCGCGGGCACCCCGCTTGGAAAGATCCAGGATCCTGTCCTTGATGAAGGGCCCCCGGTCGTTGACCCGAAGGACGGCCCGCTTGTGGTTCTCCAGGTTCTCCACTTCCACGAAACTACCCAGGGGGAGGGTCCGATGGGCGCAGGTGTACTGCTCGGGATCGAAAATTTCCCCGCTGGCAGTAGGCCGCCCAGCAAATCCATCGTCATCACCGCCGTACCAGCTGGCCACACCTTCTTCCACATAGGCATCGACGTCAGTGGCGATGGTTCCGTTCTGGGACCGGGCCTGTGAGATAGGCAGAGAGGCCGGAGGGCGGGTGCAGTGGAGCGTAAAGCTGAGTAGGACAAGAGTCGAGACTCGGCGGGTGCTCCAGCGCATAAGCCGAAGGAGCCCGCCCCTGCCTAATTCCACCGGGGTTGGAGGGTCAAAGGCGATCTGGATCTCGTGGATCCACGATACGCAGGCCTGACTCCAATTGGTGGGGTGGAAGGGGGAAGTCATCGGTCTCCACAAAGATCAACAGGTCGGAATTAATGGACCAGCTCGTATACATATAAAGTATGGTCGAGTTTAGATCGTTTGTAAAGGACCGGCAATTTGAATATAAGTATATATTGCGATTATTGCATTTAGAGCTGGCTACTGCCGGTCTGGGATCTGGACTACCCGGAAGGGCTTCGGCCGGTTCCCTTCGGCCAGAAAGGGAGCGGGCAGCTTCCTGGCGGCATCCTTGGCAGCTGCCTCGGATCCGAAGGAGCCGAAGAAGATCTGGTAACAGGTCCGTCCGTCCCGCATGGTCATGGGCATGAGGAACAGGTCGGGATCCTGCCCCTTCAGGAGATCGGCAGCATGCTGAATGGTGGTGCCCAGGCAGGCGATCTCCAGGCGCAGGGTCCATCGGCCCTGGGAGGCCTTGGCCTGAAGTGAACCCTGGGAGACGGCTTTCTTCCAGTCACCCTGGATGATCGTCTGGAGTCGATCGGCCTTGGAAGGAACCGAGGGGGGTTCCTGCTTCGGGGTGGCCTGGGGTGGAGCTGCGGGTTGGGGGGGGGCAGGAACTGGCGGTTTGGGCGGTTCGGGGGTGGGAGCCGGTTTTGTGGGCTCCGGGGAAGGTACGGCAGGTTTGACGTCTGGAACTGGCCCAATCACCGCTGGAGTGGCCGGGGCGGTTGGACGGGGGCGGGCGAGCCGACTGATCCCGGCCCAAAGACCACCGATGACTACGAGGATGGCAAGCACTACCAATGGGCGCCGGGACCGTGCCGGCGCAACCTCCGGAGGGAGTGGGGGCTCGGCGTGTTCGGTACTGCCCATGGCTTCATGGTGAATGGGCAGGGCAGGCTCTGGTTCGGGCTCAGGGTCGGGGGGCTCCGGTACCGTCCGGGGCAGTTCTTCAATTTCGTCCTCAGGGCCCAACTCGTCCAGGGCCTCGGAAAGGTGCTCCAAATTGGTGGTGGGGTGCTGGCTGGCGTGGATTTCCGAGAACAGGGAAGGTTGGGGTGTCGCTTCGGGCTCTGGCAGGGCGGGGGTGAGGGCGGGGGCGGAGGGATCCAGGGCCAGTTCCAGGGCCCTTCGATCCAGGGGTGGCAATTCGTGGAGCCGCGCCCAGCCCATTTCATGGAGGAAGAGAATGAAGGAGCCCAGCCGGAAGGGATCCACACCTGATTCCCTGCTCAATTCCATCAGGGTCCGGCTGCCGTCGAGGAGACCCGGCAATTTGGCCAGATCCGGAGGCAGGGTGAGCTCCTGATGGCGGCGACCCTCCAGGACCACGACCTGATTCAACGGCCCAAGCTCCTCCAGGACCCGCTCCCGATCCATCAGACTCAAGACCCCGCCCAGCAGCATGGCCGGGGTGTCGAAGGGCAGACGGACGGTGGTGGCGTCAAGGTCCTTGGCTTCGAAGACCGGATCCACCTCCGTCGTGGCGATGCTGGCCCAGACGACCCGCTCCACTTGCGCCCGGGCGACATCGAGGAGGTCCCGTTGGGTGATGAAACCCATCTCGATGAGGTTCTTCCCGATGGACATGGCCGGATTGAGGTTGGCCATGGCGTAGTCGAGCTGGGCCTGCGTGATCCGGCCCCGCTCCACCAGCAGGTGGGTCAGGCGGTCCAGCGGATGCGTGCTGGCCGCGAAGACGATGTCTCCGGCCTCCATGAACACCGTTCGATGGGGATCCTGCCCCAACCGCCACAAACCTGTGGCGCGGGCCCGATGCCGGGCGAACAGATCCTTGAGGGCCGAAAGACTCATGTGACCACCCATCGTTCGAGCTTGAGTTTGCCAACTTTCACCAGGAGGGACTGTCCAGTGTGGAGCGATAGCCTCAGGGTGGGCTCGGTAGTCTTCTGCCCATCCAGGCTCACCGCGCCCTGGCCGATGAGGCGCTCCGCCTCTTTGCGGCTCACGGCAAGGCCCCGCTCCACCAGCAGACGGGTCAGCGGAATCTCTCCCTCCGTGGCGGGCACCGCCACTTCGGGGGCCTGCTCCTGGCTGCGTTCAGAGAAGCGGCGGACCCAGCGCTCCTCGGCTCTAAGGCCGGCTTCCGCCCCATGGAAATCCGAGACGATCTGGCGGGCCAGACCTTTTTTGGCATCCATGGGATGGCCCAGCTTGAGGACTTCGATCTCCGCAGGCAGCTTGTCCGTGAGCAGCAGATACCAGTCCCACATGAGGGTGTCGCTGATGCTCATGGCCTTGCCGAACTGGGTATCCGGGTCCTCCAGGAAGCCGATGTAGTTTCCGAGGGACTTGGACATCTTCTCAATGCCGTCCAGGCCCAGCAGCAAGGGCACGGTGAGCACCACCTGGGGCGGCTGACCCGAGGCCTCCTGCAGGATGCGGCCCTGCATGAGGTTGAAGAGCTGGTCATTGCCACCCAGTTCCACATCCGCCTTGAGGGCGACGGAATCGTAGGCCTGGACCAGGGGATAGAGCAGTTCGTGCAGGGCGATGGGTTCGCGGGCCTCCATGCGCTTGGCGAAATCGTTGCGCTCGAGCATCTGGGCCACGGTGAACCGGGAGGCCAACCGGATCCAGCCTTCCCCCGCCAGATTGCCAAACCATTCGCTGTTAAAGCGGATCTTCGTCTTGTCAGGATCCAGGATCTTGAAGACCTGGGTTTTGTAGGTCTCGGCATTGGCCAATATTTCTTCTCTCGTCAGGGGCGGCCGTGTCGCCTTCTTTCCGGTGGGATCGCCGATGAGGCCCGTGAAGTCCCCGATGAGGAAGGTGACCTCATGACCGAGCTTTTGGAACTGGGCCATTTTGCGGATGAGTACGCCGTGACCGAGGTGCAGATCCGGGGCGGTGGGATCGAAGCCCGTCTTGATGCGCAGAGGCCGGCCTTCCTTCAGCTTGGCTTCAAGCTGTTCAACCTTATGGCAGGTCACGGCACCCTTCATGAGCAGGGCAAGGGTCTCAGATACGGATCCAAAAGCAGCAGTCATTCCTGCATCTTGGCGGAAAAACCGCGCAGGCTCAATGCGGAAGGGCTTGGAGCCGGTCCGGGTCGTGGGTATGCCTCGGGTAGCGGATGCCTAAAAAGCCCCTAGCGGACGTCGAGTTCCTCCACGCGCCGGGGCCCCTTGTCGCTGGATTTCCGGACACTTTCAAAGGTGACGTAGATGGCCCGGCCGGAGCGTGGACTCCAGCCTACGCGTACCTGTCCGTTGAAGTTTCGGTTGATCTGGAGGCCGCCATGCTCCAGCACATCCAGTGAGAGGTCGGGGGCGGAGACGACTTCCTTGTGCCACCGGGAGGCGGCCTCCAGGAAGGCGGCTTCCGTGGGCCAGGTCTTCGCGAGGGCTGGGTTGGCGGCATAGAGGGCCTGACAGCCCTCCGGACTGCGCAGCTGTTCCACCACGAGGCGGAAGTCCTCCCAGTCTGGGCGCATCTTGTCAGCCACGACATTCATGGCCTTCTGCTTGAACCCTTCCGGGTCCTTCTTGAGCTTGTTGATGAAGAAGGCCCCAGTTCCCACGCAGGTGACGAACACAATCAAGAAGGCGATGCCGCAGCCCAGGGCGATCTTGCCCCAGAGAGGCATGCCGGCCTTGACCGGCATGGCGTGGCCACCGTTGTCCCAGGATGAATCCGCCATGGTGGACTCCTACAGGAGGTTGCTCGCCAGCTCCGCCAGCTTGCTACGCTCACCCTTCTGGAGGGTGACGTGGCCAGAGATGTCGAGGTGCTTGAAGTGTTCCGCCAGGAAGCTGAGGCCATTCGTGCTGGCATCCACGTAGGGGTTGTCGATCTGATGGGGATCGCCCGTGAAGATCACCTTGGTGCCTTCACCGGCCCGGGTGAGGATGGTCTTCACCTCGTGGGGCGTGAGGTTCTGGGCCTCGTCGACCACGAGGTACTGCTTGGGGATGCTGCGGCCCCGGATGTAGGTGAGGGGTTCGACACTGAGGTAGCCCGCCTCCTCCAGCTGGCTCGCGGTCATGGTGGTGCGGCGGCGGGCTTCGGTATTGGCCCCCACGATGAATTCGAGGTTGTCATAGATGGGCTGCATGTAAGGCCGCAGCTTCTCGCTGATATCCCCGGGCAGGTAGCCCAGGTCCCGGCCCATGGGCATGACGGGCCGGCTCACGAGGATCTTGTCGTAGGACTCGTCATCCACCACCATCTGCAGGCCGGCGGCGATGGCCAGCAGGGTCTTGCCGGTGCCGGCCTTGCCCAGCAGAGTGACCACCTGGACGGCGGGATCCAGCAGCAGCTCCAGGGCGAACTGCTGTTCGCGGTTCCGGGGCTTGATGCCCCAGGGGTAGGACTCCATGCGGCGCAGGGGTCGGAGCAGGCCCTCGCCGGCCATGAACCGCGCCAGGGCCGTGTGGCTGGGGTTGGTCTGGTCCACCAGGGTGAGGAACTGGTTGGGATGTAGATTCAGTCCAGGATCGGGTTGGAGGCCGCCGTCATAGAGCAGGTCCACCTTTGCGGGCTCCACTTCCCAGGTCTTGTGGCCCGTGTAGAGCTCGTCCATCTCCACCCGGTCCGTGGTGTAGTCCTCGGCCTGCACCCCGATGGCGTCCGCCTTGATGCGCAGGTTCGTGTCCTTGGTGACCAGGACCACCCGGTCTTTGCAGGTGTGCAGCAGTTCGCGGGCGCAGGCCAGGATCTGGTTATCGGCTTTGTGCTTGTCCGCGGACAGGATGCCGATGTCCAGGTTGTGGGCCGCCACATCGACCTTGAGGGTCCCCCCGCCTTCCAGAGGCACGCCGCGGCTGAGAGTGCCGGTGGCCCGCAACCTGTCCAGCAGGCGGGAGACGCTGCGGGCGTTGCGCCCGATTTCAGTCTGGTCTTTCTTGAAATGATCCACTTCCTCGATCACCACGATGGGCAGCACCACATCGTGTTCCTGGAAGTGGAGAATGGAATTCGGGTCGTGCAGGAGGACGTTCGTATCCAGGACGAAGACTTTCTTACTGGATGGCGGGACCAAATGAGACCTCCAGGGCTGCCCGCACCCTACCACCAAGCAGCCGCCGTTGCACGGCTGGGATTCACCCTCTGACCAATGGGAGAATGACTTCCCTCCCGGAGGCTCTTGCATGAGGATCCTGCCCATGGCCCTCGCCCTCACTACCGCCCTCGCCGCCCAGACGCCCTTGAGCTATCCCGCGACCCGGAAAGGCGACGTGGTGGATGACTTCTCCGGCACCAAGGTGGCCGATCCCTACCGCTGGCTGGAGAATGACAACAGCGCCGAGACCAAGGCCTGGGTGGAGGCCCAGAACAAGGTCACCTTCTCCTACCTGGAGCAGATTCCGGAGCGGGAGAAGGTCCGGAAACGCCTCACCACGCTCTGGAACTACGAGCGGTTTGGTGTCCCCTCGAAGAAGGGGCGCCGGACCTTCTACATCCACAACACCGGCCTTCAGAACCAGGCCGTCCTCTTCGTCACGTCCGACTCGGAGAAGAAAGGTCGCGTGCTGCTGGATCCCAACACCCTCAGCAAGGACGGCACCGTGGCCCTGTCGGGCACCCGCCTGACGGAGGACGGACGGTTGCTCGCCTACTCCGTGTCCGCCGCCGGTTCTGATTGGCAGACCTGGAAAGTACGGGACGTGGCCACCGGGAAAGATCTGGCCGATGAAATCCGCTGGTCGAAGTTCAGCGACGCCTCTTGGAAGCAGGATGGCTCAGGCTTTTTCTACAGCGGTTATAACGCGCCGAAAGAGGGTGGGGCGCTGACTGGCGTCAACAAGTTCCAGAAGATCTACTTCCACAAGGTGGGCACTGCCCAGGGGCAGGACGCCCTGATCTATGAGCGCCAGGATCAGCCGGACTGGGGCTTCGGAGCCGAGGTTACCGAGGATGGCCACTGGCTGGTGATCACTCAGAGCGAGGGCACTGAGCGCAGAAACCGGATCTTCCTGAAGGACCTGAGCCGACCCGACGCCACGGTAGAGGCCTTCCTGGATGCTTTCGACGCCCAGTATTCGGTGGTGGGCAATGAGGGCGACACCTTCTTCCTGCTCACCGACAAGGACGCCCCGCGCAATCGCCTGGTGGCCGTTTCCTTCCACGCCGGCAAGGCCCCTCTGCTGCGCGAGCTGATCCCTCAGGCCAAGGGTACGGAGGTGCTTGCCTCCGTGAGCTTGGTGGGCGACAAGTTTGTGGCCACCTGGATGCGCGACGCCCATTCGGTGGTCAGCTTCCACTCAATCGATGGCCAAGCCCAGGGCGAATTGAAGCTGCCTACTCTGGGCACAGTGGAGGGTTTCCACGGCAAGCGAAAGGATACCGTCACCTATTACGCCTTCACCTCCTTCGCCCAGCCCGCAACGATTTACCGGCTGGATCTGAAATCACGCCAGAGCAAGGTTTTCCGGGCTCCCAAGGTGGATTTCGATCCGGCGGATTACGAGGTGAAACAGGTCTTCTATCCCAGCAAGGACGGCACGAAGATCCCCATGTTCCTGGTGCATAAGAAGGGCCTCAAGCTCGACGGCCAGAATCCGACCCTGCTCTATGGCTACGGCGGCTTCGATGTCTCCCTTACCCCTGCCTTTTCTGTCTACCGCCTGGTGTGGCTGGAGATGGGCGGCGTCTATGCCATGGCGAACCTGCGCGGTGGCGGCGAGTACGGAAAGGCCTGGCATGACGCAGGACGCCTCGAGAAAAAGCAGAATAGCTTCGATGACTTCATTGCCGCCGCCGAATGGCTCATTGCAAATAAGTACACCTCGACGCCGAAGCTGGCCATCAACGGCGCTTCCAACGGCGGCCTGCTGGTGGGTGCCTGCATGACCCAGCGGCCTGACCTCTTCGGAGCGGCCGTGCCTGAGGTGGGCGTCCTGGACCTGTTGCGTTACCACAAGTTCACCATCGGGTGGGCCTGGAAGAGCGATTACCTGGTCGCGGATACGAAGGCCGGCTTCGAGGGTCTGATGAAATACAGCCCCCTCCACCGGGTGAAACCAGGCGTGGCCTATCCCGCCACGCTGGTGACCACTGGCGACCACGACGATCGTGTGGTGCCCGCCCACAGCCACAAGTTCATCGCGACCTTGCAGGCCGCCCAGGCTGGACCTGCCCCCGTGCTCACCCGCATCGAGACCAACGCCGGCCACGGGGCTGGCAAGCCCACCGACAAGATGATCGCCGAGCGCAGCGATGTCCTGGCCTTCCTGGTCAAGAACCTCGGCGTGAAGCTGCCCGCCAGCTTCGGCGAGTAGTTGATTCCAGGGGCCCTCCAGGGCAGACTGGAAGGCCAGCGCCAACTTAGCTCAGCTGGTAGAGCAGCTGATTCGTAATCATCAAGGGTATGCTGATAATATTAGACTTAGATTGCTTACCACTTAATTAGCACTAAGCAGATTTGATGAAGCTGGGTTGAAAAGCCCCCTATGGACGATGCATAGGGGGTTTTTCATTCGCGTCATTCTGGGAC
>CAIYNT010000098.1 GCA_903927605.1 uncultured Holophagaceae bacterium
CCTTTTCAAAGGGAATCCAAGCGGACAACCTGACGGCTAATATACGTCCATTCTAAGAATCATGTTAGGGGTAGATGGCCGAAATTTTCATGCCTCTACCATTGGCCAGTTAGGGCTCTGGCACAGTTAATCCGATATGTGAACGCACAGCTAACGTGGTGCTCTTGACGCAAAACACTTCCAAACCGGCCTTCTCAACCATATAAGTCGCTGTGTGTATGAACGGGCAACATGGGGGTGGGGAGAACCCCAGTTGTGCGCTATCCCTTCCTGGAATTGCGAATCGAGCAGTCCTTCCAGATCTGTTAGGCCATCATCGCCCGCTCATATATTCGTTCGGTTCGTTCGACCATGCGGTCCACCGTGAACAAGTCACGCGCCCTTTCCAGGCCAGCGGTGGCAATCCTCCTGGCAAGTCCGGCGTCTGCGACCAGGGCACAGATGCGTTCCGCCAACATCCGGGAGTCATCGACGGGGACGATGTAGCCCGAGGTTCCGTCCACGATTTGGTCCACCGCGCCACCGACCTGCGTCCTGATCACTGGAACTCCGCAAAGCATGGCTTCCGCGATGACTATGCCAAATCCTTCCTGGGAGCTGGGGAGCACAGATATATCAGACGCCCACAGAACCTGTTTGGCATCGACGTGACCTAGGAAATGCGTGCTGTCTTCGATCCCCAATTCCTTTGCCAAGCTACGTAAAACTGCCTTGCGAGGCCCTTCGCCGGCAAAAACCACCTGTAGTCCCTGAAGGAGTTTGGGGTTCGCCTCCCTGGCTAGGCGGGCGGCGCTCAAAAGGACCTCATGTCTTTTAACTTTCTCGAGCCGGCCCACCAGGGAAACGACTGGCACGTGGTCCGTCAGCCCTAGGAACTTCTTCGCGCCGGCCTTCTCCTCCGGACTGGGGGGGTGGAACCACTGTGAGTCGCACCCGTTGAACACGACGCTTATCTTTCTTTCCAGAACACCAAAACGTGACATCAAACATGCCTTGGCCTCACTGCTGACCGCAATGGCACTCTCACCCCAGCGGGAACCCGCCCACAGCAGTCCCCCGGAGGAAATGACTTCGACATGGAGTGTGGACACAAACGGTATCCGCCGGAGCAGGTGCTCCAGGCATGCGTAGGGAGATGCCGAGCGCCAATGCACATGTACAATTGAAGGCTGAAACGACCGCATGAGCGAGTCCAGCCGGAAGGCTGAGATGAAGGGAGTGAGGTAGCCTTTTCCCTTGGGTCGGGGACCCATGAAGGGTATGGCAAAATGCTGAATGCCGTGTTCCTCGAACCAAGAGGGCCCGCATTTGTGGTCACCGGTCGCTCCGCCAGATGCGAGTGCCACTTGCCAGCCTTGCTTCACCAGACCACGAGCCAAAGTCATCATGTGCGTAGTCACCCCGCCCGAATCTAAATGCCGAGCGAGAAACAGTACACGGCGGCCAGTGTTTGCCATGTCAAACCATCCGATGTGAAAACAGCGTCACCTGGGTTGGGAAGCGGGGAACCTTCATAAGTGGGTCACTCCTATTTATTTGCCAGTTCAGTATGAACCGCCCGGTATTTCTTGGACAGATGGTTGAGTGTATTCACGCAGCCGCTCCGGTGCCAAGGAGGTCCTGACGGACCAGTGCGGGAGGCCGGTGGTTGTGGCGTTCGATGAGCCACTGGTGGTTATAGAGATCGCGGAATTCCTGGAGGGCTTGGTTGAGGTCCTCGATGTTGGCGAAGGTGTGGAGCCAGAGAAGCTGCTCCTTGAGGGTGCGCCAGAAGCGTTCGATGCACCCGTTACCTTCCGGGGCGCGGACGAAGGAGGGGCTGGAGTCC
>CAIYNT010000099.1 GCA_903927605.1 uncultured Holophagaceae bacterium
AAGAAGATTCCCGGCCGGGTCCAGAATCGGCAAGCCGTTGGTCAGGATGTGGCGGAGGCTTCCGTCCCGGTGCAGGTTCAAGTTGTCCAGGTCCCGGAACGCCTCCTTCCGGGATGCGATTCCAGCAAAGATGGTCCCAACTCGCGCTGCCTCCTCAGGCGGCATGAGGTCGAAGGGCGTTCTCCCCAGGACCTCCTCCGCCGAATAACCCAGAATTCCCATCACATTACCCGAGGCATAGGTGTAACGGCCATTGACATCCACCTCCCAGATCCAGTCCCCCGAGGCCGTGGCGATGTCGTGGAATCGCCTCTCGCTGGCCCGCAGGGCTTCCTCAGCCTGCTTGCGCTCGGTGATGTCCTGAATGGTGCCGATCAATCGGGCGGGGTTATTGTCGGCATCCAGTTCTAGTCTTCCCAACCCATGGACCCACCTCACTCTCCCATCGCTTTTTCGGACTATCTGGTATTCCCTGTCGAACTGCTGTCGCTTCCCGATAACCTCATTCCCCACATAGTCGGCCATCACAAGTCGCCAGTTGGGATGGACCAGCCCGAGCCATCCTTCGAGTGACCGAACATACTGCTCATCGATCCCGAAAATCTCGTCTAGGACTTCTGAAATCGTAAATAGGCCGCTTGACAGGTTCCACACGAAATAACCCAGTCCAGCCACCTGCTGGGCTTCCTGGAGTCGCGATTGGCTTTCCCGCAGAAGCTCCTGGGCTTTCCTAGCCACAGTGATGTCTTCGACAATCGCGAGGTGTCTTGGGGGCAATTCAGGTTTAGATGGTAGGCGAACCATCTTTAGCTTTACCCATGCGGTTTTGCCGGATTTCAGGAGGTACCGTTTTTCCTTGTGGATTTCCTGGACGCTTTCCATTGCCAGAGATTGCACACTACCCACAGCCTCTAGCAGGTGATCGGGGTGAGTGAACTCCTGGAAGGTGTGGTTGTGAAGTTGTCGGTGATTGCACTCAAGGATTTCACCCATCCTAGGATTCGCTGAAAGGAAGCGACCGGTTGTTGAATCCATAATCGCCATACCCAACGGTGCCCTGTCAAATAACAAGCGGAACTGCTCCTCGCTTTCGCGCAGTCGATTCTCAGCGACTTTCCGATCGGTGATGTCCTGGACAGAGCCTTCAAGGATGCCGGTATCTGGGTCAAGCTTCACTGAAGTAACGCAGTGGCGGAGTTCTGAGCGTGCATTCCTGAGGTCGAACTCGAAATCTGACACCTGCCCTTCGGCTTGCAGGCGGCGAACCATGTCCCGCCGTCTCTCGGGATCTACCCACAGCGCACTGGAAGGCTTGTGCTGGAATTCCTCCAACCTCCCCCCGAGAAACTGGAGGTACTTCTTGTTGCATTGGAGGAGCTCACTCCCGTCAAGCCGGGACCTGAACATTCCAACTTCGGCATTGTCGAACAGGTGCCTGTAGCGCGCTTCGCTTTGCCGGAGTTCCTCTTCCCATCGAATGTGGTCGGTTTGATCCTGGATGAAGACAATGAACCGTTGACCCACTTGGGTCCCTCGGATCTCAACGTCTCGGACCTGCCCATTACTGCAAGTGATCTTGAAGGTCTCCCGCATGCTGACATTCCCGCCTTGCTGGGAGGCTCGGTGCTGAGCATCGGTCCAAGTACGAAAGGCCCATTGGCGGTAATCAGGATCTGGATAGGCGAATTTCCACCATGTCTCCATATCCGGTAGGTCCTCACGCGTGTAGCCAAATTCTTCAATGAACCGCACATTGAGGTATTCGATCTTGCCCAGGGAATTGGCTACTCCGATTGGTATTGGGGCTGCCTCCAGCATTCCCTGGAACTTCAGTTCGGTCTCCTGGAGAATTGCCTCTCTCTGAATCCGATCTGTGACATCCCTGGCCACACTGACCATGCACTGTCGTCCATCAAAATTCATCAGGCTTGAGTTGCACTCGGCCCATACTTCCTGGCCGTTTCGATGGCGGATACAGATCAATCGGTTGTGAACCCCTCCAGTGGCATGCAATTCCTTGTAGTAGTCGATGAGATGCTCTGGCTTGAACCAGAGGTGCAGGTCCGAGGAGGTTCGACCAATGACCTCTTTGCGGGAATACCCGGTGATTCGCTCGAAGGCAGCATTTACATCTACATAAGCCCCGGTCTCAAGATCAGAGACATAGATTGCGTCATAGCTGGTTTGGAATATTTGAGCGAGGCGTTCTTTTTCTTGTTGGAGTTTTTGTTCGGCGGTTTTCCTCTCAGAAATGATCTCCGAAAAGATGATGATGCCGCCGATTCGGCCGCCCATCTCCCTCCAGGGCAGGATCTCCCACTTGACCCAGTCGATCGTTCCATCCGCACGGGGAAAGGGGTCCTCGTCACATTTCTCGGTGGCGCCAGTCAGACAGCGTTGGTGGATTTCTTTCCACCGCTGGGGGATGTCTGGAAAGACCTCGTAGTGGCTCTTGCCGAGGATACCTGGAGCAGTGATTCGGTAATTTTCCAGCCAGCGCTTGCTGAACATCAGGTATTTCATGTCTGTGTCAAACATAGCGATCGCTGCCGGAGAGTGCTCCACGAAGAGTCGGAGTTGCAGCTCCACTTCCTTGGCCTTGACCTCAGTCTCCACCCGGGCAGTGATATCGACAAAGGTGGCCATCACTCGGTAGGGCTTCACCTCATTCGGCCGAACGAACGGAGTCGTGGAGACATGTAGCCAGCGGGTCCCGCCCTCGATGGGATGGAACACGCCCATGACCTTGTTCAGGATCGGCCGACCGGTCCTTAGCGTCTCCATGGCGGGGTGGCTCTCGCCTGAGAAGGGTGACCCGTCTTCAAGAACGGACCGCCACCTCGGGTCAAGTGAGGTTCGACCCCTCATCTGGTCAATGGTAAGACCAAGGATCTCTTCGGCCGCTGGATTGGCGGAAAGGATGCTTCCGTCTGCGTCATGGATCACGATGCCGATTGGCATCGCCTGGAATAGAGACGAGATGCCATCACTGCCAAGGAGAGATAGGGCATCATCGGCAACCCGGTGATTCGAATCATTACTGGGAGGCATGTTGCGTCCTTGAGTCACAAAGGGTGGCCAATGTGAACTCTTTTATCGTCTTAGACGGGGTGGGAGCTAAATATAGATGAGTGTTGGGCGC
>CAIYNT010000100.1 GCA_903927605.1 uncultured Holophagaceae bacterium
ATCAGTGCCTTGATGGCGGCGTTGCCCGTGTATGTCTCACCGAGCGGCGTGCCTGAACTAGAAGGAGCGGTGTAAGTCGTTCCGCTCCCTGCAGGGTTCGAAGTACATCCTGTGACTACAGCGGTTTGGGCATAGGGGAAACTGCAGGATCCCTCGGTAGCGGCATTGAGAGAGCTTGGGGAACCGTCGGTCATGACGACCACGAAATGGTGCTGGCAGGCAAGCGCGGCCGCCAGGTATTTATTGGTGTTGATCTGGGCCTGGAAGGCAGCAGGATTGTTCATCTGCTGGTAGCAATTCATGAGGCTTTCAACCAGCGGCGTCGTCGTGCTGGGGGACGCACCCGACAGGCCGAGGAGATCGGTGGTCGAATTGATGTAATTCCAGGCTGCAGCCGTGCTGGAGCCCCCGACAACAGTGATTGCACTGTTATCGGTCTGACCATCCAGAAAGCGAAAGGCGAACATGACGCCAGTCTGATGACTCAGCCAAGTCTTTATGGCTGATTCCTTGATGCCCTGCATGCGGGTGCGGTTGGGGAGTTTGTTGCCGAATGCCAGCGCCGTCGAGGTCATAGTGCCCCAGGACCAGGTGTCGCTGGCCCCGTTATAGCTCAGGGTCGTCGGGTCAATGGCATTCGCGGCATTGCCGGTGGGCAGTGCATTGGGGATGCAGTAGTACCCGGCATTGCCTGGATCCTGACCGACGAATACCCATTCGATGTACCGTGAGCGCACGCTGCCTGCGCTGCTGCCGGTGATGGTCACGGAAGTGGAGTTCCCTAGAGCTGCTGCCCCAGTCCGCCACCAGCTTGGGGAAGAGGTGGTGACATCAGTTTCGATCTCTACGGTATTGGTCCCGGGCGGAGTGGGGTCGAGGGCCCGAGCCCGGTAGAGACCCTTGTCCCCGGCTGTTGCTCCAGCCGCGATGGTAGAGGTGGAATCGATGGGGGCCCAGTAGAGCGGGAAGTCGATGTCCCGGATGGCAGGGGAACTGGTGGCGGTGAGCGTGGTGGTGCCCCCGCTGCCGATCTTGACCGCAGTCAAGCGCAGCCTCATATGGGAAGCGCATTGCATCCAGGAAACCGCACTTTTGAGGTTGCCCCCGGCGGTCGTCACATCAGAAGCGAGTACTTCTGTCCCATCAGGTTTGATAAGGGTATTGGTCGGGTACCAGGTGCTGCCCACCTGGACGTTGAGGTGAGTACCGCCAATGGTGTAGGTATTGCCACTGGCGGAGACCGTAACAACGGAGGAGCTACCAAAACCAACCGAGAAGGTATTGGTCAGCTGACCGACGACCACGCCGGTGGAAGGTGAGGCGGTTGCTGCGGTCGGCCAGTTTGAGTTCGAGTTCCCAATATAGACGTCGTAGTCTTGGCTGCCTGTCGGCGCGCCTGGCGGGGATTCATCCAGCCAATTGTTGGGGAACAGCGGATGGAACATCAATCTGCTGGTCGAGAGGGAGGAGTCGATGAGCATCAAGATCTCAGGCTTGACGCCAGTGCTGACGGTTCCCTGGTAGAGATTGAGGAAGTCGGTATTGTCCCCCTTCTGCCAGGCGGAGTTGACATTGATCTGGGCGCGCAGGGGCGCGGCCAGCAGGAGCAGTGCGGCGAACAGGGCATGTGCGGCTGGGCGAAGACTGGCCATGGGGGCACCTCGATGGAACCAGGGATGGGTGATCACTTTTGCGACGTCGGCGGCAGGGTGAACCATGCTTCCTGCCGGTGGAGGAAGGTTGGCCCACTTGTGTAGGTCAGGTAGCCATCTGAGCGGATGGCCCAAAGTTGGACTGTGCCTGCGGAGGCGGCGCTGATGCTGGTGGCACGCACATCCTGCTGAGTGAAGGGAAGGCGGGGGTTACCCATGTAAGTCAGGAATAACTGGAAAGTCAGGGCGGGGTTCGCGCCGGTCGTACTCAGGGTCATATCCGAGTTGGTGATGGGACCGGCCATGATTCCCGTCTGCTGGGCACCGATCATGGTGGACTTCTGCGCCCTCAGGGCATAGGCCCCGCTGCCGTTTGCCGGGGTCGCCCGGGTATTGGTCAGGTCGTCCATCATCCAGAAGATGGCCCAGTCGATTCCGGCCTCTGTCGTATTGCGCACCTGCGATCCCTGGCGACTGGTGCCCGTGATGATGGCCTCGCGCATGGCATTCTTCGACAAGGATACTGCCCAGACCGTCAGCAGCACCAGCAGCATGAGCGTCACCAGGATGGTGACCGCGCCAGCTTCGCCAGGTTTTTTTAACAACCGGGTGTTGGATTCATACATAAGCGAAACCTCCCTGGTGGGGCATTTCGGTCAGAAGGTCACGGGCTGATAGGCCAATCCCGAATGACGTGGGTTGAGGATCAACGACTCGGTCTGGGACTTGTAGCTGGCCGTGGTGGGCGTATTGGAGTATTCAGTGCGCTTGGTCAAGGTCCGTGTCGTAACATCTACCCGGACCAGTACCGGGATCTCGCGGAACCAGAATGGGGTAGCCGTGCTGTTCAGGCCAGCTCGTGCTGGTGTGGCGCCAGATAAGAATTGCCAGTTCAGGGTCGGTGAAGCTGGGCTGGAGGTAGGTCCTGTGATTTGACTCCATGAGGTGTAACCCGAATTCCCGCCTGCCCAGGTTTGCCCGCCGTCCCCGCTCAGCATCACGGTGAAACCAGTCACATTCTCGGCCACGACCACCGTGGCTTCGGGTGAGGCGAACGGCGTCGCAGAGCCGGACACGTTGGAGTAGGTCACTTCGTCCCGGACCAGGCACGGGGTTTGTTTCGTTGTGGAGGGATCCAGTGCTTGAGGCTGGATCGAATACCGGACATAGCGGCCGGGTCTAATCAGCGTGACTCCCGTGCCACTTGGGGCCCCGGTGGTGAAGGTGGAACCGGAAACGTTGGCACCGGTGAAACTGGAATCCGAACCAAGTGTTGCCGCCAGTGTCGAACCACTGGCACCCACGGAGGCCAACTTGTAAATGTAGCCAGAGCTTCTGAGCAGCATAAACAAGCCATTTGGAGTACTCGAGAACGAACTGACGGCACTTGCAGCTTGGGTAGGATCTCGCATCGTGATGTTAAAAGATTGGTTGCCGCCTACCTGCCCACCCGCCGCAACCTGTTGAGAGGTATTCACCAGGGTGGTAGCAAGCGTGGCATCGTAGGGAAGGACATCGTCATAGTAGAAAACGAGTTGATCAGCCTTGGCTGCGGAGGCTGCTATGTCCGTCACATTCAGAGGATCGAAACCGACATTAGGCGTTACCATGAAGGGCGGATTGGTGGCCGTGGTGCTCGGATAGAAGAAAAGCGTGGACGCCACCATGTTCGCCTGGTTGAGGTCGTCGTAGAGCAGGTCCATGGCAAGCCGGTTCTTGCGGCCGCTGGACACCTTCTCCGAGGTGGCGGCGAAGGTGCTTACGCTGGCCTTGAAGACATTCGCCATTCCAGCCATCAGGATGGAAGTGAATACGACCGCCACCAGCAGCTCGACCAGGGAGAATCCCCGGGCCGAGCCTGGGGTCTTCTTGCAGAGGAACGCACTAGGACGTGGCATAGGAGATCCGCCTTGAGAGAGTCACGTTCCTGGTGACCACCGCGCTGGAGGCAGTGACCCCTTCGTTCCATTGAACGATGACTGTGATCATCTTGATGCCACCCACGCCGGCGACTGGAACCACCACATCGGTTGGAGCGGGCGTGAATGTGACCGTGAAGAAGCCGTTCGCGGCGGTGACCGCGGCGTCAGTCGTGCCGTCGTTCCTGTAGTACTGCGTGCTGGGTGTGCCGAAGTAGTTGTAGGTCGTAGCGCCCAGGTTAGGCACCGTGCTCCCGGTGCGTGAGCACAGCAGGCTATTGCGGCCCAGGGCCTCAGCCTGGTCCAGCACCCTTTCCGCCACCAGAATCGCAGAGGTCGCCCATTTGCTGCCGGCGGTAGCCCGCAGGGACATGGTCTGCAACAGTGCTAGGCCGAGCAGCCCGATGGCCATGATGAAGGCTGCCATCAGCATCTCCACCATGCTGAACCCGCCCTGGCCGCCTGAAGCCCTGGCAGATGGGGTGGTCTCGAGGTCCTTCACAGTCGCCTCCAAGTCACGCTTCCGCTCGGTTTGTAAAATTTATAGACATTGCTGCTGTTCGCCGGCACAAGGATTACTCCGATGGCTCCCCCTGCTTGCGGAGCCCCATTGGACAGGCCCACCACCACAACGTAGAACCCTGTTTCAAAGCGTCTTGTTCGCCCATTGAGAACAGCAGAGGAATCCCCACCGGCCGAGCCAAGACAGAGCGGCGTGCTCATGGCCGTGAGCATGGAATTGTTGGTGCTGACAGGAGCTACGGTCCTCAAATCAGGCGCACTGCCCAGGGCTGTGTTGTACCAATTGGTTCCGGTATTCACGCCAGCCGACATGTGGTCCCGATCCGTCAAGTAGCGCGACCTGAAACACTCAGAGTTGCCTCCCAACCGATTGGCGTCCACCCCAGCCTTGATGTTTGCTGCAGATGGGGGGAAACCAACCACCGCTGAGTTCAGGGGTCGAGCATCAATGATCAAGGAGCC
>CAIYNT010000101.1 GCA_903927605.1 uncultured Holophagaceae bacterium
CGGAGGCCCCATCAACAGCACGCCCTTGGGGATCTTGCCGCCCAGCTTGAGGAACTTGGCAGGATCCTTGAGGAACTCGACGATCTCCTTTAATTCTTCCTTGGCCTCGTCGCAACCGGCCACATCCGCAAAGGTGGTCCGTTTGCCGCTGGTGGACAGCCCCTTGGCGCGAGCCTTTCCGAAGCTCATGGCCTTATTGCCGCCCATCTGGGCCTGGCGCATGAAGACGAACCAGAGCACCACGAAGACCAGCAGCGGCGCCCAGAACATCAGCACATAGGCGAAGTTGTTCTCGCTGGGCTTGGTGGCCTTGAATTCCTCGATCTGGCCCTCGGTCTTCCAGCTGAGGATGACCTTCCCCAGATCCTGCATGGGTGGCGCCACGGTGCGGAATTTCTCGATGACCTCGCCGGTCTTGCCATTCTTTTCGGGCTGCTTGTAGGTGCCTTCGACGTCGAAACCCGAGAGGGTCACGGACTTGTACTTACCCGCCACGCCTTCGGTATAGAAGGTCGAGAAGGGGACTTCAATCTGGCGGCTGTTCTGGGGGATCTGGCGGAAGGCCAGCACCAAGAGGGCGATGATGCCCAGCCAGACCAGCACGCTCTTCATCATTGAATTCAAAGGGTCACTCCTTGGGGCCAAAGCCCAGGTGGCCCTCCAGTTTACTAGGTTCGGGAAGGCGGCGTACCTACTCTTAGATGCAGATACCCGCTCCCAGGTTCAGGGTTTAGGCAGAAATTCCCCCAAGTTGAGGGTTTACGGCCTTTGACCAGGCGTTCCTGGAGCCAGGGCGCGAGGTCCCGCAGCAAGGCTGATTCCCTCGGCCAGCCCAAGCGCCGGAAGGCCGCTTCCAGTGTCCAGCGCAGCTCAGGCTCGGTCCAGGGCTCTTGCTTGAAGGCAATGGCTCCATCCGCGACGAACCACCGGGTGCCTTCCCAACCGGCAATCAGGGACTGGGCCAGGCCTTCTGCCTCTTTGGCTTGGAGGTGCGTCTCGAAGAGATGACGGTCGAGCTCCGGTGCCTCCTTGCGCATCTCATCGAGGATCGGCCGCCAGCGGTTTCGGGTAGTGAACGGCTCAGCGTTGCTGGCGTCCTCGCGCCAGGGAATGTTCTTGGAGCCCAGGTAATCACGCAAAGCCGCCCGGCGGATTTCTGCCAGGGGCGACCAGCGCAGGCCCTGACGTGGCGCCAGCGGGTGCAGACAGCCCAGGCCTCCGCCGCGGGCGAGGCGCAGGAAGACCGTTTCGGAGTGGTCGTCCAACGTATGTCCCGTGGCCACGGCGGTCGCGCCACACTGGGTGGCCTCCTGGCGTAGCCAATCCCAGCGCAGGTCCCGGGCGGCCATCTCCAATCCGATACCCCGGTCGTCAGCGTGGGCCCTGACTCCCAGCGAGGCCTCGGCCAGATCCAGATCCAGCATCCGGCAGAGCTGGCGGACGAACGCCGCGTCCTCCGCGGCCTCCTGCCGCAGGCCGTGATCCGCATGGGCCACGCACAGGTCAAGTCCGAGGCTCTTGCGGAGCGTCCACAGCAGGACGAGGAGCGCCACGGAGTCGCCCCCGCCCGAGCAGGCCACCAGCACACGACGCTTCACGCCATCGCCTCGGCGTTGGATCTGCGCTAGAAGGTCCGATTCAAATCGGTTCACGCAGGCTCGTTCAGACGGGTCAGGAACCGGGCCAGGATCGCTGGAACTGGCCGGTCGCACCACAGGGCCTCGGCCCAGTCGCACATACGCAGCGAGCCCCAGTGCATGGCCCGCCCCATGACTCCCCGGCGGAAGGCCGGATGGGCGATGCGGGTGACGGGTTGTGAGGGATCCTGGGCGAACTGGCTGCCGAAGGCGTCAAAGGCGGCCATGCGGCGCTCCCACACGGCGCTCACATCCACCAGCAGGTCGGGTCGATCGGGGTTCTCTCCGCCCACCCAGGCCAGAGCCTCGGGCCTCCAGGGCGCACCCTCACAGGGATAGTTTCTCAGGCCAGAGTAGTAGGCCGCCTCCCGCGCCAGGCGATAGGCGCGGCAGTGGTCTGGATGCCGGTCCTCTGGATCGGGAAGGATCATCACCCGGGGCCGCAGACGGCGGATCTCCGCCATCAGGCGGGTCCGATAGGTCTCGTCTTCCGTGAAGCGGCCATCCGGGAAGTCCATCACGAACCGCGGAACACCGAGGATGCGGGCGGCTTCCTGCGCCTCTGTGCGGCGAGTCTCTGCAGTGCCACGGGTGCCGAGGTCGCCGCTGGTGAGGTCCAGGACCGCGGCCTTCATCCCGCGATCAGCGGCCAGGGCGAGGATCCCGCCCACATGGACCTCCACATCGTCCGGGTGGGCACCAAGGGCGAGGATGTCGAGGCAGGAGAGATGGGGATCAAGGCTCATGGTTCCTCCAGCAGGATCACCGGGGCTGCATCGTCCATGCGTTTCAGGATGGCATCGAGCAGGGCACCGTTGCGGAGCCAGGGCGCCCCAGGCAACACGCGCTCCTGGGGGGCGCCGAAGGGGAAGAGGGTTTGGCGCAAGTGTTCAGGATCACCGCCCAGCAGCTGGGTTGCAGCCAGGCGATGCAGGCGGCGATCCAGTTTGGTCAACCGTTTACGGCTTCGCGTCTGCTCCCGCTGGAACCGGACTTGAAGAGACTGGGGCCAGGAGGGGTGCGGGTCCACACTCCGGAATTGGGCAGACGGAAGGACGCCGGACCACGCCGCGAGGTGCTCCCACGCACCAAGACGGATGACTTCCAACTGTCCAGTGGAGACCTGGAATCCGGGCGGAATGACGAAGATGCTGGGACGAGGAAGGATCCTTGGGGCAGAAAGTTCCACCCGATCCCAGAGGGGTTCACAGAGCCGCCAATAGGCCCGCTCGGAAGGGCCCAGCACCACCGCCACGACTGGCAGCATCAACGACTGCATCAGGGGGCGGAGGGCGGCGCCGGGGCTGAGCCAGCAACCCTTGGGCAGCGGTGCGCCGGCATCCAGCCGCTGCCTTTGGCCCGTGCGCGGATCCAGGGAGAACCAGGCGGCTTGGATCCTCGGATCCAGGGGCAGGTGTGCGCCCTGGGCCACCAGGGAATCCGCCTGCCTCGCGAGCATGGCTTCGAGATCAAAGGTCCGCCAGCGTTCCAGTTCGGTCTGGATGGGCTCCCGGATTGTGGGGTCGGTGGGGGAGAAGGGACGCAGCCCGCGTTCCCACAACGGTCGGCCCAGGGCCAGGACGTGGCTTCTCAGGGTGGGTTTCTGGGGCTCGGGCAGAGATCCCCACAGCGCCGTCGCCTCGACTTGATGCGCTTGGGTCCAAGGCAGCCATCCCGTCGCAGTCCCCAGACGTGCGTCAAATCGGAAACGGTGCCGGATCAGCCGGTCGCCGGTCCATCCGACCACGGTGGCCACTTCGGCACGGTCATGGTCCTCATCTGCCAACCAGTAGACGGCTTCACTGCCAGTGCGGCGGGCTTCAGCCAGAGCCGCCAGAGCCTTGGCCACGGAAAGGGCGGGGCTCCATCCCGCGCCGATCTGCTGGCCAGTGGCGATGACAGGCTTCGAGCTCACGGCCGTCCTCTGGGGTCTGGCCCTGGCATTTCGCATCGGGGGATCGTACACATGGGCCCTAGCCTATCCGATATGCGATGCTCGACAGGATGGTGAACGCAGAACCCTGGATTCCTCCGACCTCACCCGATCTGGCCGTCCTCGCCATGGACGCTGCCGATAGGGTGGGCCTTCCCTCGCTGAGGGCCTGGCCCGAACGACGCAAGGGCGGCATCGGGTTCGGTACGTTGCCTCCGTTTCTGTGTTGGCGAGGATTCGAGAACGGCACCTGGCATCTGGTTTTGCTCCAGGCCCGGGAGGTGGGTGCCCTGGTCTCCGGGGCCAGGACGGAACCGATGCCCAAAGACTGGTTGGACGAACTCGACCTGGAGTCCCTGGCCCGACCATTGGCCCTACATCCCGATTTTCCGGGCGGGGTCTCAGTGCATGTGGTCCACCTACCCGGAGGGGACATCTGCCGCGTCCGCACCTTCGGATCTCCGGCGCCGGAGATCGTGACCGAAGTGCTGAAGCGCACGAGTCACATCCAGGTCTGGAACCTGTCCGATTAGAATCTTTGGAGCGACCCAATGCTCAACCTGGACCTGTCCACCCTGAAGGAAGCGGCCATGGCGGTGGCCCTGGGGCTGATGATGGGCCTGGAGCGTGAGCGCAGCGGTTTTGAGCGGACTCAGGAAGAACAGGGTGATCTCCACCATCGGCGGGAATCGGATCGGGCGGAGGCTCCCCATGGAAGCCTGGGGGCCCGCACCTTCGCTCTGCTGACGCTGCTGGGGTGGATGGCCGTGAAGGTGGGGGGCGATGGTCTGGCCATGCCCATCGCGGTGCTGGCTCTCGCGGCGCTGATGATCGGCCTCTTCTACCACGAGACCAATTCCTCGGATCGTGGTCTCACCACGGAGATCGCTGCCCTCACCGCGCCTCTGCTGGGCATGCTGCTCACCCGGGATGCGCTGCTGGCTGTAGCCGTGGCGGTCATCGTCACGCTGCTGCTGCTCTCGAAACCCTGGTTCCGTGCCTGGATCCCCAAACTGCATCGTGAGGATCTGACTTCTGCCATGCAGTTGCTCATTGTCTTCGCGATCCTCCTGCCCTTGCTGCCGATTCGGACTCTGGATCCCTGGGGCGTGCTGTCACCGCGCAAGGTGGGTTGGATGGTGGCCCTGATCGCCTCGGTGGACTTCCTCGGCTACGCGCTCAACCGCGTCCTTGGCTCGCGCCGGGGTGCCTTGATGACGGGGCTTGTGGGGGGATTGGTGAGCTCCACGGTGGTAACGGTCAGCATGTCGCGCCAGGCCCGTGAGGACGCGGCCCTCCGGGGACCCGGCCAGGTGGCCGTGATGCTGGCCTGTGCGGTGATGGGCCTGCGCGTGGCCATCCTGGCGGGCGTAGTGGGAGGGCCAGTGCTGGTCCGGCCCCTGCTGCTGCCCATGGCCACCATGGTGCTGGTGCTGCTCGGGTACAGCGGGTGGATCTACCGCACGGGTGCCATGCAGGTGGGTGGGGAGGCGATGCCGGTCAAGAACCCGTTCCACCTCAAACGGGCCGCGGCCTGGGGCTTGGCTCTGGCCACAGTACTGCTGGCCTCGGCCGCGGCCCGATCCTGGTTCGGGGACCGGGGACTGCTGGTGGCGGCGGGACTGTCAGGCCTGGCGGACGTGGATCCCATCACTCTCGCGGTCAGCAGCCAGGTTCGAGGAGTGGGCCTGCCTGCGACCACCGCCACATTGGCCATCGTTCTGGCCATTGGCACCAACACGCTGGCCAAGGCCGGATTCGCGTGGGTCTCCGGTGGTCGCGCCTTCGGCCAAAGGCTGGCCCTGATGTTGGGGGCCTCACTACTGGCGGCCCTGATCGTAGCTTGGATCCAGTTCTGACGTAATTACTTGCCCCGATTGCTCATGCGGGTGTGGGCCACGCCGCTCTTGCCCTGGGGTTTGGTGGACGCACGTACGACGGGTTTGGGACCGGAGGTGGTCCTGGGTTTGTTGGTGGTGGCCGTGGAAGTCGGCTTATCCGCAGCCTGGACGGATTTCAGAAGATCAACGGGAACAAGTGGCTTGGTCATGGGGGCACTCCTGGGTCCAGTCTAACCCTGGGAGCCCTTGAAGCACGGAAACCAGCGCTCTTGACCTGGAGGTCCCGCCTGGACGACGTGCAGGTCTTCATTGGGAAACCCGGACGGGGAGCGGTTAAGCTGAAGGGGACCGGGTTACACCGGCAGATCTTCCCGGGTAAGGGTGGGCCATGCAGGGTTTCGCGGAAGGTTCCTCATCGTAGAAGACCCCCTCTTGATAGAAACCGAACCGGAGCCAAGTCCATGCCTCTGACCATGCCTTTCCAACTCGGCGACCTGGTGGTGGTGGTGCTTCAGTCGCCCCGGGAACGCATCTGGGGGTACCTGCTGGCCCTGGACACCTCGGGTATCGCGCTTCGCGGACTGGATTTGACCCCCTGGGAGGAAGTGCTGACGCTCGTCCGTACTCAACAGGCGGATCAGGTGGCGCTGGGTACTCGCTTCCTGCCCATGCATCGCATCGAAACCATGTATCTGGATGAAGTCAGTTCCGGCGCTCCCAGTCTGGCTGAGACCTTCCAGGATCGGACCGGCCAGGATCCCCGAGTTTTTCTGGCACCTTCTCCTACCCACAGTCCAACGCCCCATCGACGGAGGAAACCTTGACTCACGCCAACCACACCCATTGGATGGAACGCTTCCGCGCCCGGGCCAAGGATCTCCAGCGCCACATCGTGCTGCCGGAAGGCCGGGATGACCGCACCCTCCAGGCAGCCCAGCTCCTGCTGGACCAAGGTCTCTGCCGTCTCACCCTACTGGGTGATCCCTCCGACATGGTGAAGCGGGGCTCTGCGCTGGGCCTGTCGCTGAAGGGTTCGGAGCTGGTGGACCCTGCCACGAGCCCGTACCTCGCGGAGCTGGCCGGTGGCTACTTCGAGCGCCGCAAGGCCAAGGGTATTACCGATGCCCAGGCCCACGAGGCTGTGCTAAATCCGCTCTGGTTCGGGTCGATGCTGGTGCAGGCGGGCCACTGCGACGGCATGGTGGCCGGCGCCCTGAATACCACCGCGGAGACCGTGCGGGCCTGTCTCCAGGCCATCGGTGCCGCCAAGGGCATCAAGACCGTCTCCAGCTTCTTCCTGATGATTCACCCCGATGCCGCTTTCGGCGAGCAGGGCGCCATGATCTTCGCGGATTGTGCGGTGGTGCCGGATCCCACGCCCGAGCAGCTGGCGGACATCGCTCTTGCCTCGGCCGAGAACGCCCGCCGGGTGATGGGGGTGGAGCCCCGCGTAGCCCTGCTCAGCTTCTCGACTCGCGGCTCCGCCGAACATGCCTGCGTGGACAAGGTGCGGGCTGCCCTGGCCATCATTAAGGAGAAGGCTCCGGATCTTGCCGTAGATGGCGAGCTCCAGGCGGATGCGGCGCTGCTGCCCACTGTGGGACAGAAGAAGGCACCGGGTTCACCGGTCGCGGGCCGGGCCAACGTGCTGGTCTTCCCCAGCCTTGACGCTGGCAACATCTCCTACAAGATCACGGAACGCCTGGGCGGGGCCGTGGCCCTAGGCCCGCTGCTCCAGGGCCTTGCCCGGCCGGCCAACGACCTCAGCCGCGGCTGCAGTGCGCAGGACATCGCCGACGTTACGGTTCTGACAGCCCTGCAGTGAGGCGCCTCGCTTTCTTTATTTCCGGTACCGGCGGCAATGCCCTCAACCTGCTCAGGGCATGCCGGGAGGGTCGGGTTCCGGCGCTGCCGGTCCTGGGCTTAGCCTCCACGCCGAAGGCCGGGGGCATCGCCCGGCTGGAGACCGAAGGACTGCCAGTGGCTGTGGTAGTGCGGAAGGACTTCGACTCAGACGAGGCCTTTTCCGAAGCGTGTTACCAGGCTGCCGAGCAGGCCGGTGCCGAGGTGATCTGCCTCTGCGGCTGGCTGAAAAAGCTGACCGTGCCGCGCAGGTGGGAGGGGCGCATCCTCAACATCCACCCGGGCCTGCTGCCCCGGTATGGCGGACCGGGCATGTACGGCATGCATGTCCACCGGGCGGTGCTGGAAGCGGGGGAGGCCGAATCCGGCGCGACGGTCCACCTGGTGGACGGCGAATACGATCACGGGCGGATCCTGCAGCAGCTGCAGGTGCCCGTCCTTCCCAGCGACACGGCGGAGGACCTGCAGAAGCGGGTCTACGCGGCGGAAATGGAACTGTTTCCGAGGGCCCTTTCCGCATTCCTGGCAGAACCGACCTAGACTGTTGCCATGAGCATGAGACAGGACCCGACTGCAACTTTGGCGAAGCCGAAGCACGCGCAGCGTGCGATAGGTGGAGGTGCCGCGTGATCCCACTCCTCACCGCCGACGAGATGCGGGCTGCAGAGCGCCAGGCCATCGAAGGCTGGGGCATGCCGTCGTTGATCCTCCAGGAGCACGCGGCCCTGGGGGCTCTGGCCTTGATCCCTCCCGATGAGCCGCTGCATGTGCTGGCAGGGCCGGGCAACAATGGAGGCGATGCCCTGGCCTTGGCCCGGTTGGCTCGGCTCGAAGGGCGCGAGGTCACCGTCTGGTCCCCCACCTTCCAGCCCGAGTGGCGCGGAGATGCGGCGATCCAGGCCCGGCTATGGAAGGGGCTCGGAGGCGAAGTCCAGAGCACTGCTGAACCGGCGGAGATCATGCGGAGTTGGCGCGGCTGGGTGGTGGATGGCCTCTTCGGGCTGGGCACAACGCGGCCCTTGGATGGCCCGGCCGTAGTCTGGGTGAGGGCCCTGAACGCCAGTGGCCTGCCGGTGTTGGCACTGGATCTGCCCTCGGGTCTGGATCCCAGTACGGCGGAGATTCCTGGAGAAGCCGTGCGGGCCCGGCGGACGGCCTGCTTTGGGGCACACAAGGTCTGTCACGGCCTCCTGCCTGCCAGGGAATTGTGTGGGGAGATCTCAGTCATTCCGATTCCCCTGGACCGACCGCCGAAGGCAGGTTTGCAGTTGCTGGAGCGTCCCATCCTTCCTCCGAGGGATTGGAATTCCCATAAAGGCACCTTTGGTCACGTGGTCATTCGGGCGGGCAGTCTGGGCATGAGCGGGGCCGCGGTTCTGGCGGCCCTGGGCGCACTGCGGGTGGGGGCCGGCCTGGTGACCGTGCTGACGGAACCTGAGGTTCGCGCCGAAATCGCCGCCCAGGTCCCCGAGGCCATGGTGCGCCCTTGGCAGGGCTCCGTACCTCAGGAAGTGGATGTCCTGCTGGTGGGGCCAGGGGGCATCGCCCAAGTTCCGGATTGGGATGGTCCACTGGTGGTAGACGCCTCGGCGCTCAAGGCGGGGGAGGGGAAACGCTGGATGGAGCGGCCCGGGACGGCCATCACGCCCCACCCTGGGGAGTTTGCCCGCCTTTTCCAACTGACCCGTCCCCTGTTGATGGACGAGCGGCTGGCCCAGGCCCGGCAGGTATCGCTGGGTAAGCCCGGCGTCCTGCTCCTCAAAGGAGCTCAGAGTGTCATTGCCGGCGGCGCCAGGAAGCTGGACATCAAGACCGTGCTTTCCAATTCTTTCGGTTTCGGCGGATCCAATGCGGCGATCCTTTTGAGGAGATTTTCGGGTTAGGATATGAACACTGACGTCGTGATCACAGGTATCGGGATGATGGGAGACTGGGGCGTCGGGAAAGACGACTTCAGGTCTTTTCTCTCCGGGCGCGGAGCCAGGCGCACCCTTGACCAGCTTGATGTTGACGGGCCGGTTGATACCCGGCCGCTAAGGCGGGCGGATCATGTTTCCCGTTGTGCGTTCACGGCGGCCGTTTTGGCCCTGCGCGATGCGGCTGTCGTGATCGAACAGGAAGACCGTGACCGGATCGGGGTGGTCCTCGGGAC
>CAIYNT010000102.1 GCA_903927605.1 uncultured Holophagaceae bacterium
ATCGCCTACAGCCACTGCATCGCCCACGGCTACGACATGGCCCACGGCTGCGACCAGCAGAAGCTGGCGGTGGACTCCGGCCACTGGCCCCTGTTCCGCTTCGACCCCCGCCGCCTCGACAAGGGCGAGGCCCCGCTGCAGATGGATTCCGGCGCGCCCAAGGTCCCCCTCGGCACCTACGTGCGCAACGAGACCCGCTACCGCATGATCGAGCAGCAGAATCCTGAGCACTTCAAGAAGCTGCTGGACTCGGCCCAGCTCGATGCCACCAACCGCTATTCCGTCTACGAGCAGCTCGCTAAGCTGTCCGTCGTCGCGAAGAACAGCTGAGGGGGGACACCATGAACCTCACGACCACTTACCTCGGCCTCCAGCTCGCCCACCCCCTCATGGCGGGCGCCTCGCCCATGGTGGACGACATGGGCATGGTTAAGCGGCTGGAAGACGCCGGTGTCTCCGCCATCGTCATGCACTCGCTCTTCGAGGAGCAGATCACCCGCGAAGAGCAGGGCACGATCCTGGACATGGAGCTGTCTTCGAATTCCAGCGCCGAAGCCATCTCGTTCTTCCCGCAGCCCGATGAATTCCGCCTGGGCCCCGAGACCTACCTCGAGCAGATCCGCCGCATCAAGGCAGCGGTGTCGGTTCCGGTCATCGCCTCCCTCAACGGCACCACGCCCGCCGGCTGGCTGCGCTACGGCAAGCTCATGCAGGAAGCCGGGGCCGACGCCCTGGAGTTGAACGTCTACTACATTCCCACCGACGCGAAGGAATCCTCTGCCGAAGTCGAGAAGCGCACCCTCGACATCGTCCGCGCCGTGAAGTCCGAAGTGAAGATTCCCGTGGCCGTGAAGCTCTCGCCCTTCTTCTCCTCCCTGGCCCACTTCGCCGGGGAACTGGAAGCCGCCGGCGCCGACGGCCTGGTGCTCTTCAACCGGTTCTTCCAGCCCGACATCAATGTCGAGGAACTGACCGCCGAGCCCAGCCTGCAGCTCTCCGGCCCTTCGGACCTGTTGCTTCGCCTGCGCTGGCTGGCCGTGCTGCACGGCCACGTGAAGGGCAGCCTTGCCGTCACGGGGGGTGTGCATGATGGGATCGGCGCCCTCAAGGCGGTCATGGCCGGTGCCGACGCCGTGCAGATGGTGTCCGCGCTGCTGATCCACGGGCCCGAGCGTCTGGCCCAGTCGCGGGCCGGCCTGGCCGATTGGCTGGACGCCCACGAATACGAGTCCCTGGCCCAGGCCAAGGGCAGCATGAGTCTCCAGAAGTCCTCCAATCCCCAGGCTTTCACGCGTGCGAACTACATGCGGATCCTCAACGGATGGAAGCCCTGAAAAGCTTTACAGCTTAAACAAGACCCCCAGATCCTAGGGGGTCTTGCTTTTTTTTCGGATAAAACAACCTTTGGGTGTGTTTGACCTTAGGATCGTCTATCATCTACACCATCCAATAACCCTTTCCGTGCAGGTGACCATGCTTCCTCTGTCCCAGTCCTCTGGTTACGCGGTCCTGGCCATGAGCTGCCTTGAAGATCCGGGCGGCAAGCCCACCCTCGTGGTGGACGTGGCGGCCCAGACCGGCTTCCCCCGCCCCTACCTCTCCAAGATGATCCACAAGCTCGCCAAGGTGGGCCTGGTGGTGGCCAAGCGCGGCAACAAGGGCGGCGTGGTCCTGGCCCTGCCCGCCCACGAAATCACCCTGGATATCATCGCCGAGGCCGTGGACGGTTCCGAGTGGCGGAACCAGTGCCTGCTCGGCTTCAAGGACTGCTCGGATGAGCGCGCCTGCCCTTCCCACACCTTCTGGAAGGCGGAGCGCGATCACATTCACCGCTGCCTGAAGGACATCTCCCTCGAGGAGATCCGCACCTTCGAGCACCAGAGCCGCACCTGGCGCCTCGCGGACGCTCTCCCCGAAAAGAAGGCCAAGCCCCGGGCCAAGAAGGCCACCAAGCCTGCCGTCAAGAAGCCGGCCGTCAAGCGCGTCGCCAAGAAGGTCTGAACCGGCCAGAGCCCCTCCACAGGCCGCCCGCGGGGCGGCCTGTTCAATTCAGAGGGCCGGGTCCCTGGACGGTGGCCTGGTGGCTGCCCGCCTAGCGCCTAATGGGTGCCCGCTGACACCAGCGTGTGCGCTGTGGCCGTCGGTGGCTCGCTCACGGGTCCGGCCAGCCCATGATTCGCCCGGAAGCTTTCGACGCCGGGATCGTGGTTCTGCGCCAGGTCTGCCAGGGTCACCGAACGCAACCGGGACAGGATCTGCTCCAAGGTTTCCTGCCAGAACTCGTGCAGCACGCAGGGAGCGGCCCCCCCACAGCCCAGCAGACCCATGAGACAGCGCTTCCGCCAGGCCACGCCGTCGATGGCATCCGACAGGTCCTCCAGCGTGATCTCAGTCGAGGGTCGGGCCAGAACCACCCCCCCGTGGTGCCCCCGACGCGCCACCACCAGACCCTTCTTGGCCAGCTTGTGGATCAGCTTGGAGAGGTAGGAACGGGGAATGCCGGTATATTCGGCCACCTCTTCGACCAGCACCGGGTGTCCACCGGGTTCCTGGAGGCACTGCAAGGCCCGCACCGCATAACCCGTGGTCTGGGATAATGGGAGCATCCTAACCTCCACGAAAAATCTTGCTAGATACAGCCTTATCAATGATGATCTTCCGGTAATCTAACGTGTCAACCAGCCATGTGATTTACATCACGTTGGGAGACCGAAGAGCACCTGAGGAAAATTCGCCCTAATCAAGGATGCCCTCAAGAAGAGGGCTTCGGACAAGGGCTTCCAGCTTTTGGGGGCTAATTGGCCGCCACCTTCACCTGTTTGCGGAGGGTCTGGTAGAGGTCCATGGGGATCGCGTTCTTGACGACGAGGTCCGCCTTGGTCTTGAAGGGTCGCTTGGCGATGATGGCGTCCGCGTAGGCGCCCGTCATGCCCGGGAGCCTCATCAGGTTCGCTTTGCTGGCGTGGTTAAGGTCGAGGGCCTTGGCAACCTCTGCAACCTTGGCCTTGGCTTGGTCCGCGCGGTGCTTCGTCTGGGCCTTCACCTGGGAGTCCGAACGGACCTTGGGTGAAGGTTTCGGCTTCGCCTCGGCATCTACGGCCTGCGCCAGCGACCAGCTGCCGCAGGCGAAACCCAGCGTAAGGATTAGGATGGCTCTAACTACGCTTTTATTCATGAATTACCTCACAACAACTCTATCATTCTGAGTTCGTTCCCGCCTGAACGTCAACCCGCTGGGCCGAGTTAAAAAGGGACCCGTCAGCCTATGGCTTACGGGTCCCTTCTTGGTAATCATGACTAGGTGACCCGCGGGGGCCCAGATTACTGGGCCCCGGAGGTCAGACGACTAGAAGTTCATATGGACGGCCTTGATGTCCGCCACGGCGCCGCTGCCATGGCAGATCAGGCACTGCTCATTGGACTGCAGGACAATGGATGCGCCCTGGGCACCAGTGAAAGAGCCATTTACAAGAGTGGGGACATTCTGACGCTGTGAATACCAGACACCGCCATTGTTAGTCATGTGAGAGACAGCGGTGGATGTGTCATGGCAGGCGGCACAGGCGGCCGTGAGCGGTGAAGACACGGCGCTCTTGGCATAGTCGACCGGTAGACCAGTCGTCACGGAAGGCCAGGCTGCGCTGGCAGCTACGGGTGCCACAAAAGAGGCGGCCGATCCATAGTTCAAGGTGTAGTTGACCCAGGGGCCCGTGGTGAACGTGCCGGTGGCGACGGTGTCCCACAGCATGCCTGGGATCTGGCCGGCATTGGTGGTGTTGCTGAAATCATAGGAGCCGGGCACGTGGCAAGCTTCGCAGTCATTCAGCTTGCCGGGGTAGATGATCCCGGGGAAGTTGGTCTGGATGTTGTAGGGGTTGGACCGCATGCCGGCAGCATGGAGGCCATGCACCCAGGTCTTGGCGTTGTAGGAGAAGCCGGTGCTAGTGCCATTGGTGTAGTGGCAGAAGATGCAGGAAGCGCCGTTGTTCATGTAGTTGTCATGGAACTGGGCTTCGGTCGTGTTGTTGGAGGTGAAGGCGCCAAGGTTCTGGTGACAGGTGTTGCACTTGGCCGGGTCGATGATCGTGCGGCGGGTAATCAGGGTCACGCCCTTACCGTCGGTTGTATTGGGATTCTTGCCTGTCGCCTGAGCCCAAACGGTCATGGCAGGCAGCAGGACGCCGCCGGTGCCCTGGGTTGTGGCCGAAGCGGCCGCGGTCCAAGCGAAGTTGGGCGCGCCGCCCATCCGGAGGCTAAGCAGGGGGTCGGGGGTGAGGTTCGTCTGGACCACGCCCGCCGTGCCGATGGCGAGGGCGACGAGTTTAGTGTCCGTTGGAACAATGATCCCGTCCATGACGATCTGGTAGGTGCCCGCGGTCGACGTGGTGGTGATGCCGGCCGAAGCCAGCTTGATGGTCTTGGCGGTCTTTCCGGCCATGGCCGTGCCGTTCCAGATGGCGCGAAGGCCCCAGGCGCCGGTGTCCTGATGTCCGTAGTTGAAATCAGTAGGAGCGATGCCGTCCTGGGGAATGCCCATGGTGAGGGAAATGTTCGGGCCCGCGGCATAAGGGGTCGGCAGGACTTCTGCGTTGGCGGCAGTGGTGCCGGCGACGTAGGTATTGAGGGTCAGCGGCGAACCGTTGGCCAGGATCTGGAACTGGAGGACCGGGTTGCCGGTGGCATTCAAGGTGGCAGACACGATCTTGTAGGTGATCGTGGCGGCGCCAGCGGGCAGGCTGCTTTGGTTGGTGGCCTGCCAGTTCTTCGTGAGCTGGGCCGTGGGATTGTAGCTGGGTGCGGTGTCGGTGCCGTTCTCGTGGGGATTCATCAGCGGCGTATGGTAGACCTGGATGTCGGCGGCAGTGTGGCAACCGGCGCAGCCCGTCTCGTCAGCGGCGATGACCCCGGTGTGATTGACCCCGGTGAGGAAGTTCACGTTGTCATGGCAGCCACCGCAAGCGGCGCGGCTGGGGGTGGTGGCCCAGTTACCAGCCTGGGGAGTGGCAGTGCTGGCAACGTGGCAGGCGCTGCAATTAATGGCATTCTGCGGGAAGTTGATGGCATATTCGCCTTCGCCGGCAACCATGACGGCCCCAGCGGGTTGAGGCGTGTTGTCAGGGGCGATGTCGTGGCCACCCATGAGCAGGTTGGAGCCCATGTGGATTTGGTGGATCATCTGGTCGAAATCGTATTCGGCGGTGCCATTGACCATGGCGACGCTGCTGGTGAAGGCGGTGCCGGCGGCGTTCCGGGTGGCCTCGGTGGAGCCGTAGCGGCGCTGATCGGTGTGGCAGGTGACGCAGTTCTTGGGATCCACCCGGTGATCGCCGTGGTACTTGAGCCAGGTGTGGCAGTTGTTGCAGGTGGAGAGGGTGACGATCTCGCGGCTGGTTGCTGAAGGCACAACTGCGGCCCCGGTGGCGGGAACGAAGTCGTAGGCGATGTTGAGGGGATGCAGGATCTCCGCGGTCCCGACGCCCGCAGAGCCGTCGGGCGTGTTGGCGTGGGAACCGGACCCGGTGCCGCGGGCGTTGCCGAAGAACTCGATGACGACGCGGGTGGTCGCATTCGGGTCAAAGACCAGATTCGTCGGGTCCAGGGCGCTCACGTCGACGCTGTTGGCCGTGCCGTAGGCGGTCACGGTGGCGGCGACCTTGGTGATGTCAGTGGCAAAGGTATAGGTGTAGGTGCCATCACCGTGGCCGACCAGCTTGCCGTTGCCGTCCGTGGTGGGCCCGGTGGGGATGGAGGTGGGCGTCTTGACGTTCGGGGTGGTGACCACCATGTAGTTGACCCACTTGCTCTGGGCCTTGGATGCGACCGCCGGAATCAGCTTGGCAATGGTGAAAGTGAAGTTGGGATAGCTCGCGGTCAGGTCGGTGGCTGGATTCAGCTTGGTATAGTTCTCGAGCCCCACGATGCCATTGCCATTGGAATCGGTGAGCTTAAAATTGACCACCGGCTGGCCCTGGGTCGCGCTGACGGTAACGCCGGTGATGGTGCCGACAGGATTGAGGCCGATCCACTGCGCCGGACTCAGAGGGGCAGAATTGGTGACGGCTACGCCGTTGGTGCCGTTGGTGCCGTTGGTACCGTTGGTACCGTTGGTGCCGTTCTGTCCGTTTGCACCGGAGGACCCGTTGCATCCGATCAGCACGAAAACGACCGCTGCGGTGGCGATGAGCCCGCAGAGCTGTTGAACGAAGCCGCTGCGCGGCGGGGGACGGTCATCCAGGCAGCCCGGTCGATAAAGACGGCTAGCGCGGAAGGGTGAAAGCAGGCCCCTTGGTCATCGCGGTGTATGGAGCACCGCCAGAT
>CAIYNT010000103.1 GCA_903927605.1 uncultured Holophagaceae bacterium
CTCACCTGGGCTCAATCGAACCTTCTGGACAGCATCCTCACCCGCTGCCCACCGGTGTGTGCGCGTGTGCCTGTGTTGTCGTCCCACCCCCTTGTTTGGTGATGCTGTGCTGATGGTCGAAGAATTCTTCCTTTGTGGATTCGGAGGCTCCCGGTTTGGTGATGATACGCTGATGGTCGATGGATTCTTCCTCTGTAGATCCGAAGGATCCAAGAGGGGGAAGGGGCAGAAAATCTGCATTTCGAGCGATGTCGTCAGCCCCAGGGTAGTGCCGATATTTACCCGTGGCTTTCGCCTTGGCCGCCACCTTCGCCACCTGCGCCTCCGCCTGGAGGTCTGCCAGGCTCGGCCCCAAAACGGGCAAGAAGAAAGTCGAGGCCTTCCCCGTTCCGCGACTCCCCTGTGTTCCAGGGTCGATCCCACCGACGTACCTGGATACCAAAGTGAGGACGTCCCGAAGGTATACCGGACTGTACCCGAGTTGTGGCCCCAACGCGTACGGGTTGACCTCGACTGTGTGGAGACCCCGGATGCTCCCCTGGTGAGTGGCCCAGCGGAGCATCGCCCGCACGGGCCGCTCCACCCCCAGGTAACCACATGCCTGCGCTTCCCCTAACCAATCCGTGTAGGCCTCCTCGCGACGTTCGCCAAGCCTGTCGGCAAGACGAGCGCCGGGCGCTCTCCCCTTCGGATGTGCTGAGCGGACGGAATCTTTACTGGTCCGGTCAGGTTTGCGGGAGTGCCGATTAGGCTGTATAATGTTTTTGCGGGCTTGCCCCGTGGTCGTTGTGTTCATTTTTTCCCCGGAAAAGGAAGGTGGGTGCAGTGACCGGGCTGGGAGACGGCTAATCTTTTGGCCCGCTGGTTCTAAGAAATTCGAAGCCCCCACGCCTTCTGGTGTGGGGGCTTTGCTGTGTTAGCTAGGAGGCCCTCTTCCCTCGACGGCGATGTAGGGGGGACTCACCTGCCTCAGGGGGCGGCGGCTCCGTCACCTGTTGGTGAAGCCATCGCATGATCACGGAAAACAAAAAGACCTTCCGTTTGCATCCCGGAAGCAGAGTGTAGGGGAAATAAGGCAGAAGCTTCGGAAACAGGGATGTTCCAGAAGCACCAGGCAGGTAGGGCTGAATCTTGGGGCGAAGCTGCTTTGCCGAGAGGAAGGGCTCTAGCTCTTGGATCACGTCTTGGGTCACGGAGGCCTCCTGATAGGTCCAGCATAACCCTTGTCGGTTCGTTTGCAATACTTATTCGATACATTCTGATCATTTTAGATTCATTTTAGATTCGTATTGACGACACAAGACGTTACGAAATCTGGTCACTGGTCAATGCCGCAAATACCAGCTAATTTCGGTCCATGCGACGTTCAGCCCCAAGACCCGAAGGATTCCCTTCTCGACTCCAGGCCGTGGTGGACAGGTACGGGTCCATCCAGGCCACGGCCGATGTGACCGGGCAGGCCCCAAAAACCATCTCGGAATGGCTGCGCGGCGTACGCGTCCCTCACGCTTCAACCATCAAGAAATTCTGCGAGAAAGCAGAGATCCTCCCGAACTGGCTGCTTCACGGCACAAACGATCCTGATGATGGTGTGATCACAAGTCGAGCAGCACTTCCCGGAACGACCACCAACACCCCCGTGTTCTCTCAGGACGGGCGGGAAAGTATCACCACGGTCTCCTCTGCATGGCTCGAATGGCGATTCGGGGTCCGCCCCGGCGAAAGGGTAGGAATCTTACACGCCACCACAGAGGACGCTATTCCGGGCGAAATCGAGCCGGAAGAGCCTGTTCTATTTCTGCTAGAGGACTACGAATTCCCCGACAATTACGGCGACGTGGGTGACATCGTTCTCCTGTATGGGGTTGGCCGTGATAGCCATTACAGGATTTTCAAGATTGGTGCTGATGGGTTCATTCCGGGTGATATCTATGGCAGAGCGCTTTGGACCGGAAAAACTCTGAGCCGACGAACACCGAAGCCGAAGAAGAATGGTTAAGAATCCCGACTCACCGGCACGACGCTATGTGCGCGGGTTGGCGCCCGTACGCCTGGCCGACGGGAGCATTATTTACTACTACAAATTCGAGTTCCGAGGTGAGGGGTACCACGGCTCCACCGATGAATCCACTGAACGCGAGGCCACCAAGTTCCTGGAGGCGCTGAAGACAGACCTTCGGAACAAAGCCAAACGAGGGAAGCACTCAC
>CAIYNT010000104.1 GCA_903927605.1 uncultured Holophagaceae bacterium
ATGGTGAAGTTGTCAGCCTGCTCGAAGTGGTATTTGAAGCCGGGATCCTCGGCGACCTTCTCCAGGTGACCGAAATGGTACTCGGCGATGCGCACGCTCTGGGGGGCGGTGAGATCGGCGCCGCAGTGGGTGCAGGAAATGGCGGCCATGCTTGCTCCTCGGATAGGCAGGGGTTCAGGAATGGAAGAGTTTCCAGAGCCCCCAGCTTAGCAGAGCCAGGGCGGATAGGCCGATGAAGACCCGCAGCAGCACCTTGCCGAGCTGATATGCGACATAGATCACGAAGAGAGCACCCAGCGAGCCGAGGATGAGGGTCGTGGTTGTCATATCCGTCTCCCATCGGAATCCCATGCGTACAGTCCTTGGCCAGTCTTGAGTCCCGTAGTCCGCTCTTTCACCTTTGTTTGGAGCAGGGAAGGTGGTTGGAAACGGACCGCCCCAGAGGAAGCCAGCCTTTCGGCGATGCCCAGGCGCAAGTCCAGACCCACACGATCAGACAATTCAAGGGGCCCGATGGGGTGCCCATACCCAAGGGTCATGAGGGCATCCAGGTCTTCTGCGCTGGCCACACCAGCCTCCAGCAGCCGCATGGCCTCCAAGCCCTGGGCCAGGGCCATCCGGGCTGCAGCAAAGCCGGGCTGATCGCGGACCTGCACCACCCGCTTATGAAGGGTCAAGGCCAGGGCCCTGGCCCGATCCACCCAAATCGGCAGGGTGCCGGTTGGAACGGCCATCTCGACCACTGCCATCCGGGGCACTGGCACAAACAGGTGGAACCCCACGAGGCGACCAATCAGGCCGGACCTCTCCGCCAAATTCGAGATCGGGAGGGCAGAGGTTCCCGACAGGAGGAGCAGGTCAGGGGATCCCCACAGGGCCGCAGAAGCCAGGACCGGGATCTTCAGGTCCGGGTCCTCCGGAAGGGCCTCCAGGAGAATGGAAACGCCCTCCAGAGCCGCTGCTGAGAATGGCGAAGCCCGGAGCCTGTCGCTGGCTCGTTCCCGTGCCTCGGGATCCAGGCGACCCTTGGCGAGGGACTGGTTCCAGCGCCGATGGATCTCGCGCACACCGGTCTCGACGTGAGCTTGGTCCCTGCCGAGCAGCCAGGTTTCCAGTCCACATTCCGCAGCCCACTGGGCCGTGGACAATCCCAGGACCCCCGGACCAAGGATGGCCAGCGGACCCATCAATGCCACCCGTGCGCGTCCCGCAGGAGCTGGCTGATAAGATCCGGTTCAATGAGCCTTTCATTCATGGATTCGAACCTCCACCCGCTATGATGAACGGAAAGGGCCTCCTGTACGTCACCGCAACAGCCCCCACCCGGGCCACCTCAACCCATGCTCCTCGATTACGCCGCTATTACTCATCCGGGCAAGGTCCGGAAGAACAATGAAGACGCTTACCTGCTGAGTGCGCTGGATGGCGAAGAGCCTATCATCAATGGCCCCGCACAGTCGCTGATGGTGGGGGATTCTGGTCTGCTGGTGGCGGTGGCTGATGGCATGGGCGGGGCCGCTGCCGGCGAAGTGGCCAGTCGCGAGGGCCTGGCCGCAGTCTCGCTATTTCTCTTTGGTCACTGGGGCCGCTTGGCGCCTCCCAGGGCCGGAGAGGCGGCACTCCTCAAGGCCATGGAGACTGCCGTTGAAAAGGCCAGCGATGCGGTGCTCCGCTATTCCGATGACGATCGCACGGCTAGGGGCATGGGCTCCACGCTGACCGCGGCCGTCATCTGGAACGGATGCGCCTACTTGGCGCAGATCGGGGATTCCAGGGCCTACCTGCTGAGGCAGGGCAGCCTTCACCAGGTCACGGTGGACCAGACCCTGGTGAATGATTTGGTGGCCCAGGGAACCCTCACGCGGGAACAGGCTCGCTCCCATCCCCAACGCAACATGATCACCCAGGCCCTGGGCTCGCCCCAGCCACTGCAAGTGATCCTTTCACGCCTGACCCTGCGCCGAGGTGATCGGCTGCTCTGTTGCTCCGATGGGTTGCATGGTGAAGTGGCTGATTCGATCATCCAGGACGTGCTGAACCAAGGTCTAAGCCCCCGACGTAGCCTTGAACTCCTGGTGGACGAGGCCCTCGCCCATGGAGGTCGCGACAACATCACCGGCGTTCTTCTTTCTCTCAACGATCCCGGTCTGCCGCTGCCATCAGAGGGGGAAACCCTTGGCCTGGTACATCCTGGATCGCAGACCCACACTCGTGGGATCTGGGGGCGGTTCCGCAGGTTTTTTGGAGGCGGTGCCTCATGAGCATCCTTCATGGGACTGTGTCCCTCAAACGCTTCCTGGTGTTGGGCCCCGTGCCCGACGAGAAGGACCTGCAGTCTGGCCTGGAGCAGGACCAGTTCCGTTCCTTCCAGGACGGGCTGGAGGAAGAGCGCATGGGCTGGTGCGACTGGCGCAATCCCCTGATCACACCCCCGGATGAAAACTGGATCAGCCAGGATCGTTTTGCCGTCTTTGGTCTGCGCATCGACACTCGCCGGGTGCCACCCGCGCTGTTGAAGGCCCATGTGGATCTCCGGTTGCAGGTGCTTCAGAAGGAAAAGGATCTCGCCTTCATCGGCAAGGAGGCCCGCATCTCCCTGGCGGACGAAGTGAAGGTCGAACTCCTCCGCAAAGTGCTGCCCTCACCAAAGGTGGTGGAGGTGGCCTGGGACTTGAAGGGCGGGATGCTCTGGACCACGGCCTCGTCCAGCAAGGCTCAGGGAGCCCTCACGAGTCTCTTCATCAAATCCTTCGGCTGTGAAGTTCATCCCCTGGCGCCTCTGGTGCTGTCGGGGCGACTCTGTCCAGACCTATCCGTGGAGTCCCTGATGGCCCTGGATCCGCTGGATCTTGAGCTGGAGGAGGTTTGAGATGAAGCCTCTTGAACTCATGGAACAGGGTCGCTTCCTCGGAGAGGAATTCCTGCTGTGGCTCTGGATGCACAGCATGACCGAGGGCGGCGCCAGCGGCGAGGACGGCGATGGTTCAGGTTGCTTCGTGGACGATGCCATCCAGTTGGTCTCGGAGCGCGGTGAAGTGAAAGAGATCTCCCTTCGCAAGGGCAACCCCTCGGAAAGCCGTGAGGCATTCGAGGCCCTCAGTCGCGGCATGCGTCCAGCCAAGGTGAAACTGCGCATCCTCTCCGGTGATCTGGAATGGGTGTTCACGTTGAACGCCGCCACCCTGGACATGGGCACCCTGAAGCTGCCTCCCAGCACTGGCAAGGCGCCCCATGAGCGGCTGCATGATCGCCTCTTCCTGTTGGAAGAAGGAGCCGGGCATCTCGAACGGCGCCTGAAGCGCTTCCTCCACGCCCGCTCTCGGGACTCTCAGGGTCTGCAGGAGGCTATGCGGGCCTGGGTGCGGGCAGGACGAACCGGCGAGGCTATGTCGGCGGGTGAGGTCCCTTGGGAGGCCTGAGCCTTCTGCTGCTTCCGGCGGTACTCGCCGCGCCAGCGGGCCAGGACCCTGCACCCGCGCTGGTCCATGCCCGTACGCCCGAGGGCCGAGGCATCCTCCTGCGGCTCCAGTTCAGGAAGGGGCTCAGCGCGGAAGGGAAGGGCCTTCCACGGGCTTTCCTGACCAAGGGCGCGGATTCCAGTGGCTGGGTGCCCTTTGAAAGCCTCCGTCCCGAAGGCAAGCGTTGGGCCCTGGCCGCGCTGTTCCCCGAGGACCAGTGGCGCCAGGAGGAGGTTCGGCACAGGGTCCGCCACCCTGAGGTCGAGTCGGTCTGGACCCTCGCGGCACTGTTCACAGGCCATGGGCAAAACTATGACAAGGTGATGGCCGAAAATCCGGATCTGCCAGAGAAGCTGCGGGAGGGTGACACCTGGCGCATTCCCCGCAGCCTGCTGTCGGCGGATTTGGGGGGGACCGGCCGTCGGCCGGATCGCAGCCAACCCGAGGATGACTTGGATGACGAGGCCCGCGTGGCGGCCTATCGAGGCCTGCTGTCTTTCGGCGAGGATGCCCAGGGGAAGTATGCGGCCTACCGCATGCGCAAAGGCGAGGCCCTCTACTCGAGCGTGGTGATCCGCTACACGGATCGTGTGGATCCCAAAGGGGTGAATGAACTGGCGGAGCGCATCGCCCAGCGCAGCGGGATTGGCGACGTGCGTGGCATCCAGCCCGGCCAGCTCATCAAGATTCCCGCGACCTATCTGGCGGACCCCTTCCAGTCCGAAGGCAGCTCGGGACTGGCGGAGGAACGGGAGGTACGCGCCGAGGTGCGACGCATCGTGCATGTGGAGGCGGGTCCGAAGCTCAAGGGGGTGCGGATCGTCCTCGACGCGGGTCATGGTGGCGTGGACTCCGGTGCCCGAGCCAATGGCATCTGGGAATCCGACTTCGTCTATGACATCGCCATGCGCGTACGCCGCCTCCTCGAACAGGAGACGGATGCCCAGGTGAGCAGCACCATCCGCTATCCCAGCCTTGGTTTCAAGAGCCGTGAGGAGATCCGCACGCCCAGCCAGTCCGCGGAGATCCTCACCACACCCCCCTTCGCAGTGGATGGCGAAAGCCCGTCGGCCGTGAGTGTCCACTTGCGGTGGGTACTGGCCAACGATCTCTTTACCTCTTTCCGGAAAACGAAGGGCGACACGCAGAAGACGCTCTTCCTGAGTTTCCACGCCGACAGCCTGCATCCCTCGGCCCGGGGTTCGATGATCTATGTTCCCAGCGCCGCCCTGGTGCCCTCAAATTTCGCGCTGGGTGGCACCAAGACCGGTCATGTGGCCGAGGGCAGGCGCTCAGCCCGAGTAGCCTTCACCGGCCTGGAAAAACTGCAGGGTGAGGCCCGCAGCCGCCAGTTCTCCGAGGCGTTGTTGAATGCCTTGCAGAAGGACCACATCCCCATCCACGCCAACCGCCCCATCCGCAATGTGATCTACCGCGGTGGAGGGAAGTGGGTGCCCGCGGTCATTCGCTATAGCCTCGGCGCCACCAAGGCCCTCATTGAAGTGGCCAACCTCACCAATGAGGACGACGCCGCCAACTTGAAGGATCCCGATTTCCGGGAACGCTACGCCGCCGCTGTCGTCAATGCCATTCGGGCCTATTACCGGAAATAGCCTTGCGGTGCTGCTGCGCAAAGGTGTCCTTTGCGCAGAGGGGAAAAGCGGGAGAATGAGGAACGGAGGGCCCATGCGGGTGCTGCTTGCCGTGGTGCTGCTGTTCGCCGGGTTTGGCTGCCGGAAGCCTGAGCCGGTGGCGTCGCCCCAGGCGCGGCTCGTCGTGCGGTTCCTGGATAGGGATGCGGTGTTGGAGTTGGCCGCGGTGCCGTCCGAAGGCGCGTGGCGACTGATGAACGCCGGGTTGTGGGAACCCCTGGAGGTCCGCTGGAAGCCCGGCGCGCCGCGCATCGGCGGCACCGTGGTGGGGCGCACGGCCCCCGACTGGGTGTTGCTGGAAGATCCGGACCAGGACACCCACCGGGTGGTCATGCGCAGCCCCGGTCCCGAGGAACTGGCCCGTCGCAATGAACGTCTGGATCCCGATGAACGCGACGCCCTCGGCTTGCTGGGCGTGCTGTGGGTACTCTCCTGGGTGAGGCACTGATTCTTCAGCATCTCGCCCACACTCAGCTAGAATGGCCCTTCCTCACCCGGCTCTCCTGGCCCCGTTGCACACCCCGAGGCATCCATGACGACGACTCCCCTGGTGGGCATCCTGATGGGCTCCAAGTCGGACTGGGAGACGATGAAACACACAGTGTCGACCCTGAAGGGGCTGGGGATTCCATGCGAGGCCCATGTCGCCAGCGCCCATCGGACACCCGAAAAGGTGGTGGATTTCTGCCAGGGCGCCGAAGGCCGGGGCCTGAGGGTAATCATCGCGGCGGCGGGCGGCGCAGCTCACCTGGCGGGCGTCTGCGCCAGCAAGACACACCTCCCCGTTCTCGGGGTCCCCATCATGGGGTGGGCCACTGAGGGCATGGACGCCCTGCTCTCGACGGTGCAGATGCCAGCGGGGATTCCGGTCGGTACCCTCGCCATCGGCAAGGCTGGCGCCATCAACGCGGCCCTGCTTGCAGCATCAATCCTGGCGCTCGGCGACGATGGCATCCGCGAGCGGTACCTCTCTTATCGCCGGGCTCAGACAGAACAGGTCCTCAGAGATGATGACCTGGCGATGCCCTGAACCCCTGCTTACCCCTCCCGCATATGCCATCTGCACGTTGTTGACCTAACCGAGACTCGACATGAAATCCGTTCACCTCATCACGCTCTCCGACCGGGCCTCCCGGGGCGAATATCAGGACCAGTCCACGCCACTGCTATCGGCTTGGTTAACGGGTCAGGGTGTGAAAACCGTGACCTCTGAGCTGATGCCGGACGAGCAGGGGCAGCTGGAGCGGGATCTCCAGGCGGCCGTGGCAGCTGACTCCCCTCTGGTGCTCACGTGCGGGGGCACGGGGTTCGGCTCGCGAGATACGACCCCGGAGGCCACCCGGCGAGTCATCGAGCGGGAAGCTCCGGGCATCTGCGAACTGATCCGCGCCAAGGGTGGTCATCCCCTGGCTTTCGCCAGCCGCGCTGTCTGCGGAATCGCCGGGCGCACCGTGATCCTGAATCTATCGGGTCGACCCGCGGCGGCACTCGAACAGATCCAGCTGGCTTGGCCTCTGCTTGCCCATGCCGTGGCCGTCCTCCGCAAGGAGGGGGAGGCTGGTGGACCCTGTACATGAAGATCTGGGCCCGGATCAACCATGTGGGTTGGGTGCACCTCTGGCGCCATCGAGAGGATTTCGAATGCGCAGAACCTTCGGCGCATTTCATGAACGGCCGCACCGACCCCCGCTGGATCGAGACCCCCCTGAACAAGGAGCAGCGCCAGGGGCTGGAGGCTGGCGAGCTCGTGGAGATCGAGGATCCGGGTTTCTTTGAGGATGGTGTTTGAACGTCAGGCCTGCCCCGTCACGGCGCTTTCCAGTCGCTGGTACAGGGCCAGCAGGGCGCAGCTGAGCCACAGGTTCAGGGCTCCGCCCAGCAGATTGAAGACCCAGAAGGCCGGGTGCTTCAGGCGGACGAGAGCACCCGGTCCCAGATCGGGGTCCGCGGCTGGCAGGAGATGGTCCAGGGCCCAACTGGCGCCGATCTGGTAAAGCAGGGCCACCAGCAGCATGGCCAGGACCGCCTGGATGATCCGTGGCCAGAAACGGACCATGGCAGCCTGGCTCCACCGCAGGGCGGGCAGCAGACCGTCACCGCGGAGCAGCATCCGCATGGGCGCCCATCCGAACAGGATGAGGATGACGATCCCCGGGATCAGGAACATCAGGAGGCCAAGGCCGATGGTCAAGCTGAGGCCGAGGCGGAGGAGGAATGTCTTCAGCCAGCGGGCATCAAAGGTCTCGCGCCATGTGGTCGCCGGGTTCCAGGTGGTGTTCCTGCCTTCAGCATCCAGCTGGGCCTGCAGACGGGGGATGAAATACATCTCCAAAGGCAGCAGCCCCGCGAACCCGAAGATGGGCTGCAGAAGCAGGCTCGGACCGGCGCCCGCAGCCAGTTCCAAGGCTGGACCAAGCTGGGCCAGAGCCATCGCCAGCAGCGCAAGACCCAGCGAATGAAGGGGGTGTCGACGGAGGAGGGCGATTCCCTCACGAAGGGAACCAAGGTGGGAGGGCAGGGGCACGCGCATCCTTCCAGCCTAACTTGGACCCTGAGCTATCATCATCGGCATCATGTCGTACGAAGCGCCCTGTCTCCTGGTGGCCAGCCCCTCCCTTCTGGACCCCAATTTCCTGCACAGCGTTGTGCTGATCGTGGAGCACGATGAAGAAGGAGCCTTGGGGGTGATCCTCAATCGCCCCCTGCCCCTGGCCCTTGCCCAGGTGAGCGAGGAGGGCGGCATGGACTACCGCGGATCCGACGAGGCTACGGCCTGGCGCGGTGGTCCCGTGGATCCCCAGCGTGGCATCCTGCTGGTCCAGGGAGGTCTTCCCGAAGAGGAGGATACGGTGGTGGACCTCACTCATTTCGTGAGCCACCGCAAGGACCTGCTTGAGGCTCTACTGGGGGATCCCTCGACCCGGTATCGGCTCTTCCTGGGCTATGCGGGCTGGGGTCCCGGCCAACTGGACCAGGAACTGGAAATGGGTGCCTGGACCCGTCGGGCCCTCGTGTCTGAATGGCTGATGCACCCCGATCCCGCAGGACTCTGGCAGGCAGCGCTTGGCAGCGGGGCCAATGGATGACTTGAAGGTCACTTCGCGAGCTGACTTATCGATGCATCAATTTTTTTAATAATTTGACGGAATACATAGGATTCATTAATTCTTTCGGCAAAATCGAAAGATTCCAAAGATGCGTGTACGGAGGATTCGATGACCTGGAAGCGAACCCTAGGCTGTCTGGCCGTTCTCGGCACAGGGCTTCCGCTGCTTGCTCAAGGCAGTGGTCCCGTGAACGATTCCGGGGCCACCGCGTGGATGCTTACTTCCACGACGCTGGTGCTGCTGATGGTGCCGGGCCTGGCGATGTTCTACGGGGGGCTGGTCCGCACCAAGAACGTGCTCGGCACGATGATGCACTCCTTCGCGGCCATGGCTGTGGTGGGTGTGCTCTGGGCCGTGCTGGGTTACGCCCTCGCTTTCGGCCCCAATGCCCTGGGTGGCCTCATCGGCTGGAGCCGTGGCCTGGTCCTCCTCCGCAGCATCGATCACACGATTCTTCCGGCTGGCGTGCCGGAGTACGCCTTCGCCATGTTCCAGGGCAAGTTCGCCATCATCACGCCGGCCCTGATCGCCGGGGCGGTGGCCGAGCGGATCTCCTTCCGCGGCTGGGTGGCCTTCATCACGCTCTGGGTGATCTTCGTCTACTGTCCGCTCTGCCACTGGGTGTGGGCCTCGGATGGCTACTTCTTCAACCTCGGTGCCAAGGGGGCCATCGACTTCGCCGGTGGCACGGTCGTCCACATCTCATCGGGCGTCGCGGGCCTCGCGCTGGCCTTGTACCTGGGTGCCCGCCACGGGTATCCCAAGACCGCCATGGCCCCCAACAACCTCACTTTCACGCTCATCGGCGCGGGCCTGCTCTGGGTGGGCTGGTTCGGCTTCAACGCGGGCTCTTCCATCGCCTCGAACCTGGACACCGCCCGCGCCCTCACGGTGACCCAGGTGGCCGCGGCCACCGGGGCCCTCACCTGGGTGCTCCTCGAAACGATCCGGGATGACAAGCCCACCAGCCTGGGCATGGCCTCGGGGATCCTCGCGGGCCTGGTGGTCATCACCCCCGCCGCCGGGGTGGTGCAGGTGGGCGGCGCCATCGCCCTCGGAGCCATCGCCGCCTGCTGCTGCTTCGCCATGATTCTGCTGAAGAACCGCCTGGGTTACGACGACTCATTGGACGCCTTCGGGATCCACGGGACGGGTGGCATTGTCGGGGCCCTCGGCCTCACCTTCTTCATCCGGGGCTCCTGGTGGGCCGAGGCTGCGGCCAAGGCCCCGGGCTGGGGCGTTCTCTCCCAGCTGAAGGTGCAGGCCTTTGCCGTGGGTACCACGATCGTCTTTTCTGTGTGCATGACGCTCCTCATCGCGTTCCTGGTGGAGAAATTTGTCGGTCTCCGGGTGACCGAAGCCGTGGAAAAGACCGGCCTCGACCACGACATCCATGGCGAGCGCGCTTACGGCCTCAACAACTTGAACTGACCGGAGTAGACGATGAAGCTCATCACCGCCATCATTCCTGAAGAGAAGCTCGACGAGGTCCGGGAGGCCCTGATCGAGGCCGAGATCGAACGCATCACCGTTGCTCGGGTCAGCGGCCACGGGCGCCAGCAGGAGATCGTGGTGCAGCGCGGCAAGAAGGTCGTGCCGAACCTGATCCCCAAGGTGCAGATCACCATCGCCTGCAACGATGCCTTCGAGGACATCACTGTGGACACCATCGTCCGCACCGCGCGGCACGGGGAGGGCGCCGTGGGCGATGGCAAGATCTTTGTCCAGGATCTGAAGGAGTGTGTCCGCATCCGCACCGGCGAACGGGGCGGCCAGGCCATCTGATCGGATCGTCCAGATTCTTGGAGCCTCCAGTCACCTGGATCTCAGCTAGGCTCGCGGGATGCGCAGCATTGTGTGGTTCCGGGGCAAGGACCTGCGGGTGGCCGACCACGGACCGTTGGTCGAGGCTGCAGCTTCGGGTGAGGTGATCCCGCTGTTCGTGCTGGATCCCTTCTTTTTTGCACCTGAGCGGGCCGAGGGCCTGCCCCATCGCATGCAGTTCCTGCTGGAGTCACTGAAGGCCCTTGAGGCCAACCTCGCACACCTGGGCTCGCGCCTGCTGGTGGTGCAAGGACGTAGCGTGGACGCGGTTCCGCACCTGGCGGCGAGCTGGAAGGCCGATCAGGTGCTGGCCCACTGCTGGGTGGAGCCTTTTGGCCGTGAGCGTGACCACCGGGTGGCCAATGCCCTGGAGCGGGACGGCATCGATTTGCGTCTATTCGAGGGCGAGACTCTGCTGCCACCTGGATCGGTAAACAACGGACAGGGCGCCATGTTCCGGGTGTTCACGCCCTTTGGAAGAGCCTGCAGGGCAAGGCTGGACCCGGGCTCGGCGCTGACTTCGCCACGCTCGCTTCCTCCGCTCCCCGTGGACCTCGTGGTGGATTCCATTCCCATACCATCGATGGAAGACCTGGGCCTGGTCTCCAATCAGGGCCTTCAGCCGGGTGGCGAGGAGGCCGCGCGGGCCCGCCTGAAGGCTTTCCTGGGAGGACCCATCGCGGACTACAGCATGAACCGGGACCGCATGGATCGAGCAGGCACTTCTCGGCTCAGCGCCGATCTGAAATTCGGCACGCTGTCAGTTCGCTCCGTCTGGCAGGCCGCCATGGCGATGGGTGCGGGCGAATCCGTGCAGCGCTTCCTCAACGAGCTGCTCTGGCGCGAGTTCAGCCATCATCTGCTGTGGGAATGGCCGCAGTTGCTCGAACGTCCCTTCCGTAAGGCGTTCCAGGGCTTCCCCTGGCGCGAGGACGATGGAGCCTGGGATACCTGGGCCGAAGGCCGTACCGGCTACCCCGTGGTGGATGCCGCTGCTCGCCAACTGCTGGCGGAGGGTTTTGTCCACAACCGGGCGCGCATGGTGGCGGCCAGCTTCCTCACCAAGCACCTGCTGCTGGACTACCGGCGCGGTGAGGCCCACTACCTGAAGTGGCTGACGGACGGCGACTGGGCCCAGAACAACATGGGCTGGCAGTGGAGCGCCGGCTGTGGCTGCGATGCCCAACCCTGGTTCCGGATCTTCAATCCGGTGTCCCAGGGTCTGAAGTTCGACCCCGAGGGCGAGTACGTGAAGCGCTGGGTACCCGAGCTGGCAGGTTGTCCAACCAGCTTCATCCATGAGCCTTGGAAGGCGCCGAGAGAGCTGCGGAGTCGTCTCGATTATCCCGAGCCCATCGTGGATCATGCGCTGGCCAGGGAGCGGTTCCTGGCGATGGCGAAAGGTAATCTGGCACGGGTGGCCCCCTGATAGAGTGGAGGGGAAGTGTGTTTCTATCCCTTCTACTTTGTTGGCTTACAGGTAATCCATGCATACCATTCGATTCGACGGCAAGACCCCGGGCACTGCGGAATGCGACCGGGAAACGGCGCTTCTCGCCGCCAGCGCCAAGGCGAATGTACCCCTGAACCACCGTTGCGGCGGCCACGCCCGCTGCGGTACCTGCCTCGTCACCATCGTGGAAGGCGCCGACCACCTCAGCGAGATGGGCGCCGCCGAGACCCGAGTCCTGAGTGCACTGAAGGCCAAGCCCGATCAGCGTCTCGCCTGCCAGACCTGGGCGAGGGGCGATGTGAGCCTGAAGTACTGAATTTCCTTGTCCCCAGGGCTGGTGTCACCAAACTCGGGGCACAGCTGAAAGAAAAGCCGCCCCAACTTCAGGCGGCTTTTCCTTGACGCGGAGGTGTTCTACTCGGGAAGCCCGGGTTTCCTGTTCATGAAATTTGGCCGGACCATTGGGTTGTTGGGCACAGCCTTCGGGCTGAAGGATTCCGCCGAGACCGCTGCTTGCGGCCAGCCGCCGATGACGAGGTTCTTGGTGCCCTGGTCCAGCACGGTGTCGAGGGGGCTCGCGCAGACCACTAGGTTGTGGTTCGTGGCGGGATCGAGATAGATCTGGGCGAGCCCATCGCTTGGGTCGGCATAGAAGTTCCGGATGTGATTGCCGAAGACGGTGCAGAGCGTGGTGCCCACCAGGCCGATGGCGTCGGCTCCGCTGCCTGAGATGGTGTTGTTCCAGAGGACGCTGCCCCTGGTGTTGTAGAGGCCGATGCCGTCCCACATGAAGTCGCTCTTCAGCTGGATGGTGTTGTTGTAGACCATGGCGCGGATCCAGGGCTTGTCCGACCGGTCCACGAGCTGGATCCCATCAGCGTAGGCACCTGTCGTGGTGAAGGTGTTGTCATGGATGGAAAACTGCGACGGCTTGGCGGGCACGAACGCATCTCCCAACCAATCCGTGACGGCCAGGCAGGCCCACATGCCTTCGGACTGGTTGTAGGAGGCCTCGAGGGTGGAGTTCTCAGCGGAACAGAACCAGATGCCCACATCCACGTCCTCGAAGGTATTGCCCGTGGAGGGCGAACCGCCGATGACCACCTTGAGATCCCGCAGGAAGCCGTCCACACCCATGTCCATCATGGACTTGAAGGAACAATTCTTTACAGTCAGTGTGCCGCTGAGGAAGTAGTAGTCCAGGTCGGTGGTGCTGCGGGCGAATTCCCCCGCATAGAGCACCCCGTTCCAGAGGTTGAAGCCATAGTTGTTGGGGCTGTCATCCCGGGCCCCCACGATGGCGACGTGATCCAGGCCGAAGTTGGTCGTGGTAGTGCCCATGATCCGGATGGCATCCAGGAGGCAGGTGACTGGCGAGTCGCCCAACCACCAGGTGGCGGTGGCGGTGCCGGGAGGGGCTGTGATCTTGATGGAAAGATCCGAGACCTGGATATCCCCGTCCACGAAGACGATGAGGCAGGGCCAGCGGTTGGTGGTGCCATTGGGCAAGACGGGACTATTGCCGAAGCCGGGCGTCACCTGGAGATGGGGAAGGGCTTCGAGGGTCGTCTTGTCCTTGCCCATGCCCTTGAACGTACCGTGGAAGTTGTAGATCGCCAGCTGCTGGGTCAGGTACCGGCCCGCGGCCAGCTGCACGGTGGCGCCGGGACCGCTGGCCATGGCCGCGTCCAGGGCCGCCTGGATATGGATGGTGTCGTCCACACCATTGGGGGGCTGGACCTTGATGATGTGGCCGCCGGCCCAGGCGACCGAAGGCAGGAGCAAGGCCAAGAGACCCCAGAGCAGGGCGCCTCTGAGGCCGACACATTTCATGCGACAGGTGGTGTCAGGCATGGCTTCTTCCCCCTTCCCGAAGAAAAGATCTCGTTGGTGGCAGTGCCTCTCCCGGAGCCTCTGGTCTACGCATCAAAGGACTACTTTGTCCTGTGGCTGGATGCGTTCTTCGGGTGGGCGCAACCAAGCCGCAGGTAATCCCCCTGGCGACAAATTGCGATGAGCAATATAGGGTAAATTACCGATGAGTCAACATCGGATTTCGTGTAATTGTCCAAGGCGATCCGGCCAACCTATCCAACCGGCCGCCGTCCCTCCATGGCGCGATCCAGGGTGAGTTCATCGGCGTATTCGAGGTCGCTGCCGATGGGCAGGCCCAAGCCGATGCGGGTGGTGCGCACGCCGATGGGTTCGAGCATGCGGGCCAGCCAGCTGGCGGTGGCCTCGCCGTCCACGGTGGGGTTGGTGGCCAGGATGACCTCCTGGATTGAGTGATCTTCCAGCCGCTTCAGCAACTCACGGATGCGCAACTGATCGGGGCCTACGCCGCGCAGGGGTGAAATGAGCCCGCCCAGCACGTGGTAGCGGCCCCGGAAGTGACCGCTGCGCTCGAAGCTGAGCACGTTGGAGGCTTCGGCCACGATGACCAGGCTGGCTGGATCCCGGCGGGGATCCACGCAGATGGGGCAGGTGGGCTGGTCCGTGAAGGCGCCACATACGCCGCAAAAACCCACTTTGTCCGCGGCCTGCTGGAGCTGGTGAGCCAGGTGCGCCATGGCCTCGGGTCCCTCTTTCAGCAAGTGCAGGGCCATGCGCTGGGCGGACTTGGCGCCCACACCCGGCAGCTTCTGGAGACTCTCGACCACGGCTTCGAGGGGTGGCGGCAGCTTCATGAGTGGACCATAGGGTGTGGGGTGTGGGCTGAAGGAAAAATGGGGCCGTGGTTCCAGCCAGCGGCCAGGAGCGGCGCCCCCAGAGCCCACCGCCCACTGCCCACAGCCATCCTAGAGCCCGAGGCCCGGCAGATTGAGGCCCGCACCCATGCTGCCCATCTGCTTTTTCATGGCTTCATCGACCTTGGTGGCTGCGTCGCGGAAGGCCGCCATCAAAAGGTCCTCCAGCATGGAGGGGTCCTCCGGGTCCATGGCGTCCTTGCCGATGGAAAGGCCCATCAGCTCCTTGGAGCCATTGAGGGTGACCCGGACCAACTCGCCGCCGGAAGTGCCTTCGACGCGCAGGTTGGCCTGGGTCTCCGCCAGCTTCGCCTGCATCTGCTGGGCCTGTTTCATCAGGAATCGCATGTCCATGGGGTCAGCCTCCGGGCGGAATGTCGTGGGGGGCGGTGCTCTTGTGGTGAAGGTGGGGGAGCTGAGGCCAGTGTAGGCGGCGCAGGCGCTTGGCCAGCCAGAGCATGAAGAAGTATCCGATAGGCAGAGCCAGAAGGGAGCAAATGAACCCACCGATGAGGTAGGACTTCAGGATGGGCCGCAGCATGGTGGTCATGGCCTCGAAGCCGTTCCAGGTGAGGAAGCTCCGCCAGCTGATCTCATGCCACTGGACCTTGGCCAAGTTCCCGCTATGAAACCTGCCCCGGACGAGGTTGCCCACCCAGGTGCTCGCCGTGGCAATCGGAACCGTGGTCCAGGGGTTGTTGATGAGCATGGCCATGATCATCAAAGGCCGATGCAGGCGCCGGAAGATCAGGCAGAAGAGAAACACCATGCCCGTGTGGAGGCCCAGGAGGGGGTTCCAGGCGATGGAGAAACCCAGGCAGAAGCTCCAGGCCAGCTGCTCGGGGCTCAGCTCCGGATGGAGGATGTGGGCCTTTAGGCGGTTCCAGATTCCCCTGGGCGGTCTCGCCGGAACAGGCGGGGGAAGGAACGACTCTGTGGGGTCAGTCATGGGCGAAGTGGTCGAATCCAAGGTCCGGCAGGGCGCGCGTTCCATGTCCATCATAGACGAGCAGGGGCGCTGATCCGAGGTCCACGGCCCGGCCCACAGGGATGAGGCTCTGGCCGAGCCGCTGTTCCACTTCTGACTGGGGCAGGCTGGTGCCAAAGCAGCGGGCGTAATCTTCTCCTCCGCGCAGCGCGTCCTCACCCACGGCGGGGTCCACCAGGATGCTGAGCCCGGAAGCCTCCGCCAGATTGCGGAGATCGCGGCTGAGTCCATCCGAGAGATCCAGGCAGGCGTGGACTTCGGGCATGGCCGCCAGCCTCAACCCAAGGCCCAGGTTGGGCTTCGGATCGAGGTGGGCCTCTAGGTCAGGGTCGGGCTGAGCGGGGTCCCAGCGCTGTCCAGCCTGCAGCTTCCGCAGACCCCGCAGGCTCGCGCCGAGGCTCTGGTCCACATAGATCCGATCGCCGGATCTCAGGCCATCGCGCCTCAGCCAGCGGGCGGCGAAGCCGAAGGCCGTAAGGCCCAGGCCCAGGCCCGAGGAGCGGCCCACGGTGTCCCCGCCGAGCACCTGGACACCGGCCTGTCGGGAGGCCAGCGCCAAACTCTCCAGAAAAGTGTCGAGCCAGCCTGCCTCGATCTCCGGACCCAGGGCGAGGGTGAGGGTGAACCCGAAGGGCCGGGCCCCGGAGGCGTCCAGATCCGACAGGTTCACGGCCAGGAGTTTACGGGCCAGCAGGCCCGGCGGATGCCAGTCAAGGCGGAAGTGCTGGTCCGATTCCATGAGGTCCGTAGTGACCAGGAGTGTGTGTCCGGTGGGCGCAGAGGGCAGGGCGCCGCAATCGTCCAGGAGACTGCGGCCTCCGGGAAGCAGTTCCCGGATCCGGGCCAGCACTCCCAGCTCCTTCAGGCTCACAAGAGCTCCTAACAAAACCCCACATCGCCGCGCGGGGGGGGTGCCGGGCGAGCGAGGCGAGGAACGCGAGTCAAAGCGTAGCAGGGACTACGCGTGACGAGCGTGACGCGGCATCGCGACGCCCGCCACCCCCCGCCCGGAGGGATCAAGCCAGGTGGGCGCTCCGCGGCGTCAGGTCCCTTGAACAACGAACCACGTTGCCATGCGGGCCCTTCCTTGCGGTGCATCCCGCCTGGATTGATCGCGGCCTTGTCGGGTTTTGTTAGGAGCTCTAAGCGGACCTCCGTCACAAGTCCAGTCTCCCATGGCTCAGGAGGCGAGGCGATGCTTGGTCTCAGGAGGCGCCGATGCTAATTTGGTTGAGTACGCCCATGCCGGGCCCCAATTGAATCTCGAGGAGACGACCATGGCCATCACCAAAGTCTGGATCGAAGAAGGCTGCATCGTATGCAATGCCTGCGAGGCCGAGTGCCCCGAGGTGTTCAAAGTCACCGACACCAGCTGCAACGTCAACGGCTCCGTGCGCGAGGATGGCGTGGACAACGAGAACCGGGACGAACAGAGCCC
>CAIYNT010000105.1 GCA_903927605.1 uncultured Holophagaceae bacterium
CCGTGGCCGTGGCCGTGGCGCTGCTGCTCCAGGTCACGGCGGTGTTGCTGGCGTTGGCGGGAGCCACCGTCGCCGTCAGAGCCTTCGTGGTGCCGGGGCTGAGGGTGAGGGTCGCGGGTGCCACGGTGACACCGGTGACGGGAACATTCAGCGCACTGACTGTCACTAGGCAGGTGGCCGTCTTGGCGCCATCAACCGTGGAGACCGTAATGGTGCTGGTGCCCACAGTGAGAGGAGTGACCACGCCGTTCGCCACCGTGGCTACGGCGGCATTGCTGCTCGCCCAGGTCACAGCAGGATTGGTTGCATTGGCTGGCGCCACCGTCGCAGTCAGGGCGCCCGTGGCCCCGCCAGCCACCAGGCTGAGGGTCGTCTTGTTCAGGGTGACGCCCGTGACGGAGATCGGCGCGACCGTCACCGCGCAGGTGGCCGTGTAGCCACCATCCGTGGTGGTGACGGTAATGGTCGCAGAGCCCACAGCCAGGGGAGTGACCGTGCCATTGGCGACCGTGGCCACAGCCGCGTTGCTGGTGGACCAGATTACAGAAGGATAGGCTGCATCCGCCGGTGCCACGGTGGCCGTCAGGGTGCTGGCGGCGCTGCCGAAGGGGAAGGTGAGCGTGGTCTTGCTAAGGGTCACGCCGGTCACAGCCACGGGGGGGATGATCTGGCCGTGCTTTTGGAAGCAGCCGACCAGGAGGGAGGTGAGGACCACGATGCCGGTGGTCATTACCGAGGCAAGCCACCTCCTGCTCCGGGACAGCTTGTCAGCCCGGTCTGGACAGGTGGACTTAGAGAAGATGGGTTTCATGTTGATTTCTCCCAGGAGAATTGATGACTTGGTGATGAGCAGGCAAGACTGTTCCGAAATCAGGCTGAAATTCCCGTGCCAGATTCGACGAATCCATAAACAACCTGCTTGTAGTGTTTTATTGAAACACCGACTCGGAAGCCACCCTTTGAACCGTGCGGATTCCCGCGCCACCTGCGCGAAATTCCGCACACCCCCTCAGCGCGGACGGATGGAGTGCCCCGTAAGCCGAGAGAAGTTGATCCGGCGCATCATCCGCCCTCAATCCACCACGATTCGCTTCAGTTTCCGCAGTTCCGGAACCCGCCAGGCAGCCACGCCCACAGCCGCCAAGCTCAGGCACCCGCCTAGCACCACACTGGGTACCAGACCCAGCAGCCGTGCGGCCAGACCTGATTCGAAGGCCCCAAGTTCGTTGCTACTGGCGATGAAGAGCCCGTTGACGGCCTGGGCCCGACCCATGAGCTCGCGAGGCGTGAGGGTCTGGATGAGAGTTGCGCGCAGCACGGAGCTGACGTTGTCGAAGGCTCCGCTGGCCAGGAGGAGGAACGCGGAGCACCCGAAGCTGGTGGAGAAGGCGAAGGCGATCCAGCAGAGCCCAAAGCCCGCGATGCTGGACAAGAGGACCCTCCCCGCCCGATGCATGGTGCCGTGGTGCGCGAGGCCGATGGCCATGAGCACCGAGCCCAGAGCTGGTGCTGCACGCAGGAGGCCGAGCCCCTGGGGGCCGATCCGCAGCACATCGCTGGCAAAGGCCGGCAGCAGGGCCAACGCCCCGCCAAACATCACGGCAAAGAGATCCAGGGTGATCGCCGCCAGGAGCAGGCGCTTCCCGGCGATGAAGGAGATTCCTTCGGACAAGCCCTGCCAGATGGGCAGTGCGGTGTCCGGCAGCGGCGCCTTGGCCCTGATGCGGGCCCAGGCGTAAACGCTCGTGGTCATGAGCAGGACCTCGACAGAATAGGCCAACCGGCCACTGCCATAGGCATACAGCAGACCACCGAGGGCCGGCCCAAGAGCCCTGGACAAGTGCTGGATAGAGCTGCGCCAAGTGGCGGCGTTCTGGTAGGCCTCCTTGGGCACCAGATCGGTCCCCAGGGACTGGGTGGCGGGCCGGAAGAAGGCACGACCCACCCCGGCCAGGGCCTGGATGGCGTAGAAGGGCCAGGTGCTCCGCAGCTGCGGTTGGAGGTTGAGCCCCAGCAGGAGGATGGCGCAGCCCAACAGCAGCGAGGTGGCGCCCACGGAGAGATGCCGGCGGTCCCAACGATCAGCGGCCCAGCCCCCGAATAGGGTCAGGGCGAGACAAGGCAGGGCTTCAGCCAACCCGATCAGGCCCAGTGAAAGCGGATCATGGGTCAGTTCGTAGACCTGCCAACCCATGACCAGGCTCTGCAGGAAGAATCCCGAATACATCGTCAGGGTGCCCGTGAGCAGCCAGCGATACGCCGGGTACCGCAGCGCGAGGTAGGGATCATGCCTGGGGATGATCGGGTTCAAGGGGGCAACTCACCCATGGGCAGCGGACGCAGGGAGCCATCCGGCCGTCCACTGAAGCAGTTGCCCTGCCTGAAGAGCCACAGTTCTCCGGGACCGCCGGACTGGAGGTCCGCATCGATGCCGTGGACCCGGCCCCCATGGAAGGCAGCGATGCCGTGCTTGAGCGTCGAGTGGCCAACCACGATGGTGCGGACGCCGAAAACCGCAAGCAGTCGATCCACGTCTTCTCCACTGGCATCGGGGCGCTTCGCCTCTTTGCCGGGGATCAGGCCGCGGTACCAGATCGGGCCGTCCCGGCCCTGGAGGCGGGGCTTTCCGGCTTCATCGATGGACCGCCGGAAGGCTGCATTGAGGCTGTCCAGGTCCCGCTCCTCCTCCAGCATGGCGGGCGAGGGCCCGCCATGGGCGAACAGGAAAGGGCCCAAGCGCAGCAGGACCGGACGACTGCGGAGCCAGCGTCCCAGTTCCGAGGTGGGACCGTAGAGGGCCTTCTGGTCGAGCCCGAGCACCTTCTTCTGAAGCTCCTGGTAGTCAGGGTGCAGGTACCGCTCGTCGCCTCGCAGGGCCCCCACTTCGTGATTGCCCAGGATCATATGCACCCGGCCCCCGGCCTTCCGGGCCTGAGCCTCCAGGTGGCGCAGCAGCCAGAAGCAGTCCGTGACCCGGCCCCCCCGGTCGAAGACATCCCCGGCCACCACCAGGTGGCCCCGGCCGAAGATCCATTGCCGCTTCGTGTCGATCACACCGTGGGCCAGCAGGAGGGCCGTCATGCCCGCGAGGTTTCCGTGGATATCGCTGAGGGCGGCGATGCGTTCGGGCAGGGGCAGGCTGGCCGTTTCAGGGATCGGGAGCCTCGGCTCCAGCCGCAGGGATCCCAGTCCTGGCAGGTCCAGGTCGTACGGCGCCCGGAGCCGAGTTTCCGCAGCCTTGCCTTCGCGCACGTTCAGCACCCGGGCCTCCTGGCCTTCCCACAACACGTAAGGACCATCGCTGCGAGGCGGTGCAGCCTGGGCCGCCAGCAGGGTCGCCAGCAGGAGGGCCACGAAGGGCCTGAGTCGGGGGAACCAGGCGGCGCTCATTCGCGGGGGAGGCCCAGGGCCTTGAGGCGGTCGTAGAGGGTTCGCCGGGCCATGCCCAGGATCTGGGCGGCTTCGGTCACGTTGCCCGCCGTTCGCTGCATGACCCGCTCCACGTGGAGCCGTTCCATCTCGCGCAGGGGGAGTAAAGCGTCTGCAGCCTCCGGAGCCGCACCCAGCCGGACCTGGAGACCCAGCGCGCCGGGATCCAGTTGATCCTCCTGCTGGAGGATCATGGCCCGCTCCAGCACATTGGCCAGCTCCCGAAGATTGCCAGGCCAGTGGTACCGCAGCAACATCGTCTCGGCCTCTGGATTCAGTTCCACCTGGGCCTTGCCCATGCGGCGGCAGACATTCTGGAGGATGGAGCGGGCCAGGATGGGGATGTCCTCGGGGCGCTCGCGCAGGGGCGGGATGCGCAGGGTGAGGGTGCTCACCCGGTAGTAGAGGTCGTCCCGGAATTTCTTGGTCCGCACGGCCTCCTCGAGATCCACGTTGGTGCTGGCGATGAGGCGGATGTCCACGTGGCGATCGCGAACATCCCCCAGGCGGCGGAAGGATTTCTCTTCCAGGGCTTTGAGCAGCTTGGGCTGGATGGCCGGATCCATGTCCCCGATCTCGTCCAGGAAGATCACGCCCCGATGGCCCACCTCCAGCAGGCCTTGCTTGGCGGCGATGGCGCCCGTGAAGGCGCCGCGCTCATGACCAAAAAGCTCGGTCTCCAACAGCTCCCGGCTGAGGCCCGCGCAGTTGAGGTTGACGAAGGCCTCCTCCCGGCGTGGACCGTTGGTGTGGAGCCAGCGCGCCAGCACGCCCTTGCCCGCGCCGGTCTCACCCAGGATGAGGATGGGGCTGTCCCACTCGAGCATGAGCCGGGCCTGCTCCTCCAGGCGCCGGATGGTGGCGCTCAGGCCCTGGAAGGGATCCATGGGACTGGGCTGCTCGCGGGTGGCCACCTCCTGCCGTTTGCGGAGCCGCTGCTGCTGGAGGAGGCGCCGCACCAGCACCAGGAGCGTCTTGGATTCCACAGGCTTGGTGAGGAACTGCTCAGCCCCTTCCTTGATGGCCCGGACGGCCAAGTCGATGGAGCCATGGGCCGTGAGGATGATGAAGGGAGTGTCCTCGCTGAGACGCTTGAACTGGGGCAGCAGGTCCAGGGAGGTGCCGTCCGGCAGGCTGTAGTCCGCCACCACCACGTCGTAGCCACCGGCCTTGAACAGCTCCGTGGCCTTGGCGCAGGTCTCCGCCTCGTCCACGTCCAGGTCGCTGGCCCGCAGGAAGGCGGCCATGCCATGCCGCACCGCCGGATCGTCTTCCACCAGCAGGATCTTGGGCTTAGCCAAGGGGACCTCCGATCAGTTCCATGCGCCGGCGCGGTGCCGGCAGCCTCAGCGTCACCCGGGCCCCGGTCCCACTGCGGTTCTCCGCGTAAACGGTGCCACCGTGCTCCTCTACCACCCGCTTCACGATGGAAAGGCCCAGACCGGTGCCCCCCTTGCGCCGAGTAAAGAAGGGCTCAAAGGCCCGGGCTAGGTGTTCGGGCTCGAAGCCGGGGCCTTCGTCTTCCACGGTGAAGGTCCACCAGTCGTGGCCCTCGTCCCGCAGGTGCCGCCCCCGCACCGAGATGGTGCCTCGGGCTGGAGAATGATGGAGGGCGTTCTCGATGAGGTTGCGGAAGACCTGATGCATGCGACGCGCATTCAGGGGCAGGACCAGGGCCTCGTCTTCCAGAGCCAGGCGCACCTTGCATTCCTTTTCCACCGTCAGGGCGTCGCAGGTTCGCACTGCATCTTCCAACAGGCCTCGCACCCGGCAGGGCTCGGGATTGAGGGTCCGGGGCTCCCCGTAGTCGCGCAGATCGTTCATGAGGCTCTGGATGCGCTCGGCGCTTTCGCGCAGCGCCACCAGGTACGAGTGGTAGCGGGGCTCGTCGCCGAAGGTGGCCTCCAGCGCATCCAGGTTGATGGAGATGCCG
>CAIYNT010000106.1 GCA_903927605.1 uncultured Holophagaceae bacterium
CCGTAGAGCATCTGACTCTTAATCAGGGGCTCTGGCCCTGACGGTCGTTCTCCGATATCTCGACACACCGACAGGGGGGGGAAACCTCCCCCCCTGCACTCCCCCCTCTCCAACCGGGGGGATGTGGGTGTCAAAAGCGTGCTGACCGGGGCCTCGCGGCCCCTCATCCTCCGGGCCCGCCAGCGGGCCCTTGCCTGCCGCCTTGAGGCGGCAGACTTTGTCAGTGGCTCGTCTTCTTTGCTCTTAGGGCACGACGCTCCAACCGCTTCAGTAGGGCGTCTACATACTCCTGGGTGGCGGGCTGCCCACGCTCGTCCAGGGGGATCATGTTGTTGAGTTGGAGGATCCGGGCCCCCATGACCTCTCCCGTGGCAAAGATCGTCTGGAGGGACGCCAAGGCAGCCTCGCGGGCCTTGCTGTCCGGGCACAAAGCCAGGGCATCGCGGATCAACTGAAACTGCTCTGCAAGGTGCATGTCTCCCCCTTCAGAACTCAGCGCACTCAGGGCAGCAGGTCACTGGCCCCGGCCGATTAGTGTAGAGGCGGCCAGGCAACCCGCAGTACTCGCAGACGCGGGCTGAAAGATCCTTAGCCTCCTGGGAGACTCGCCGCGCCGCTTGGGAGGTTGTTCGGGAGTAGATCCGAAGCGTCCCCTCCACCCTCTCGATCCGGACGATCCGGACCTCTGGATCGGCGGCAACCATCTTGGCCAGGGCCCACCGGATGAGGTCTCGCCAACCCTCCTGGCAGTTCTCCAGACGGGGGTAACCGAACACATCCACGTCCTCGATAGCCTTCGGGTAGTCGGCCCTGATCCCGGCCATCCATTCGGGTTCCTTGATCATGGTTTCTCCTTGAGCGCCACGGCCAGGCGGCGAAGCAGGCCAGGATGCCGCCAAACGCGTCCAAAAGGCAGAATCACGCCCACTCGCCTAAACCGGTATCAACCAGGATCTGCCTGGACCACCGCCGTCCGTCAACGAACCCCTGAGGACGCGGACCGGCACCCATGGCCTCAGCCGCGATGCTGACGACCCGGGATCGGGCGTGGGTGACGTAGTCGAACAGCGTTTGCCGCGAGGTATGCCCCTCTGGAAGGTTCCCAAGTTCCTGCTTGGTCTTGATCCAGGCCAACAGGGCTTCCTGTGCACCAGGCATGCCCTTGAACGCGGGAACGGCCTTCAGCCAGGCTATGTCGGCACCTGTGCGAGCAGCTTCCTTCTGCGCCGTACGGGCCTTTTCAAAGCGGTTCCTGGCGGCCCCGGCGAGGACCGGATCACGGCTGGTGAGCAAGAAATGAAGCAATGCCTTTGGCTTATGAACCCGGTCCCCACGGCTCTTGATCGCCGCCAGTGCTACGCTGACCAAGTGCGGGAGGATCTCCCCAGTTAGGTCAGGGGAAATGGCCACGGCCGCGGTCCTGGCACCAGCCTCGTCCAGGCCAGCCTGTTCGACCAGGACTTTGACGGTCTCCTCAACCTCCGGCCGAATACACTCTTTTGGCTGATTGTCCCCAGAAGCATGAGCATCATCCGTGGGCCTCTGATGGTGATGCTCTTGGTATGTACGGGATGTACTTTCAAAGGATCCTGAACCTAAAGGAAGGGTGCACTTTGCAAGACGGTGGCGACGCGGGGAAAGAAGCAAATAGGCCTTTGGGGTAAAGCGGTACTGGGCCGCTCGGTTCTTCTGGGAACGCTTCTTTTCGAAGACGTAGGGGGAGACCTCTTCGATGAGTCCCTCCCTGAAAAGAATCTTCCTTCCCCTGGAGATGGTGGCGGGGCTACAGAGTCCAATGTGAGCCAGTTGATCGGCCGACCATGTGCAGTTGTGGGCGTAGAGGGTAATCCCTGCCCGCATGGCATAGGCGAGCTTGGGCGTGAGCCCCAGTCCTCGTAGCAGAGCCTCGACGGTCCTAGGTTTTCTGGTCTTTCGAGGGCGTGGGCATAAGGATCCCAACCCCTCGCGAAAGGGGGATTTCGGCATGGCTGCTCCAGGGATGGATGGTGTCTGTGACTAAACCCTTGACCGGCTGCCCAAAAAGCAGGGATCTTTCATGTATCAGGTGAAGATCCTTTGCCTCAGGCAACTCTTCCGACCACCCCCCGTGGCAACGGGGGGTGATTTCGTTCTAGGGCTTAGATTGGGTTCTCCGTTTGATTCTCCTGAATTGGCTAATACGTCGACCCTCAAGAATTCCGACCTTTTCGATGGAGGCGGCCGCCTGAGGGGTTCTTGCTTCTAGGGTCTTGCTCGCCTCGGTCCCTGCGATCGATTTCGGGCGCAGTTCCTCGGGCAACTCTCGCAAGACGAGGACGGTACTGGCTCCGCGCCCAATGATCGAGAAATTGAACAATTCACCAAGTTCCTGGTGAAGCATCTCGATCCTCAATTTGAGTTTCCGAAGGTTTTTGTCCTGGGAACCAAGGAACTGAACGACGGCTGAGAGGGCGAGCGACTTCGAACCGCCGGCCTCGATGCTGGCTGATTCCGCCACGATGAAGTTCAGAAGGTCCCAGTTGGTGGGGTTGTTGCGGTACCTGCGGAGGATCTCCAGAGGAATCGAAACCGGAGAAGAGACCAGCTCTTTGAACGTCTTGTCCCCGAACTCGATGAAGTAGTTGGGGAGGCCGGTGAGTCGAACGAGTCCGGTCCTTTCGCTGCTGACGTCCCGCCTCGAGGGAAGCTGTTTGTCGTAGACGAGCTTTTCCCCCTTGTCTCGGTCGACATCCAGAGAGTCGCTCTCGTAGCCATAGGTGATCACCACGTTGCAGATCCGCTCCAAGGCTTCCCTCAACTCCACGTAGTTCCGACCGCTATCGCCAATGCCAAAGGCCGAAAAGAACTCCATCGCCGAATCGAACTGAACTTTCGGGGTGCCGTGTTCGCGAGCCAAGGTCATGAGCCAAGTGATGATGGCTCTGTCATTTCCATAGGGAAGGGCGATGTCGGCCTTGTGGGTGGAGAAGTTCACCCGCACCTTAAGGCCCTGCTCGTCGATCGCCTCCCGTTCGATGGTCCGGGCCGTGGTCGGCTCCACAGGAAGTGAGCAGAGGGCCAAGGTCTTGGCCGTGTGGAGGATCTTCTCGAAGTCCATCGTGGCAACCTGCCGACGGAACTCGCGGACTTCCGTGGAAATTGAGGGCTTTTGGCGAGGTGCGGATGCCATGGTCGTTGCGAGGGAGATCAACGTGAGCGCATCCTCGGGCTTCTCGACGGACAGCTCCGGATGCTTGGAGAGAAATGCCTGCGCCTTCGCCTTTCCCTTGAGGATCAGGGCGAGAGTCTTGAGGGCCAGGGCAGCATCCATGGTTTGAAGGCTAATCCTAGGTGGAACAACTCGCAATAGGTTTCATGCGGGTTTACAGCGTTGAAAATCATAGGTGGAACGCATTTGTTCCATAAAGTCCGGAATAGAAATCCTGGTTGCGTTCCATAAAGTCCGGAGGCATTCCGGTCTGAACCCCCAACCCTTGCTGGCCCTGGCGCAAATGGCCACTCTCGGCCGTTCCATAGAGTCCGGAGAGGAGTCTGCCTGCTGCGTTCCATAAAGTCCGGTCAAAAGATAATTTTTCAGAACCGTGAGAACCGGGGTATCAGGGCAAAAAGGCCCGGAAAACCAGGGAAGCAGCTCCTCGGTCAAGGGTCCATCAAGAAGCATGGAGGAGGAAGGGATGTACGGCTGGGTCCGAGTGCCGCAGCTCCTTCCCTGCTGGATCGGGCCAAGCTGGTCATTGAATCTTGAGGTTCCGGACTTTATGGAACAACAGGACAAAGGTGGTCCGTTCCAGGAAGTCCGGTCACTGGTCAATGGACCAGGTGACCATGGGCGGAGGACCCCTACCCTGTTGGATGGGGATTGACTGGCCAATGATGGCTGGTGTTCCGTAATCTAAGGAATAACATGACATAAAGTGACCGTTCCAGGAAGTCCGGTCACTGGTCAATGTACTGGGGGGCCACGGACTGAGAACCCCTGCCCTGCTGGATCGGGCCAGGCCGGTCATTGAATCTTAGGGTTCCGGACTTTATGGAACAACAGGACATAGGTGGACCGTTCCAGAAAGTCCGGTCACTGGTCAATGTACTGGAGGGCCACGGGCTGCGAACCCCTACCCTGCTGGATCGGGCCAAGCTGGCCATTGAATCTTAGGGTTCCGGATTTTATGGAACAACAGGACATAGGTGGACTGTTCCAGGAAGTCCGGTCACTGGTCAATGTACTGGAGGGCCACGGGC
>CAIYNT010000107.1 GCA_903927605.1 uncultured Holophagaceae bacterium
GTCTTTATTGCTTCAACCTTGCAGCCAATGATGGGCCATGGAACCCCGCAAGGAGACAAGGCAACAGAGGTCGCAGCGGTGGCAGCGGTGTTAGACGATTGGCATTTGGCGGCTGCCGGGGCGAACGAGGATCGTTACTTTGACCACTTCGCAGAAAGCGCCGTGTTCTTGGGTACTGACCCAACAGAACGGTGGGAGAAGGCCGCTTTCCGTAACTGGGCTCACCCATATTTCAAGCGAGGCAAAGCCTGGACATTCAAATCTACGCGGCGAGTTATCACCGTCTCGGCAGGCGGTGGTGCCGCATGGTTTGACGAGGACTTGAGCAGTTTGGACCTAGGCTCCTGTCGGGGCACGGGGGTCCTTACTCGCGAGAAGGGCCGCTGGGTGATCCAGCAATACAGCCTTAGTGTCCCCGTCCCCAACGACTTAATGGAGGCGGTATTGGCACAGATTGAAGTCAAAGCCAAAACCACACAAACACAACCAACTGGGAGCCCGGTGAATATAGTGCCTCCCAAATAAACGAATCCCTAGCCTTCGGGTTTGGCTATATCGGGTAAGCCGGCGGGGCCTCCCAGATCAACTCCCGATAAATGGACCGCCTGCCGTGGAAATGCAGGTTGCTGGTCGCGGTGGGCCCGTTCCGGTGCTTGGCTATGATGAGCTCGGTCGTGGGACCCGGGTGCTGGCCATCATGGGCCGCTCCGCTCACAGATGAGATCGCAGCTACGGCGCTTGACTAGGCCCCCATGGGTACAGAACAATCAGCTATCGATATCCATCGCCAATAGTGGAGTTCTAATGTTCGGGAAGATCATAGCCCTTGCCCTTGCCCTGCCTGCTCTGGCCGCCGGACCCATTCCCCCAACCTTCCGTCTCCCCGATTCAGCGAGGCCCTTGGCTTACGCGCTGGAATTGACGATTGTCCCCGAAAAGGAAGTGTTTGAGGGTGTCGTAGACATCGACACTCAGGTCATGAAACCCTCCGATGTCCTCTGGTTGAATGCTACAGGCCTCACCATTAAAGAAGCGGCCTTTACTCCTCAGGGGGGGAAGGCTATCTCTGCGACACACCACCAGGCTGGGGAAGACTTCCTTGGGCTTACTCTCACACGTAGAGTTCAGCCAGGTCGGGGACTTATCCATATCAAATTTGCGGGCCCTCTTTCCCGGAAGAGCACTCATGGCCTCTTCACTCAAAAGGACGAAGGCCATTGGTATGCCTACAGCCAATTTGAATCCACATATGCCAGACAGGCCTTCCCTTGTTTCGATGAGCCTGGCTTCAAGGTGCCCTGGAAAGTGACCCTCCGTGTGCCCAAAGATGAAATGGCCGTTTCCAATGCCCCATCCTTGCGCGAACTGATTGGCACGGACGGCCTGAAGACAGTCCATTTCGCCACTACCAAGCCACTTCCGACCTACCTCGTGGCCATTGGAGTTGGTCCCTTCGAAGTCGTGGATGCCGGGAGGGCAGGAAGGAAGGGCACTCCACTCCGAATCATCGTGCCCCAAGGCCATGTCTCAGAAGCATCCTACGCAGCCGAGATAATCCCCGATTTGTTTACCCGACTAGAAAATTACTTCGGCATTTCCTATCCCTACGAAAAGCTCGACTCCCTTGTTTTCCCCGAATCACCCGTGTGTATGGAGAATGCTGGCCTCATTACTTATGGCCAAACATGGTTTCTGGCCAAATCGGAAAACCTCTCCATCAGTTTCAAGCGCACTTGTGCCGATATTGCCACTCACGAGATGGCCCATCAATGGTTCGGTGACCTGGTGACCATGGCGTGGTGGA
>CAIYNT010000108.1 GCA_903927605.1 uncultured Holophagaceae bacterium
ACCTTCGGTACGGGACTGAGGGACGGGTGACGGGCGACCCCCCGAACAGGAGCCACCATGGCCCTCAATGTGGAACAGAAGAAGATCATCATCGACGACTACAAGCAGCACGAGTCGGACACAGGTTCACCTGAGGTCCAGGTCGCGATCCTCACCAAGCGCATCAACGACCTCACCGAGCACTTCAAGATCCACACCAAGGATTACCACAGCCGCCGGGGTCTCATGATCATGGTCGGACAGCGTCGCCGCCTGCTTGATTACCTCAAGAAGAAGAGCAAGGAGCGCTACGCCACCCTGATCGAGCGCCTCGGTCTGCGTCGGTAATATTTTCCGGGGTTTCCACGCTTCGTGCACACCCCCGGACCCCCAAAGACCCCCTCTCAGCGAAGCCGGAACCGGGCCAGTGCTTCTGGAACTCTCATTCAAAACGCCCGCATTCGCGGGCGTTTTTCGTTATGTTCGATGCATGGACTTGCAACCCCTTCCGTGCCCCGAGCATCCGAACCCCTACACCATCGCTGGCCGGCGGTTCCTTTACGATTCCCCCTGGATTCGCGTCCGGGAGGACCGGTACAGCCACAGAAAAGGAGCCGAGGGCCGCTACGCAGTGTGCGGATTCAGACGCACCGCCTGCGGCGTGCTGGCCCTGGATGAAGAGGACCGTGTGGTCCTGGTGGGCCAGTGGCGCTATCCCCTGGAGATCTATTCCTGGGAACTGCCGGAGGGCGGCGGCGACGAACACGAGAGTCCCTTCGAGGCCATCCGCCGTGAACTGGCCGAGGAAGCAGGTCTCATGGCTGGGAATTGGGAGCCGCTCTGCTTCTTCCATCCCAGTAATTCCTCCACCGAGGAGGAGGCCTTCCTCTTCCTGGCAACAGGCCTCACCCCAGCCGAAGGCCACCATGCAGAGGATGACGAAGAACTGATGCTCCACCGGGAACCCTTCCAGGACTGCCTCTGTCGAGTGCTCAACGGAGAGATCACCGACAGCCTCACGGTCCTGGCCCTGCTCGCCCTCCAAGCTCGGCGGAGCGGCGTGGCATCGGAATTGGACCCCATCCTCGCGGAGCGTTTCTTCCAGCGGCCCACGGACCATCCCTCCGCAGGCCGGGCCCGCTGGAAGGATCTGGACACGCCATGATCCTCCAGTTGCATCCCGAGACACCCCAGGTGCGTCACCTTGAGCGCATCTCCGAATTGTTGCATCGGGACGGGGTCATCGCCTACCCAACCGATACGCTGTTTGGCCTGGGCTGCCTCGCGTCCCGCAAGAAGGCCGTGGACCGCATCCTGCAGATCAAGGGCCGCGATCCCAAGAAACCCATGTCCATCCTCTGCTCTGACATGGAGATGTTCTGTCGTTACACGCGCCACCTGGGTACCCCCACCTTCCGCCTCCTGAAGCAGATGCTGCCCGGGCCCTACACGGTGCTGCTGCCCGCCAGCCGGGAAGTTCCCCGCTACCTCCAGAACAAGCAGGTGGTGGGCCTGCGCATCCCCGACCATCCCTTCTGCAAGGCCCTGGTGGCGCTGCTCGGTGAGCCCATCATCACCACGAGTGTGGCGCTGCCTGACCAGCCCGTGCTCAACACTGCCTGGGAGATCGAGGAGGAACAGGGCCATGCCCTCGAGCTGGTGGTGGACTGCGGCCAGCCCCTGGGCGTGCACAGCACGATCGTGGATCTTAGCGGGGAGGACCCGCTTCTGGTAAGAGAAGGCGCTGGCCCCTGGCCGCTCTAGGAACCGATCTAAGAATTGGGAGGGCCCGCCCCTGTGGCGTCGCGCGCTCAATCCACTCGGTAATGACAGCCGCGGCTTTCAGGATTCTGCAGGGCGGCATTCAGGATGAGTCGGGCGCAGAGGATGCCACTCCGAAGCTCCAGCAACTCGCGGCTGAGGAGGGCCTCGTGGTAGAAGCGCTCGATGCGGTGGGCTAGGTAGTGCAGGTCGGCCTTCGCACGCTGCAGCCGGGCACCCGTGCGAACGATGCCTGCATAGTTCCAGAGGGTGCTCCGGATGAGGCCCCAGTCCTGGTCAATGAGCAGCGGGTCCGTGGATTCCGGACGGTTCGGCATGTGCCACTGGGCGAGACCGTTCGGGGGCGCAAAGGGGGCATCATTCATTTCTCGTACGGCCGCCTCGGCGCCGCGGGAGCCCCACACCAGGCCCTCCAGCAGGCTGGTGGAGGCCAGCCGATTGGCGCCGTGCAGGCCCGTGCAGGCCACTTCACCTGCCGCATAGAGACCCGGGAGACTCGTGCGGCCATCCAGGTCCACCAGCACGCCACCGCAGAAGTAGTGGGCGGCGGGCACCACGGGAATGGGCTGGTGGTGGGGATCAAGGCCTTCGGCGCGGCAGGCCGCCACCACCGTCGGGAAGTGCGAATCCAGGTCCAGCTTGGCCCCCACGGGTGCCAGATCCAGGTAGACGCTGGCCTCCCCACTGGCCGCCATCTCCTGGAAGATGGCCCGGCTGACCACATCGCGAGGGGCCAGTTCCAGGTACTCCGGGGCGTACTTCGTCATGAAGCGCTCGCCCTTACGGTTGACCAGCCAGGCGCCTTCGCCGCGAAGGGCCTCTGTGAGCAGAGTCCTGGGCTTGCCCGGCACGTAGAGCGCGGTGGGGTGGAACTGCACGTATTCGCAGTTCACGATGCGGGCACTGGCCCGGTAGGCCGCCGCCAATCCATCCCCGGTGGCGCTGGGCGGGTTGGTGGTGTGCAGATACAGGTAGCCCAGGCCTCCCGTGGCCAGGAGGGTGCGCTTGGCCAAGGCGCCCTCCACCTCGCCGGTGGCGGGGTCGAACAGGAAGGCGCCATGGACCCGGATGGGATCGTACACCCGCACCGGATTGAGACAGTGGTGAGGGCTGGTGATGAGGTCCACCAGGCAGAGCCGCTCCCGGAGGCGGATGTTCGGATGCTTCCGGACCGCTTCACTCAGGGCCGTCTGGATTGCCAGGCCAGTTGCATCCTTGGCGTGGTAGATGCGCCGGGCGCTGTGGGCGGCCTCGGCTGTGGGCGCAGGCGTACCGTTCAGTCCCAGGTCGAAGGGGACCCCCAGGCGTTCCCAAAGGAAACTGCGGCAGAGTTTGGGGCCCTCCTCCGCCAGCAACCGCACGGCCTCGGTCCGGCAAAGTCCGGCCCCGGCACTTTCAATGTCTGAAGCCAGCAGTTCCGGAGAGTCCCCCTCCTCCGGCGGGGCCAGTCCGATGATGCCGCCCTGGGCCCACCCCGTGTTCGAGGCTCCCAACTCATCCTTCGCCACCAGCACCACAGAGGCGCCCAAGTCCGCCGCCCTCAAGGCGGCCGCACATCCGGCGATCCCCGCCCCCAGCACCAGCAGATCGGCCATCTCACTCATGCCAGCTCCCAGGTGGGACGGTCCAGGGCCCAGAGGGGCGAGAAATCCGCATCGTCCATCATGCGCTTCCCATGGTCGAGCCTTCGCGCCGTCAGGTCCAGCGCAGACTCCACACGCACTTCGCCCCAGGGCGTGGCGACCCGGCCCCCGCAGGTTTTCAGCTTGAGCAGGGCTTCTTCCCAAAGCATCACCAAGCCCCCCAGGTTGTGCTGTTGAAGATGGTGGTAGCCTCCGGCCAGAAGGATGAGCCCCTGCAGCTTGTCTTTCAGATCGCCTGCCGCAGGGGCCCACAAGGGTTCCAGGGCGTCGTGGCACTCGTGGTAGAGGCCATGGTTGAAGAGGGACACCCCGCAGGCCAGCGGATAGGTGTCTCCCAGCGGCAGCGGTGTCAGTGCCGCCAGCTGCCAGCCGCAGCGTAGGCTCACCAGCGGCCCCCAGCCTCCCCACGTCGGGGCCGGGCGCCAGCCCTTGGGTCCGCCAACGGCCGTGTCCGGCCATCGTACGAGGTGAGCCTTCCATGCCGCCGAGGGATCGTGATGCCCAAGGGCCGCCAGCATCCGGGCGGCGTGGTTTAGAAGCTCCGTTTCAGGCAGGCCATCGGGATGCGCCTGCCGCAATCCTGGTGCGCCCAGGATGGTGGGCCAGACCAGGACCTCCCTGGCCTCCGGGTCATGGAGCGCCGCCTCCATGCGGACCTGGAAGAACCGGTGGATCTCCAGGGGGAGGCGGGGCTGGCGCTGCCAGAAGGGAGGGCGGTTGCAGTCGTCACTCATGGGTCCACCACCAGCCGGAGGCTCATGCCACCGAGTCCATTCTCAGATACGCCTGCCCATTGGCAGCCTGGGATGCGGCCCTTTAGCACCTGACGGGGTCCGCCCTCCTGATGCGTCAGGATCCAGCGGGCCACAAGTCCCCGGTACTTCTTTGAGAAGTGGCTGACGGCCTTCCCCCCGTCATCAAAGATCTCCACCGTGTGCCGGGGTCGGGGCCAGTCTTTAAGCAGATCCGCGGAATCTCTGGGCAGCAACTCCCACAGGGAACCTTCCGGGATCCTGGCCAGCTGCTCAGGAAGCGCCTCCCGCCAGTGGCCCTTCAATCCGGGGATGGCCCCGAGTTTGAGTTTATAGGGAGGAACGGGCTCGTCACCTCGCACCAGACCACGCAGGTTGGACAGAATGAACACCCGACTCCAGGCTTCCGGCGGGAGCGAGGCGGCATCCAGAGCCTGGAAGGCCACGCCAGTGTAGCGGGCCAGCGCCGGCAGCAGAGGCACGGACCCTGTAAGCGCCAAGGCCTCGGTTCGCGCCTTGTCGAGGGCCAGGTCCTTCACATCAAAGGCCTTCTTCAGTGCCTCGGGCGACCCGGTCTTCGCCAGCGCCACGAGGCGTTCCCGCACCCAGCGCTGGGCCGGCGATTCCGGCAGTCGCCCCCGCCTGCCACCGGAGGTTTTGTCTTCAGAGGGAGCCAGGAGAATGAGGGGCGCGGCTTTCATCGGGTCTCCACCCAGGCTTCCAGGCTGGTGAGCTGGATCCCCGCGAAGAGATCCCGAAGGTGACTCCCGTATCCGCGCAGGCCCGCGCTGTGCGCAAACCGATGCCCCAGGGAGGCACCAGGGAGATCCGGCTGGCCCTCGTCCAGCTCCCAGGGATGCAGCACCAGCGGGGTCCCGGCGTCTTCCTGGGCCAGCGTTTCCAGCGCCCGGCGCACTAGGCTGAACGGCAGCACCCGGAGCCCCCAGCCCCAGAGTGGTGAACGGGGCGGACCTGACCACAACACCGGAGGCGGAAGCTCCCACAACCCTTCAGTCAGAAGGTGCGGACGGCGCGACCAGGAGGGTTCGCCGAGGACCGCCAGGGGCACGCGACTGGAGTCGTAGCGGAAACCCAACTCCGGCAGCTCCCGCCACCAGTCCGAGGCCGCCCCCCGCAAGCTCCATTCGGGAGCGCGGTAGCCCACGACCCGACAGCCCGACAGATCCTCCAGGAGGGCCTTCCCATCCCGCACCGAGTCCCTCCAAGTGGAGCGACCCATCTCAAAGGCCCGTCGGTGCGTCAGCCCGTGCAGTGCGACAGTGTGGCCCTCCGAGACGATCTGCCGCAGCAGGTCCGGGTGCCGTCGTGCCTGATCCCCCAAACAGAACCAGGTGGCGGTAGCCCCCAAATCCGTGCAGAATTCGAGGGCGCGCTCCGTGGCCAGGGGCAGCCGGCATTCGAAGCGATCCAGAGCCTCGGGCTGGTTGTAGGGTGGGCAGCAGAGCTGGAACCAGTCCTCCCAGTCCAAAGAAAGAGGAAGTCGGTGCGCTCTCAGGTGAAGTTCCGCTCGGAGAGGCTGATGAATTCAAGTGAGAAATCATCGAGTTCCGTCTGGAACTGCTTCAGCTGACCCTGGAAGAAGTTGTAGGCCATGAGCGCCGGGATGGCCGCCACCAGACCGATGGCCGTGGCCACCAGGGCCTCGGAGATGCCGGGAGCCACAGTGGCGAGGTTCGCATTGCCCGTGGCACCGATGCCCCGGAAGGCGTCGATGATGCCCCACACGGTGCCGAAAAGCCCGATGAAGGGACTCACGGCGGCCACTGTGGCCAGTCCGCCCAGGGATCGCTCGAGGCGGCCCATCTCCACCACACTGGCCCGCTGGAGGCTGCGCTCCACCGCCTCCATGCTCCGCAGCTGGGGACGGCCATCCTGGCCCACCTGGCGCAGTTGGAAGGTCACCTCACTGTAGCCCGCCACGAAAAGGCCCACGAGGGGACTCAGGGCAAATTTCTCCTGATGCTGCTTCAATTCCCGCCAATCGGTGGCGCGTTTGAACGCTGCCCGGAATTGCTCGGAAACGCTGCGGCTTCGGCGGTAGAGCAGCGCCTTGCGGAGGATCACCACCCAGCTGAGCAGCGAGAAGGTCACGAGAATCAATAGCACCGACTTGGAGACCGGACCCGCATGGAGCATGACCTCCAGGAGGTTGACCTCGTTGCCCGTGGGTGCCGCCAGGATCGTCATGCCAACTCCTTCCTCCGAATGATAGCAAGCTACACTGGTTCCTTTGCGCGAGGACGCCATGCACGTGCTGGTCATTGGTTCGGGATACGTGGGGTTGGTGGCGGCCGCCTGCTTCGCGGAGGCGGGTCACCGGGTCCTCGGGGTGGACGTGGACGCTGCAAAGGTGGCCACCCTGTCCCGCGGCGAATCGCCCATTTTTGAGCCGGGCCTGGATGACCTCCTGGCGAAGCACCTGTCTTCGGGGGCGCTGCGCTTCACCACGGACCTCAAGACCGGCATCGCGGATGCGGATGCTGCCTTCATCTGTGTGGGCACACCCCAGAGTGACGACGGCAGCGCGGACATGAAATACGTCCTGGCGGTGGCCGGCCAGATCGGCGCCGCCATGGCACTAAGGTCCAAGGTGGCCAAGCCTCTCATTGTGGTGGATAAGAGCACGGTTCCGGTCGGAACCGCTGCGCGGGTCCATGCCGAGATCGCGGCCCGTACGGATCGCCCCTTCGAAGTTGTGAGCAATCCCGAGTTCCTGCGGGAAGGTTCGGCCATCACCGATTTCCTGCAGCCGGATCGTGTGGTGGTGGGTTGCCGCACCGACCACGCCGAAACCGTGATGAAGGCCCTCTACCAGCTCTTCCTCGACCGCAGCCGCGGCAAGTGGTTCCGCATGGACCCCCCCAGCGCCGAACTCACCAAGTACGCTGCCAACGCCATGCTGGCGCTGCGCATCAGCTTCATCAACGAGATCGCCAATCTGGCCGAATCCGTGGGTGCCGACGTGGATCACGTGAAGGCCGCCATCGGTGCGGATCACCGCATCGGTCCTGCCTTCCTGAATCCCGGGCCGGGTTTCGGGGGCTCCTGTTTCCCCAAAGACCTGGAAGCCCTGCTGAAGGTTGGACGAGAGCACGGACAGCCGATGATGACCTTGGCCACCACCGTGGAGGCCAACCGCCATCAGAAGCAAGTGCTCCTCCGGAAGGTGAAGACCCACTTCGGGGTGAAGCCCGGTGTCCCCGCCCCCCTGAAAGGCCGGCGCTTCGCCCTCTGGGGTCTCGCTTTCAAGGCCAATACGGACGATATTCGCGAAAGCATGTCTCTTGAGCTCATCGAGGGCCTCGTGACCCTTGGCGCCGAGGTGGTGGTCCATGACTTCGCGGCTATGAATGCCGTGAAGGCCAAGATCGGTGACAAAGTCCGCTATGCGGAGACCCCCCTGGCTGCCTGCGAGGGGGCCGACGCCCTGCTCATCGCCACCGAGTGGTCCCAATACCGCGAAACTGACCTGGAGGCCGTGGCCAAGGCCCTCAAGGCACGCCGCATCTTCGACGGCCGCAACCTGTTCCGCCCCGAGGCCATGGAGGCCAAAGGCTGGACCTATCTCTCGATCGGCCGCCATGCCGTGGTCGCACCATGACCCGCATCCGACTGGAGGACATCGCCCACGCCCGCAGCGGCGACAAGGGAGATGGCTCGAACGTGGGGGTCATCGCCTATACGGAAGCCGGGTTCCAGCTGCTCCAGCGGGAACTCACGGCGGAGCGGGTGAAACACCATTTTTCAGATATCTGCAAGGGCGCTGTTGACCGCTTCGAGGTACCTAATCTCAAGGCCATCAACTTCATCCTGCATGACTCCCTGGGTGGAGGGGGCAGCGAAAGCGTCAAAACCGATGCCCAGGGGAAGACCCATGGACAGGCTCTGCTTAGAATGGAGCTGGATCTCCCGGGCACTGTGTCCCTGGCGGATCTGAAACGCTGAACACGCGCAGTCATCATGACGGAGTACCCATGAACCTCGGACCAGGTCATCTGCTGTTGATCGGCATCGCCCTGCTGATCTTCTTCGGTCCATCCCGCCTGCCGGAACTGGGGAAGAGTCTTGGCAAGGGCATCCAGGAGTTCAAGAAAGCCAGCCGCGAACTCACGGAGTCCGCCAGCGAAGAAGTCACCAGCGATAAGGACAAGAAGTAGGCCACGGACTCTCCATAGCTCGACTTCCCTCGGGAGGCCGAGTTCTTTTCCCGCTTGAGGACCATGGCGCTTCCTGCCACGCCGCCCGACAAGATGAGCTTCTGGGAGCACCTGCAGGAGCTGCGGGTGCGGATTGTCCGTTCTCTGCTCATCGTCCTCGGTGTCTTCACTTTCACCTACGGGTTCCCGTTCGGATACCACGACCTCCCGGCCCTGCGGTTCAAGCTCTGGGCCTGGTCCCAGCAACCCTTCCTGAAGGCCATGGCCAAGCAGACCGGCAAGGCCATCTCCGAGCTCCAGCCCTTTGCCTTCACAGACCTGACCGAACCCTTCTTCAGCATGATGCGGCTGTCCCTCTGGACCGCCGGGTTTCTCGCCGCGCCTTTCCTCTTCTACCAGCTCTGGGCCTTCATCCGCCCCGGGTTGATGCCCCGGGAACGCCGGCTCGTGATTCCTTTCGTGTTCATCACCTCCGCCTGCTTCATCGGCGGGGCGGCCTTTGCGTACTTCCAGGCCATCGGATTCCTCGGGGACATCCTGTTCCAGGAAGCCGCCGCCGCGGGACTGCGGGCCAACCTGCACGCCTCCGAGTACCTCGACCTCTTCATCTGGACCATGGTCATCACCGGCATCATGTTCGAGCTGCCGGTCCTGTTCTTCTTCCTGGCCCGGTTCCGTCTGGTGACCGCCCGCTGGATGCTGAAGTACTGGCGCCACGCGACCCTGATCATCGTCATCTTCAGCGCCTTCTTCACGCCAGGGGATGTGATCGTCACGGCCATCTTCTTCAGTGTCCTGCTGCTGGGTCTCTACTTCATCTCCATCCTCGTGGCCTGGCTCGCCGAACCCCGTCAGCCCAAGTAGTTCTCCAGGTCCTCCAGGCAGAGCCGTACGGCCCGATTGGGCTCTGGAGGCTTGTACAGGGACTGTCGGGCGTGGGGATTTCCCATCAGCGGCAGTAGTGCCGCCTCCAGGCGCAGGGCCAGATCCGCTACCTGGTCGATGACAGTGGCCCGTCCTTCCGTGGCCATGGCCAAGGCATTTAAGCGCTGGTGGCCGCCGGCGCTGGTGGGCAGCGGCACCAGGATCGCCCCACGCCCCGCGGCCTTCAGCTCGGCGCAGGTACTTGCCCCGGCCCGGCTCACCACAAAGCTGGTAGCTTCCATGACCTCGTCCATGCGGGTGATGAAGGGAACCATCGCATGGCGCGGATGACGGGGCCGTTCCTTCAGCCGCTCCAGCTCTGCCGGACCCGCCTGGTGCAGGATCTCCCATGCGGGCATCCGGTCCAATAAGGCGGGAGCGATCTCCAGCATGGCCTCATTGATGGCGCGAGCCCCCCCGCTGCCACCCAGCACCAGCAGTTGAAAGGGTGATTGCAGCGTCTCAGCGGGCCGGAAGTCCCGGAGGAAGGCCTCACGCACAGGGGTTCCCACCACACGGCAATCGGCACCGGGCAACAGGGTGCGCACAGCTTCCATTCCGCACCATACACGCCGCGCCTGCTGAGCGACCTGCTTTATCAGGGCGCCAGGGGCCGCGTTGCTCTCATGTAGGAAATAGGGGATCGCCAGAGCCCGGGCGGCCAGCAGGGCTGGCGCAGCGCCGTAGCCGCCAGTGCCGATGACAGCCCAGGGCCGGTCCTGGCGCCAGAGGGTTTTCAAGAGAGAGACTGCGCGCCAGAGCTTCCATCCCGACATAGCCATGTGCAGCTTCGAGCGGCCCACCAGGCCTTCGACGTCCAGCAGAAAATGCGGCCAAGGACTCGCCGGAAGCTCCCGGGCCTCGATGCCACGCTGCGCGCCGACGAATGAGATCTGACGGTCAGGCCACCTTGCGCGAGCACTCTCTGCCAGTGCGATGGCAGGGAAGAAGTGTCCTCCCGTGCCACCCCCGGTGAGGATGAGCGCGTCTCGGAAATTCGGCAGGGCCTCTCGCATGCTCCGTCCACCATACCGGAAGGCCCGGAAATCCAACCCTGGGACAGCGTCGTAACCTACCCGGAGGCAAGCGTGACCCTCGGCAAAAACCTCTGAAAACCCGCTGGGGGCAGAGGTCCTCAGGCTAAACTCTTCCTTTGGGTCGGCTATCTGCCGACCTTTCCATGACGCAATCAGGGAGCGCCCATGAAGATTCTCGTCGCCCTCAAGCAGGTACCCGACACCGAGACCAAAATCAAGGTTGCCGCCGACGGGCGATCCCTCGATCCCGCGGATGTGAAATGGATCATCAGTCCATACGACGAGTATGCGCTGGAAGAGGCCATTCGCATCAAGGAAGCCAAGGGCGCCGAGGTGATCGCCCTCTCTGTGGGCGGCGATAGCGTCAAGGAGGTGCTCAAGAACGCACTGGCACTCGGCGCCGATTCTGCTGTCCTGCTCAGGGGTGATGGCCAGGGCGACCCCTTCGCCGTGGCCCAGATGATTGCCGCCTACGCCAAGGACAAGGGCTTCGACCTGATCCTCTGCGGCAACAAGGGGATCGGTGGCGACAACGCTGCCGTGGGGCCGATGCTCGCGGAGTTGCTTGGTGTGGCCCAGACCAACGTCATCGTGAAGCTCGAACTCGGCGAGGGCACCTTCAGAGCCGAGCGCGAGATCGAAGGCGGCTCTGAGATCGTGGAAGGCGCCCTGCCCGCCGTGATCACGGCGCAGAAGGGCCTCAACGAGCCGCGCTACGCCAGCCTGAAGGGCATCATGGCAGCCAAGAAGAAGACCATCGAGGAGATCGAGGCGGCACCCGTCACTGCTGGCGCCCAGATCAGCGCCTTGACCCTGCCTCCGGAGCGCCCTGCGGGCCGCAACCTGGAAGGAGACCCTGCAGCCCAGGCCGGCAGCCTCCTTCAGGCCCTCAAAGACGAAGCCAAGGTCTTCTAGCGCACCCCTCCTCTGACTTCCGATTTGAAAGGACGACTCCATGATTCTCGTGTTTTGTGAACTGAAGGAAGGGCAGCTCCGGAAGCCCAGCGCCGAGGCCCTCAGCGAAGGCCGGCGCCTGGCGGATGCCTCTGGCAAAAAGCTCGGTGCCCTCTTTGCCGGGGCCTCTTGCGCTGGATCGACCGAAGCCGCCAAATATGGCGCTGACTTGATCCTCACGGCCGAAGCGCCTGCCCTGGCGTCCTATTCCAGCGATGCCTACGCCGCCGTCCTCGCGGATGCCGTCATGGCCAAGGGTGCCACCGTGCTGATCGCCGCAGCCACCGCCGTCGGGAAGGACGTGGCCCCGCGCGCTGCCGCCCGCATGGGTGCCGGTTACGCTTCGGATGTGACCGGCCTTTCCCTGGTGGATGGCAAGCTCCAGGCCGTGCGCCCCGTCTATGCCGGCAAAGCTTTCGCCACCACTACGTTTGCCAGCCCGATCCAGGTCGCCACCACCCGCCCCAACGTGTTTCCCGCCACCGAGAAACCCGGTCCGGGCACCGAAGAAACCCTTCCCGCGCCAGCCGGCGACTTCAAGGCCATGGTGAAAGAGATCCTGGCCAAAGCTAGCGGCAAGGTGGACCTGAGCGAGGCCAACGTCATCGTGAGCGGTGGACGTGGCATGAAGGACGGCGCCAACTTCAAGATCCTCGAGGAGCTCGCCGACGCCATCGGCGGCGTGGTGGGCGCCTCCCGGGCGGCCGTGGACGCCGGCTGGGGCCTGCCCCACAGCATGCAGGTGGGCCAGACCGGCAAGGTGGTGAGCCCAACCCTCTACATCGCCTGCGGCATCAGCGGCGCCATCCAGCACATCGCGGGCATGAGCGGCTCGAAGTTCATCGTCGCCATCAACAAGGACCCCGAGGCCCCCATCTTCAAACTGGCGAGCTACGGGATCGTGGGGGATCTGTTCGAGGTGGTTCCCGAACTCACCAAGGCCGCAAAGGCGTTGGGGATCGGTTCCAACTGACGCTCCGCAGGGGTTCCGCGCTTCGCGCGCACCCCCGCACCCCCGCGCTCGGTTCGGGCCGAGCCCGCTCCTCGCTTGTCCCTTTCGATCCTGCGCCCGGCATCTGCCGGGCGCTGTCGTTCGGGTCGGGATTCAAACCCCGAACTGCCTCAGATGGTGGTCGAGGTGCTTGTAGATCAACGTCCCCCACTCGGCGCCGCTGAGGCGGCCGAAGAAGGGATGGATCCTCCCCTCCGTCCTCGCGGGGCCGCGCTGGACCACCTGGTCGAGGAGGGTGGCCAAGCGGGAGCGTTCGGCCTCGAAGTCCGGCGGGTCAGACACCACGTAGGCCGGGTCCGTGGGGGAATTCCGGCGGAAGGGCTTATCCCCAAAGACCGCGCGGCGGATGAAGGGAGTGACCAGCTTCCCGAGGAAGACCTGCTTGACCGACCGGTCCCCGAGGGGTTCCCCCAAGGAGAGGGCACAATGCCGGAGCATCTGCGCAGGGTCCATCTTCCCCCACTGGCGCAGGGCGCCAGGCTCAAGAGCAGCGAGACGGTGGGACAGCGCTTCGCGGTCGACGGGGTTGAAGAGCGAGTTCATCAGGAGCCTCCAGGCGTGGGATGGAGTGATCAGACCGGTTCGAATCCCTCATCCCGGAGGAAGTCCCGGGCATCTTCTGGATCCCCGAACCGGGCAACCACCATGTCGCCCTCGTTCGCGTCCCCGTCGAGGGCATCGAGGCTATTGCGTTCCCGGATCACGCAGGCTCCGCCCGTCTCATCCAGTCCGAACTGCACCAGTTCTCGGACGACACCATGTTCATCCCGCCAAAGTTCGACAAGCAGATCTGTTCCCATCGTTTCCTCCTCAACTTTCCCGCCCCAGGGAAAAGTTAAGTCTTTTCGAAGAACAGAACCACCATTCCGAAGCCAACCCTATCGCCGTGTTTCAATTCCCTGGGCTCACCGGGCTGGATGCGCTCACCGCGCACAAAGGTCCCGTTGGCCACGCCAGGCTCCTCCAGCAGGAAGTAGCGGCCGTGCTCGCAGAGGATGCGGGCATGGCGGCGCGAAACACTCAGGTTGTGGTCCTCATCCGTCAGGTCGATGTCGGGATGGACCCCCGTGGTGGGGTCGAACCGTCCGATGAGGGACCCGTGGGACAGGATCGGGTGGGGCTTGCCACTGAGGACCGACACGAGGTTGGCCACAGGCGCGGAGGGGGCCTTGATCGGCCGACTGGAGTCCAGAGCCTCGACCCTCTCGCCAAGTTCCCGGTGCCGCTGGGCGAGCCGCTGCATCATCTTCACGGATACTTCTGGATTCTGGCGGATCATCCGCAGGAAGGTGCCCCGGGTGATGGCAATGAGATCCGAGTCCTCCAGAGCCATGGCTGTATGCTGGCGCGGGAGGGCTTCCAGCAGACTGCCCTCTCCGAAGAAATCCCCCTTGGCGAGTTCCTCAACCCAGTCCCCCTGGGGCTCTTCTGAGACATACATGCGGATCTTGCCCGACAGGATGATGTACATCTGCTGGGCCATCTCTCCTTTGCGGAAGATGATCTCCCCTTCGCGGAAACGCAGCTTGCTTTGATCGATGAAGCTGGGTTCGGCCATGAGGGTCCCGGGGAGTCTCCTAGATTAACCCAGGCCGCGACCCGGAAGGAACTTCACAGACCAAGGCTCGATGGGAAACACCTGGCCATCAGATCTCCCAGGATCCGGGCCTCCGTGGCCGAGAACCCGTCCAGGTGGGGGCAATCCAGGTCCAGCACCGCGATCAGTCGCCCCCTGACCTTGACCGGGATCACCAGTTCGCTTCGGGTGGCATCGTCGCAGGCGATGTGGCCGGGGAAGGCGTGGACATCCGGCACCCGCTGCGTGAGGCCCGTTCGCGCGCAGGTCCCGCAGACGCCCCGTTCAAAGGGGATGCGGAGACAACCCATGCCGCCCTGGTAGGGTCCAACCACCAGCACCCGGCCCGCCACCTGGCGGTAGAACCCGCACCAGTTGACCTGGGGGAGGGTTTCCCACAACAGGCAGGCCAGGGTGGCCTGGATCGCCACCTCATCCGATTCGCCATCCAGAACGGTCTCAATTTGCGGCAGGGCTTCCTGCAGCCGGGTCACACGTTCCCCTTCCGCCAGCAGAATGCCCCGCGCCACCTTAGCCAGCAGGATGCCCTCGCTCATGGGTTCCCCTCCGTTACTCTGGTTCCATGTCCATTCTGCGCTATCTGGCGGCTCCCCTGGCCCCCCTGTATGGGGCGGTGGTGCGTGCCCGCAACCGCAGCTTCGACGCCCATCCCGAGCGGGCGGCACGAGTGGGCGTCCCGGTGGTGTCGGTGGGCAACATCAGTACCGGCGGTACCGGAAAAACGCCGCTGACGCTCTTCCTGGCCGAAGGCCTAGAGATGGCCGGGTGGCGGAATGCGGTGCTCTCACGGGGCTACGGTGGGCGCCGGGACGTGGATCCCATGAGCGTGGAGGCGGACTCGAATCCCCGGTTGACGGGCGATGAGCCCCTGCTCATGGCCCGTCGCCTGGGTCCCCATCGCGTGGTGGTAGGCCGGAAACGCCATGCCGCTGCTTTGCGGGCCCTGGCCCAGCGATCGGAGCTCCGCTGTCTGCTGCTGGACGATGGGTTCCAGCATCGGGCCCTTCATCGCGATCTGGACTTGCTGGTGCTGGACGGCGTCCGCCGCTGGGGTGACGGGCGGATGCTACCCCTGGGCCACCTGCGGGAATCCATGGACAGCGCGGCGCGCGCCCATGCGCTGGTGGTGACGCGGGCAGCCCGGGTGCAGGACCGGGCTGAGATTGAGGCCTGGTGGACCCGGCATGGATCCGGCGGCCCCATCTTCTGGGTGGATTTCACCCTGCGCAGTCTGCGCCGCTGGGATAGAGGCGAGTCGACTTCCCTGCCCCTTGCCGGAGCTGGTCCCGCCTTCGCGTGGTGCGGACTCGGGCATCCCGAGGCCTTCTACGCCGACCTGCTGCTTGCCGGACAGACCTGGGTCGGGTCGCACACCTTTCCCGACCACGGTGGTCCCTCACCCGTGGATCTCCGGCGGCTGCAGGATCTGGCCCGGGCTGACGGCGCCGGATGGCTGGTCTGCACTGAAAAGGACGCCGTGAAACTGGGTCCCGGACACGCCAAGGTGCTGGAGCTGCCGCTTTACGTGGCCGAGCAGCGTGTGACCATGGGAGAGCCCTTGTTGGCCTGGGTGCAGGCCCGCTTGGCGGACCACGACCCATCCAAGGGCCCTCGCCAGAATGTTCTGAATCAACGTTGACTACGGAGTCCATGCCACTGGAGGCTCCCCCGCCTGCCCTCCGACCTGCCATAATCCATTTCAAATCTAATCAATCACTCTCAAGGAGACCATCATGCTCAGGCAGACCCTCTATGGATCCCTCATCCTCGCGGCCCTGGGCCTCCAGGCCGGAGACACCGTCAAGATCGCCCTCACCGGCCCCTTCTCGGGCGGATCCGCGCCCATGGGCACTTCCACGCGGGACGGCGCCAAGCTGGCCATCGCCGAGATCAACGCCGCTGGCGGCATCCAGGTAGGTGGCAAGAAGATGAAGATCGAGATCGTCGAGCGGGATGACGAAGCCAAGAATGAGCGGGGCGCCCTGATCGCCCAGGAACTGGCCGCCATGGGCGATCTTTCTGGCGTTATTGGCACAGTGAACACTGGTGTCTGCATGGCGGGCGACAAACACCTGCAGGAGAAAGGCATCACCAAGATCATCTGCCCCGCCGCGGGCTCCGCCTCCATGACGCAGTGGAGCAAGGCTGGTGTGAAGGACAACTCGATCTTCCGCTTTGCTGCCCACGATGGCATCCAGTCGGCCATGGTGGTCGAGGAGGCCATCAACCGCAAGTTCACCAAAGTGGCCGTCATCTTCGATTCCACCAACTACGGCGTGTCCGGCAGGGACGACATGCTGGACCAGATCAAGAAGCAGGGCAACAAGCTGACCGTGGTGGCCCAGGAGAAGTTCAACATCGGCGACAAGGACATGACCGCCCAACTGCTGCGAGCCAAGTCCGCTGGCGCCGAGGCCATCCTGATCTGGGCCATCGGCCCTGAGCTGGCGGCCGTGTCCAACGGCGAGGCCAAAATCGGCATGAAGGCGCCCCTCATCGGCGGCTGGACGCTGTCCATGTCCAACTACATCGACAATGCCGGCAAGAACGGCAACGGCACCCTCATGCCCCAGACGTTCATCGAGGAGCCCATCACGCCCAAGGCCAAGGCCTTCATCGATGGCTACCACAAGACCTACAAGGTGGACCGCATCCCTTCCGCCGTGGCCGCCGCCCAGGGCTACGACGCCGCCTACATCCTCGCCGCCGCCGTGAAGCAGGCCGGCACCACAGACACGCATAAAATCAAGGAGGCCCTGGAAGACCTCAAGGAGCCCGTGAAGGGCGTCATCGCCACCTGGAACCACCCCTACACCAAGTGGGATCCGGCGGATGTCACCACCCACGAGGCCTTCCGCCGCGAGCAGACGGTGATGGGCATGGTGCAGGATGGCCGGGTGGTCTTTGGCAATGCGGCTGACAAGGCCCGCCTGATCAAGGAAGCCGCTGGCACCACTCCAGCCAAAGCTAAGGCCAAGACCAAAACCAAGTAGCA
>CAIYNT010000109.1 GCA_903927605.1 uncultured Holophagaceae bacterium
CGTGGCTTTTCCCCAGGGGTCACACCCGTTCCCATCCCGAACACGGCCGTTAAGACCTGGAGGGCCGATGATACTGCTCTGCACAGGAGTGGAAAAGTAGGTCGCTGCGACGTTAAAACCCCTCCGGGCCATCACATTGATGGCCCGGAGTTATTTAATGATAAAATTTTCATCTTGTTTCGAGGAATCCATGTCCATCGAGGTACGTCTTCCAGATGACTCCCTAAGGCAGTTGCCCGAGGGCGCCACTGGGGTCGATCTGGCTGGTGGCATCGGCGCTCGTCTGCTCGATGCGGCCTTGGCGGTGAAGGTCAATGGGCGTCTGGTGGATTTGAAGGCCCCTCTGGTGAATGGGGCCAAGGTCGAGATCGTAACCAACAAGTCCGCGGAGAGCCTGGAACTGATTCGGCATTCCACGGCCCACCTTCTGGCCCATGCAGTGAAACGGCTTTATCCGAACGCCCGGGTGGGCATCGGTCCCGTCATCGAGGATGGTTTCTACTACGATTTCTGGGTCGACAGGTCCTTCACCCCCGAGGATCTACCGGTCATCGAGGCCGAAATGCAGAAAGTTGCAGCCGAGGGCATCGAGGTCGTGCGGGAGGATCTCAGCCGGGATGCAGCCATCGCCCGATTCCAGGCGATGGGAGAACCGCTGAAGGTCGAGGTTGTTTCGGGTATCCCTTCGGGCGACATCATTAGCGGCTATCGGCAGGGTGATTTCTACGACCTTTGTCGTGGGCCTCATGTGCCCAGCACGGCCAAACTGAAGGCCTTCAAGTTGCTCAGCATCGCAGGCGCCTACTGGAAGGGCGACGAGAAGAACCAGATGCTCAGCCGGATCTACGGCACGGCCTTCCACACCCAGAAGGAACTCGACGAGCACCTGAAGCGTTTGGAAGAGGCCAAGGCCCGTGACCACCGCAGGCTGGGCAAAGAACTTGATCTCTATTCCTTCCATCAGGAAGCGCCGGCCTCTCCCTTCTTTCACCCCAAGGGCACCCAAGTCTACAACGAACTGGTCACCTACATTCGGGAGCTGTATTTCAAATACGGCTACAGCGAGGTGATCACTCCGCAGATCCTCGACGTGGCCCTTTGGAAGACCAGTGGTCACTACGAGAACTATGCCGAGAACATGTACTTCACCACCGCCGAGGAACGTGAATATGCGGTGAAGCCCATGAACTGCCCCAGTCACTGCATCATTTTCGGCAGTCAGAAACGGAGCTATCGTGACCTGCCCATTCGGTATGCCGACTTCGGCCGTCTGCACCGCTATGAACGAAGCGGAGTCACACACGGCCTGACCCGCGTGCGGACCTTCTGTCAGGACGATGGCCATCTGTTCTGTACGCCGGAACAGGTCAAGACCGAGATGGCCGACTTCCTTGCCCTCCTGACCGAGGTCTACGATACCTTCGGGTTCGAAGGAATGCGTGTGGCCCTGAGTACCCGGCCCGAGAAACGACTTGGGTCCGATGAGATCTGGGATGCGGCCGAAAGCGCCTTGGGCAAGGCCCTCGACGAGGCAGGCATGCCCTACACGCTCAATCCCGGTGAGGGCGCTTTCTATGGCCCCAAGATCGAGTTCCAGATCCTGGATGCCCTCAAGCGTCCCTGGCAGCTAGGAACCCTTCAAGTGGATTACATGATGCCGGAGCGGTTCAACCTGACCTACACCCGTCCTGATGGCGGGGAAGGGCGTCCCATCATGCTGCACCGGGCCATCCTGGGAAGCCTCGAGCGCTTCATGGGCATCCTTGTCGAGCATACGGCCGGAGCCTTTCCGGCTTGGCTCGCACCGGTCCAGGTCGCCATCCTTCCCATCACCGATCGCGCCCATGCGTTCTCCAGTGAGGCGGCTGCGAGGGCGAAGGCTCACGGGCTGCGGACAGAATTGGACCTCCGGAACGAAAGCCTGAAAGCCAAAATCCGCGAGGCCCAATTGGCCAAGGTACCCTACATGCTGGTGATTGGGGACCGCGAGGCCGAGGCTCGCACGGTCTCTGTGCGACACCGACACCGCGGAGACCTCGGTGTGCAGTCCTTGGATGGGTTCCTGGAGGCCCTGGTCTCCGAGGTTCGAGATCGCCAACGTTGATTTAGTTTTCCGTGCTTGGCGGCAGCCGGGTCAAATGTTAGACTTTCTGTCCTTGTGTAACTAGGGGAGGAACCATTCGTCCGAACGAGACCCGCATCAACGACGGCATCCGGGCCCAAGAGGTCCGCGTCATCTCCGAAGATGGCGAACAGCTTGGCTTGATGCCTCCCCACCAGGCCATCCGAATCGCGGAGGAACGCGGCCTCGACTTGGTGGAAGTGGCTGGAAACGCAAACCCGCCTGTCTGCCGAATCATGGACTACGGCAAATACAAGTTCATGGAAGCAAAGCGAGAACACGCAGCCCGGGCGAAGCAGAAGAATATCGTCGTCAAAGAAGTGAAGTTCCGACCCAAGACAGATGATCACGATTTTGATTTCAAAGTGAAGCACATCCTGCGGTTCCTGGAGGAAGAAGACAAAGTCAAAGTGGTGGTCATGTTCCGCGGGCGTGAAGTGGTCCATCGTGATATCGGCTACCGGATCATCGAGGAAGTCATTCAGCGGGTCGGCGACAAGGCCATCGTCGAGAAATCCGCCGGCATTGATGGCCGCGACATGCATGCAATCCTGGCCCCGCGCATCATTGAAGTACCCAAGGCACCCAAGAAGCCAAAGGCCGCCAAGCCTGAACTACCAGCAACCGAAGCCCAGATTCAATGAGGACCCCATGAGCTACAAGATCAAGACCCACAAGGGCGCCCAGAAGCGCTTCAAGAAGACCGCCGGCGGCAAGTTCAAGCGTGGTTGCTCCCATCAGCGCCACATCCTGACCAAGAAGACCGCCAAGCGGAAGCGGCAGCTTGACATGGGCCGGATGGTCTCGAAGGCCGACTTGAAGGCCGTTGCTGCGATGCTGCCCTACGCCTGATATCGTCTCGGGGGTTCCGCGCTGCGCGCACACCCCCGGGGCCCCCACGCTCCGCGCAGGCCAAGCCTGCTTGGAGCTTGGATTCTCCCTCCGATGGTTCTAGAATCGTTGGTTCAACCCGGTGGCTGAGGCCACCCCCGATGAGGCTCCTAAAGGACGTTCATTCCGGACGTGCTGCCTCGAGGAAAGGAAGCAACATGACTCGCGTCAAACGTGGTTTCAAGCGTGCCCAGCGCCGCAAGCGCATGATGAAGTTCGCCAAGGGCTTCTACGGTGCCA
>CAIYNT010000110.1 GCA_903927605.1 uncultured Holophagaceae bacterium
CCCAGCCGAAGCGGCGCAACGATGGGATTCGCTCCAGTCGCCTACGGCTCCTTCCGCGAATCCCATCGAGATCCTTTCTAACCCCGGACTCTCACCATCCTTGGTATAGAAGTGGGGAGGACGTCAACTGCCCCCTCACCCAGCATCGTGGCCTCCGATCTCCGGACGCCAGGATCCTCCCTCTCCACTTCCATTGCTTCCCCCTTCCTCAGGGGGTCAATATTCGTGTCGCCAGGGGGTCAGTTTCTGATGTCGCCTGACAGACCCCCTGCATTCGCTGCGATCCATCTACCATCGCGGACTTACAGAAACTGCTGGACACTACTCAGGGCCTCATGGGGAAAATGCAAAATCCGGGCTGAAGTGTACAGAGAAGACATTCGGATACCCATGGGTTTCCAAGTGTCTTCTCTGTTTTCATTCCCATTGTCTTGAGGTTCCACCATGAACCGTCAAGGAATCGTGTTCGGTGAGTATGTTCCACTCGAACCATCGACATAGAAAGCCGTTCCAGAATTGCCGGAAATGGTATTCCCAGTGATCACTGAACCATTGCAGAGTTCTGCTGTGATCCCATATCCGGTGTTGTTCGTCACGGTGTTTCCGGTGACGTTGGTATTGGGACAGCCGATGCCGGCATTGCTCTCCAAACGAATCCCACCATTCAGATTGTTGTGGACCTGGTTGTTCCGAATTGTGTTGTCATGGGTTTCCACGAACCTGATGCCACCATCGTTGTAACCACCACCGCCATTGCCGTAGATATTGCAATTCTCCAACAGGGTTCCTGAAGCAACATTGCCGACATTCCCCTGCTGGACGCCACCGCCAACATTGTTGAATATCTGGCAGTTGGTAATGTGGACACCCGTGACTGGCACAGAACCATTGGGCTCGATGTCGATGCCGCACTGAGGATCGGTCCCAGTGGTATTGCTAAAGGTGCAGCCAGTAACAAGGAACGTATTGCCAGCGGTGATGGAGAGCCCCTGGCGCCGATTGTGATTCCCAACGCAGTTCGTGAAAGTGATGTTGGATGAGTTGTCGCAGACATAGAACCCATCGCCCCAGCACTCGCTAACAGTTACGCCAGTGACGGTGACATTAGAGGCATTAAGGTAAATACCCATACCTGATTCTCCACCACTTCCAGTGTGAGTCGCACGTTCACCGACAATGTTCCCACCAGAGATGGTGATGTTCGATCCGCCATTGGAACAGAGAATCCCATAGGTGGAAGAGGAGACGCCAATGGCCTTCAAGGTCGCGCCGGATGTCATAGCGAAGGTCATGTTGGAACCCAACATCAGGCCCCAGATACCACTGCCCACCACGGGGTTGATCATGTAGGTGCCATCTGGCACTACGACAGTCCCGCCCGTTCCAGCCGCCACATTGATGCAGGCCTGGATCGCAGCCGTATCGTCTGTCACACCATCGCCTTTGGCATTGTAAGGTGCGGATCTGACACTCGTTCCCGAGGGAATGGAACCAGCTGCTAATACCGTGATGCTCGAAGTAGCTGTCTTGGTTCCATCCTGAACGCTTGTGGCTGTCACGGTATCATTGCCGGCGGTGGCTGGTGCTGTGTAGAGTCCACCGCTGGTGATGGTGCCGTGGAGGCAGGACCAGGCGACGCCGTAGCTGAAGGTGCCCGTGCCTGCTACCGTGGCCGTCAGTGAGGACTGGGCACCTGGGCTCAAGGTGAGCGAGGCTGGGCTTACTGATACAGTAGTAATGCTGGATGTAGGGGGATTGCTGGACGTAGCTGAAGCGGTGGTGAAGGTGTAGCCCCCCGAGGTGGCGAGGTTCCCAGCCTGATCCGCGGACTTGACGCAGAAGTGGTAAAGCGTGCCAGCCGTCAGCCCAGTGATGCCTTGGGCGTGGGTTGAGTAATTGAAGCTCAGTTCAGGGGTGGTCGTGCTTCCGTAGGCCGTGGTGAGTCCGTAAAAGACCTGCCCGGTCCCAACCTCATTCAAGGTCCAGGAAATCGTCGCCCCGGTCTGTGTGACTGAGCTTGCCGTGACCGCGCTGATCACTGGACCAGCCGAAGGAGATGTCGGAGTCGCCGAGGCTGGGACTACCGCCACTTGTGCGCTACCAGATACGCTCGGGTCCGCAACACTGACGGCAGCCAGCACGTGGTTGCCTGCGTTTGCAGGTGCTACATAAGTGGTTTTGTTCCCCGTGCTTGAAATGATTCCTACATTAGCATTACCATTCGTGATGCTATCCACCGTCCACGTCACTGCGGTGTTGGTGGAACCCTGAACCTGAGCCGAAACCGTCAGACTGGCGCCACTAACCACTGCGGATGGGATACCTACAAGGGTAACGCTCACAGGGTTCGCAGGAGTGGTTGCCGCACCCGTATTGCCTGCACTGCCAGTGCTGCCACCCCCTCCGCAGGCCCACTGCATCAACAGTCCAGCAATGGCCATTCCCTGAAGCATTGAAACGATCCGCATGAGCTCCTCCGCAGCTAATCAAAGGCAACGGAGATGCCACGACAAATCGATAAGATCACAATAGGTTAAACCATATGTTTCGAGGGTTAATAGACGGGCAAAGGCCACTCGACAATTCATTGGAAACCGTCGAGTCTAGATTCTGTGTCTGGATTCTAGAATCTGGACGGTTCTGTTCCGTAAGTCTTAAGCTTTTGATAGAGGGTGCTTCGGGGAATATCGAGCCGTTTGGCTGCCCGGTCAACGTGACCTTCCTCTTCGTTTAGTACCTGGATGATGTAATGCCGCTCCAGCTCCTTCAGGGTCAGATTGGCAAGCCTGTCCTGAGTATGGCTTTCCAGACTGTCTGCGAAATCTAGATCCAATGCATCGACGGTGGAGGACTTGGCTCCCATCAGGGCCCTTTCCAGGACATTACGCAGTTCGCGGATGTTGCCGGGCCACGAATGTTTTTGGAGCCTTACCAAGGCGCTCTGGGAGAGACGCATGGGCACCCGCCCACAATCAGTGGTAAGGCGATTCAGGAGAATCTGGGCGAAGGTTGGGATGTCCTCAGCTCGTTCACGCAAAGGGGGTACGGGGATCTGTATGGCGCTGATGCGATAGAAGAGATCGGATCGGAAGAGCTGTTCCTGCATGAGCCGATCGAGTTTCTGGTGGGTCGCGGCGATCAAACGGAAATCCACCTTCCGATCCTGGACCCCGCCCAAACGGCGGAAGCGTTTTTCTTCTAGGGCTTTGAGGATCTTCGGCTGAATCTGTAAATCCATGTCACCGATTTCATCCAGAAAGACGGTGCCGCGGTGGGCCGCCTCCAGCAGGCCAACCTTGACGCTGATCGCACCCGTGAAGGCGCCTTTTTCATGTCCGAACAGTTCGGATTCCAGCATTTCCCTGCTGAACCCACTGCAGTTGAGCTCGAGCATCGGCTCCGAAGCCCTGGAGCTGTTCCGGTGAAGCCATCGAGCCAATTCACTCTTGCCCGTGCCCGTCTCGCCCTGGATGAGAATGGGACTCTCAGTGGCGGCGGCGAGTCTCGACTGTTCCTCCAGCTTATGGATGGCGGGACTTTCGCCAGTGAAGGGATCCACCGCCCGCTGGGGCTGATCCAAAGAATCACGGGCCATCTGTTTTCTTCGGTTCTGCTGGTTTTCCAGTGTTCGCTCGAGCACAACAAGAAGGGCTGGAAGATCCAGTGGC
>CAIYNT010000111.1 GCA_903927605.1 uncultured Holophagaceae bacterium
ACCCACCACAGCGGCTCGCGGCTAAGGTCAGTCATTGGATAGGATCTCCACCGTGATCCTAACCGAGCAAACCTTTAACTCTCACACCCTTTCAATGGGTAGATGCGTGTTAATGACCGCGTCAGCACCCTTCTCAAGGGTCTGTTGGGGGGTGTCCTCCGCTTCGGCCTACGGCCTACGCTACGGTCACCCCCTTCGGCATCACCTCATCAATAGGGAATGCTAAATGTCGGTGAAGGTGAAATGTAGTTGACGCCGGGGACCTTTGATCGCTGAATGGCTCCCTTAGGCTGAAAACTAGGCCCTCGAACAGGTAGGTCGAGTTGATTTTGTGATCTGGTCAGCACAGCCCGTACCACGCACCTCGGCCACTACCGTGCTGCTTGAGATGACCCTGTTCGACCAGGACTCGGAAGTGCTGCTTCAGGGTGTTTCGACTGGTGCCTGTTAGCCGGATGGCGTTGGCCATGGTGATTCGGCCATGCTCACGGGCAAACTCGACAATCTTCAGTGACAGTTCGGGGAGTACTGCCAGGACCAGCTTTTCCCGCTCGACCTTCTGGTTCAGACGCCGCACCTGTTCGGCCAGCGACCGTAGGAAGAACAGCAGCCATGGCTGCCAGTTCGGTGCTTCGGTGCGGATCGTTCCCTGGGTTTGCCGAAGGGCAAGGTAGTAGGCTTCCTTGTTCTGCTCGATCACGCTTTCGAGCGAGGCGTAGGGCACATAGGCGTAGCCAGCTTGCAGGAGCAGCAGGGTGGTGAGAACCCGGCTGAGCCGCCCATTGCCATCCTGGAACGGGTGGATCTCCAGGAAGACGATCACCCAAAGGGCGATAAGCAGAAGTGGGTGCAGTCGTGCGTTCCACTGTTCTTCCTGGAGCCATGTCACCAACTCGGTCATCAGGCGGGAAGTGTCAAAAGGCGTGGCTGTCTCGAACACGATGGCGACCTGTCTATGATTCTCATCGAACGCCGCAATGCTGTTGGGTGCGGTCTTGTAGTTCCCGCGATGTCGCTCATCCTTCTCGCTGTATATCAGCAGGTCGCGGTGGAGCTGCTTGATGTGGTTCTCGGTGAGGGTGATCTCCGGCCAGGAGGCGAAGACCAGATCCATGACCTCGGCGTAGCCAGCCACCTCCTGCTCGTCACGGGTGGCGAAGCTCTTGATCTGAAGGTTTGATAGCAGGCGCTCAACCTCGCGGTCAGACAGCTTGCTGCCTTCAATGCGGGTAGAGGAGCCGATACTTTCAATCGTTGCCACCCGCCGCAGGGCTGAGAGCCGATCCGGTGCAAGAGTACCCAGTGCTCTCCACGCACCCTTGAATTCATCTATCTGGGTGATCAGCCCCAGGATCTCTGGGGTGATCTGGATGGAGTCGGATCGGATCATGGGTCTAATCTTGCGCCCAATTACACCCATTAATCAAATCAACACCCAATTAGACCCAATTCCCTATTTCGGGTCGTCTTCGCCACCCCGCACCTGCGGAACAAGGCTCCTCTGATAGAGGTCCAGGCCAGGGCGGGTCATGCCAGTGGGCTGAATACCCTCCGGTACCAGGAGGTCTCCCTAAAAGAGGAGAAGAGGCATCAGGTGGAGCTGTGGGCGTAAATGGAGGAGAAATCGCCTGATCCCTCGTCTGGCCTTCCAAGGAGGATGTCTCTGGGGATCGTCTCCAGGGATTATTGGGGCGTAGACTCAGTTGGATGGTTGTGTTGCAAAAGTCCAGTTGCCTGATTCAAAGGATCTGTGGAACCCTTTCAGGCAATCGGCAAAGTATTTTCAGGTATTCGGACTCATACATCACCTTCCTGGGAACGGTGCAAGGGTGAATAAATCAGCAGAAGGATCTTCAAGTAGCTCAAGGGGGCGGGCGTGACGGATGTCACCTGTCAAGAATTGAGCGTTGCTGCCGAAAAATACTGTGGTACTAATTTAGGATTGCGGGGGAAGGTGTGAGCCATCCCGTCCCCAACCTTCACATCTCTCCGGAGATTGAAGACAAAATCTTTCACAAGCACGGGGTGACAAAAGACAAGGCTCGGCAGATTTTCGAAGCCTTCTGGTTGAACGCTACGCTTCATCCGTTCGACCCGAATGACCCTCCTCCTGAAGGATCGGACCCCAGATTTGTCATCCAGCAGTGGGATATCTCAGAAGCTTCCTACTGGTTCTTAGTGTTCGTGCTTTTCAGTCTCGAAGAAGCAGAACTGGTTACCTGCTTCCGTAGGCCAGAAAAGAGAAGATGGCCAAAGTTTTGGAGAACCAAATGAACGAGCAGCGCAAGAAGCAGACCCTTGGGGAATTGCTCAATGCGGGTGAGCGTCCTTTTGTAGAGCGTGAGAAATTTCGAGAAAACCGCCTTGCCATCTCTGAGCATTCCGAGCGTGTGCTTCGGAACCTCCCTTTACCGGCCGCTCCCGGTAGGCCAAGAAAGGACCAAGTTGTAAGTGATACGGATGCGGTGACGATCCGTATGCCAATCCAAACCATCGAACTTGCAACCCGCCAAGCCGATGAGATGGGTATCTCCCGAAACCGCTGGTTCAATATCGCGGCTAGGCGACAAATCCAGGACCCAGTAACGGAGGCGGAACTGAAGCCCGCCATGGCTTCAAATATAGTGATGTTTCACGGTTGCGATGTCCCAATGACGGG
>CAIYNT010000112.1 GCA_903927605.1 uncultured Holophagaceae bacterium
AACGCCATCGCCATGGCGGTGGAGCGGGTGTAGTAGCCCGCCCGAAGCACAAAAGCAAGGGCCCGGATTCGCCGGGCCCTTGCTTTGTTTGGGAGAAATGCCTAGAAGCTGAACCGCGCTCCCACCGCGAGGACATTGGCGCTCAGCTTGTAGTCGCCGGTGAGGTTGCCGCGGGTGAAGTTGGGGTCCGCCTGGCTGGCGCTGGTGGTCAGATTGACCTGGGAATCCTTGACGAACAGGTGCGAGTAGCCGACATCCAGGGAGAAGGTCTTGGAGACGGCGTAGCTGGCGCCGATGGACACCCAGGTGCGATCCCCATCAGGGATGCGGGGGGTGCGGTAGCCGTCGGTCACAGCTCCCTGGTCGTGGGCGAGGCCGGCACGGAGGGTCCAGGTCGGATCGACCTTCCAGACGCCACCCAACGAGTAGAACCAGGTGTCGCGCCAGTGCTCATCGGTGATGACATTCGTGACCGGGAGCCCCGCGTTGCTGGTCAGTTCAACGTTCAGCTGCTTGAACCGAGACCAGGTGGTCAGGCAGGCTTCACCCTGGAGGGAGAAAGTGCTGCTCACCTTGTAGTCGAAGCCGAAGGAGGCATCGGCGGGCAGATCGAGCTCGGCCTTGCCGCCGCCATTCTTGAACCCCTCGGCCTGGAAGCCGGCCATTAAAGGTGCAGCCATGTTGCCGGGATACTGGAAGGCAATGTCGCCCTTCAGGGTCATGTTCATGGCGCCGTGATAGGCGAGGCCCAGGCGCAAGTCATCCGTTGGCTGGAAGGTGACACCAGCCTTGTAGCCGTAGCCCCAGGTGTTGCCTGTGAGCTTGGCGCTGCCATCGAGGGTGCCGGGAATCGTGCTGGGGAAACCGATGAGGCCGAAGTCCACGGCGTTGGTGAGGGTGGCGTCGGCGTAGCGGGCCACGAAGGCCACACCCACAGACCACTCCTTGTTGATCCGATAGGCCAGGCTGGGAGCCACGTCGATGATCTTCAGATCCGTCTTCAGGGCGTGGTAGCGGCCCACGAAGTTGCTGTCGTACTCCGTCACGAACCCGAAGGGCGCATTGACGGAAAGCCCCAGCTTCAGGTCGTTACTGACGCTGTACATTCCGTAGAGGCTGGGGGCGACCTTGCTCTCCGCGGAATTCGAATAGGAGGTGGGGCCGCTGATGGGCAGGTAGGCCGGGAACGCCGCCAGGGCGGAAGTGCGGGTGCCTGCGCCGTTGCTCATCTCGGCATTGGGGGCGATCAGGGTGGCTCCCAGGTCGAACTGCGTGCCTGAGAACTGGGTCATGCCCGCCGGATTGAAGAACATGGCGCTGATGTCCTGGCCTCCCGCGCTGACGCCGGCGAAGGCATTGCCCTGCGACGTCGGGCTTTGCTCGCGGAGCTGGAAGCCCGAGGCCTGAGCGACAGGCGCGAAGGCCCCGGCGGCGACCAGAGCCAAGGCGGTGAGGGTGAGACGTGAATGATGGCTCATAGGGGCAGAGCTCCTGACCCGGGTTCCCGGGGTGAGTGGCTGTCGCCAGCCGAATGCGTAGGGATGATGGACCACGATACCAAATCGTCCCGGTCCTGCAACCACTCCTGAAAAGTCGGCTCGGAGGCCCTCATTCACGATCTAAGTATCGTCTGGCAGCCGCGCAGCCAGGGCCTCACCTAGGCTGTGTCCATTCGACAGTTCCTGCACCAGAGCCGATCCGATCACCGGGGTGGCCCCCATGGCCCGGATCGCAGCCAGACTCTGTGCATCGGAGAGCCCGAAGCCCACGGCGAGCGGGCGATTCGATAGGGCTTGCAGAGCCGCCAGGCGCTTGGAGACGGGACCCAGCTCCGTGTCCTGCCCCGTTCCGGTGACACCCAGCCGGGCCACCACGTAAGCGAACCGCTGGGCGAAGGGAGCCGAAGGGCCGGGGTCCGGGCGCTCAGCCAGGATCTTCGAAGCGCGCTCCAGTGACGTGGTGGGCGCGAGCAGGGGCACCATGGGATAGCCCTCGGCCCGCAAATCCGCTTCGAAGTCCGGCTCCTCCTCGAATGGTAGGTCCACCACCAGCAGCGCCTTGATGGGCGTGGGTGCGAGCAGTCTTTTCAATTCGACGGCGCCGATCTGGAGTAGCGGATTGAAGTAGGTGAACAGGATGAGGTCGGGGCTGTCGGTCAGCCCGGCCAGCGCTTCCAGCACGCGCAGGGGCGTCGCGCCCCGAGCGATGGCGCGGTGGGCCGCCGCCTGGAGGACCGGACCATCGGCGATCGGATCCGAGTGGGGCAGGCCCAGCTCGATGGCCTCCAGGCCGAGGGACTTCGCCTCGGAAAGCAGCAGAGGCAGCGATTCCACCGAGGGATCACCGGCCATGAGGAAGGGGAGAAGCGGATTGAAGCTCATGTCAGATCCCCAGGCGCGACTGATAGGTGGACAAGTCCTTGTCACCGCGGCCGCTGAGCCCCAGCAGGACCGTGGTGACCCCTTCCGTGGCCAGGGCCGGAAGTAGGGCCAGCGCATGGCTGCTCTCGAGAGCGGGCAGGATGCCTTCTGTTTCACAGAGCATCTGTGCCCCGGTGAGCGCCTCCTCGTCGGAGGCACGGCGCACTTCCACTTTCCCATCCAGCACCAGCGCCGCCAGTTCGGGACCCAGGGCCGGATAGTCCAGACCCGCACTGATGCTCGCGGTTTCCGCGGTGTGGCCGTGCTCGTCCTGGAGCAGTAGGGTCTTGCAGCCGTGCAGCACGCCCATGCGTCCTCCGTCAAGGCGCGCGGCGTGTTCACCGAGGTCCGTGCCGTGGCCCCCGGCCTCGACCGCGACCCGGCGCAGCCCGTCGCCCAGGAAGGGGAGCAGCAGGCCCAGACCATTACTACCGCCGCCGGCACAGGCCAGAACCACCTCCGGCAGGGCTCCGGATTGTTCCAGCACCTGGGCTCGGGCCTCCTCGCCGATGACGGTCTGGAAACTGCGCACGAGAGTAGGGAAAGGGTGCGGTCCCAACGCCGACCCCAGGATGTAATGGGCCTTATCGCAACGCCCAGCCCAGGCGCGCAGGGCCTCGTTCACGGCTTCTTTGAGCGTCCCCTGCCCCGCCTCCACGGGCACGACTTTGGTGCCGAAGAGCCGCATGCGTGCCACGTTCGGCGCCTGGCGGGCCATGTCGGTCACGCCCATGTACACCGTGCAGGCCAGGCCCAACCTGGCACAGGCAGCGGCCGTGGCCACCCCATGCTGGCCCGCCCCGGTCTCGGCGATGATCTCGGTCTTGCCCATCCGTCGCGCAAGAATCGCCTGGGCCAGGGCGTTGTTGATCTTGTGGGCGCCGGTATGGGTGAGGTCCTCCCGCTTCAGGAAGAGGGCCCGCAGGCCCAGCTTCGCCGCCAGGCGCGGCGCGGGGGTGAGGGGCGTGGGCCGGCCCACGAAATTCCGCAGCTCGCCCTTGAGCTCGGCCAGGAAGGCCGGGTCAGCCAGTGCGGCGCGGAAGGCGGCTTCGAGATCCAGAAGCGGCTGCATGAGGGTTTCCGGGGCGTAGCAACCCCCGAGGGACCGTGCTCCGAAGCGCGTGGGGAGGGTGAAGGCTTCAATCATGCGAACTCCAGAGCGTGGGCTGTGCGAATGAAGGCGGAAACCTTCGTGGAATCCTTCGCGCCTGGCGAGGACTCCAAGCGACTGGCGGCATCCACGCCGCAGATTTGCACCTGTAGCGGCGGCGGAAGCGCGATCACCCGATCCCGCAGGTTCGTGGCGTCCATGCCACCCGCCAACAGGAACCGGCCGGGCGGGGGGAAGGCCATGGCGTGCCCCTGTCCCGAGCCACCCAGGACCCCCGTGGCGGCGGCGCTGGTCTCCCAGACGTACAGGTCTGCGGCGATGGGCGCCTGGCCAGCTTCGTCGGACCAGGGCAGCAGCACGAAGAGCCCGGCTGCGCGTAGCGAGCGGACGCCACTTTCGCGCACAGCCGCGGGAAGGTACGGTTGCACGCGCCGGAACCCGAACCGCTGCGCCGTTGCGAGGATGATCTCCGATTGCTCTGCCACCTGGACCAGCACCGCGCGATCCAGGTAAGGCCCAGCCATGGACAGGTCTGCGCAGTGCCGAGGGCTGGGCGGATGCGACACGAACCCGAGCAGGTCCGCGCCCTGGGCGGCCGCGAAGGCCGCGTCCTCGGCGCGGATCAGGCCGCAGACCTTGGCGAGCAGAGTCACGGGACCTCCGTCCGCAGGTCCGTCAGGATGCGGCTGAGGAAATCCCGGGGATCAGGACTGCGCATGAGCGCCTCGCCGATCAGGACCGCATCGAAGCCCGCGCGCAGGGTCGTCCGGGCGTCCTCGGGCGTGGCCAGTCCGGACTCGCGGATGAGCACCGCCTCGGGAAAGGCCCGGCGCAGCGGTTCTGCCGTGGGCACACCCAGATTGAATGTCGAAAGATCCCGGGCATTGATGCCCACCAGGCGGGCCTTTGCGGCCTGGGCGAAGCCCACCTCGGTCAGGTCGTGCAGCTCCACCAGGGGCTCAAGGCCCCGGGCTCGGGCGGCCTCGGCAAAGGCGGCGGTATGGGCCTTGAGCACCCGGGCAATGAGCAGCACGGCTTCAGCGCCCGAGACCTCCGCCTCGGCCAGTTGGGCCTCTGAGATCACGAAGCCCTTGTAAAGCCTCGGCAGGCCGAGATCCAGGGCCTTCCGGATGTGCTCCTCCGAACCCCGGAAATAGGCCGGTTCCGCCAGGATGGAGAAGGCCGAGGCGCCCCCATCCAGGTAGGCCTGCAGTTGGGCCAGGAGCGGAGTTCCCATGGCGAAGGGGCCGAGGGAGGGCGAGGCTTGTTTATACTCGGCGATCACCGCCCCGCCCCGGTCGGCCGCATCCCGGCGCAGGGCGGCTTCGAAGGGGCCCGGACCGGTATGCGGGACCCGCCTCGGCGCGGGGGCCGCGGGCAGCTCTGCGAGCCGCGCCAGTTCAGAGCTCAGCACCCGCTGGAGGTGGGAGCTGGAGGAGAGGCCGGTCCCCTGGACGAGGGCGGCCGGATCGGGCAGCCGGATCATGACCGCGCCTCCGACGGTGGATGGAACGGCAGGTTGAACCCCTGGTCGATGCGGGCCCTCGCCTCCTTCAGGAATCCGCCCAGGTGCTCCAGCCCGACGTCCCGGTGCAAAAGCAGTCCCAGGCCCGCTTGCAGGGCGACCGCATCAGCCACCGCCGGGCGAAAATCCGCATGGGCGGCGCCCCCGAAGATGCCCCGCGCCACGGTCAAGGCCTCGGCGCGATCGGCTACCCGCAGGGCATGGCGCGGCGGCGGGACTAGCCCCAGCTCCCGGGGCACCAGCACTTGGGGTCGGGCCACCTGCCCCTCCGACACGCCCACCACGAGGGTCGGCCCTTCGATGGAGGCTTCGTCGAGGCCCTTTCCTTCGGCGTCCTTGCCGTGGATCACGAAGGCGCGCCGCAGCGTCTGCCGCCGCGCCAGGGCCCCGGCCATGGGCGCGAGCAGGTCCTCCCGCGCCACGCCCAGCACCTGCAACGGTGGACAACCCGGGTTCAGGAGCGGGCCCAGCAGATTGAAGATCGTGGGAATGCCCAGGCGCCGGCGGATCTCCCGCAGGCGGCCCAGCAGGGGATGGAAGGCGGGTGCGAAGAGGAAGGCAAAGTGCCGCGCTTCGAGATCCCGGGCGAGATCCGACGTGGCGCGGGAAAGATCGTAGCCCAGGGCTTCCATCAGATCGGCACTGCCGCACACGCTGGTGGCGGCCCGGTTGCCATGCTTGACGACAGGTACCCCGAGTTGGGCCAGGAGCAGGGCCGACAGAGTGCTGAGGTTGGCCGTCGAGGCGCCGTCTCCACCCGTGCCGACCACATCCATGGCACCGGCGGGCACCGCCGGGAACGGCATGGCAACTTCGGCCAGGGCGTCCGCGAAGGCCGCCAGCTCGTGGGCCTCGGGCACCCGCTGAGCCAGCAGGGCCAGACAGGCCCCCACCAGGAGGGCGTCGGTGTCCTGATCGATGAAGATGCGCATCAGCTCCGAGGCCGTGGCCTCGGGCAGGGGACGGATGGGGTTGTGGGTCGTCAGCAGGGTCATGGGTGATATTCCTTGGCCAGTCGGAGGAAGTTGGCGAGCATGGCCGGGCCATCCGGCGTGAGGATGCTTTCGGGATGGAACTGCACGCCCCAGCGGGGCAGCTGCCGGTGCTCCATCGCCATGATCTCACCGCCGGGACTGCGGCCCGTGACGCGCCAGCAGGCGGGCAGTGAGACGGGCTCCGCGATGAGGCTGTGGTAGCGCCCCACGGGGAGGCCGTCAGGGAGATCCCTGAACAGACCGGTGCCGTCGTGCGCCAGGGCCGTGGCTTCGCCATGCAGGGGTTCCAGGGCGCGGACGACCCGGCCACCCGTGGCCGCCGCCAGGGCTTGGTGGCCCAGGCAGACGCCCAGCAGGGGCACGGCCCAGTCCGAGGCTCCCAGCGTCATGTGGGCGGGGCTTTCCGTGGGATGGCCCGGGCCCGGCGAGAGCACCACCGCCTCGGGTCGGAGGGCCTTGGCCTCGTCGAGGGTGATGACGTCGTGGCGGATCACGCGGAGTTCCGCCCCCAGCGTTTCAAAGGCCTGCACCAGGTTGTAGGTGAAGGAGTCGAGGGCATCGATGAGGAGGATCATGCCATCCTCCGATGGGGAGCCGATGCCCTCTCCCTCCGATCGCGGCGCTCGTTCGCGCCGCTCCTGCGCGCTTGGGCTGTGCCCTGCTCGCGCAGAGTCGGGACGTCGATGAGCAGGATCACCGGGCACCTCCATCCAATTTCACGCCCAGGGCCTGGGCGATGGCGCCGAGCTTGTGCAGGGTCTCGAAGTACTCGGCCTCGGGCCGGGAGGCCCGCACCACACCGGCGCCCGCCTGGATGTAGGCGGCGCCGCCGGAGTAGACCGCCGTGCGCAGGATGAGCGCCGTGTCGAGCACACCATCGGCCCCCAGCCGCAGCAGCACTCCACCGTAGGGGCCACGGACCTCCCCTTCCAGTTCGGCGATGCGCTGGCAGGCGCGGAGCTTGGGCGCGCCGCTCACGGTGCCCGCGGGGAAGGCCGCCTCCAGCACATCCAACGCATCCAGGTCCGGCTTCAGCTTGGCCTTCACGGTCGTGGTCAGGTGCAGCACGTGGCTGGTGCGTTGCAGGGCCAGGGGCAGCTCCACGCGCACGCCGCCGGCTATGGCCACGCGACCCAGGTCGTTGCGGGCCAGGTCCACCAGCATCTGATGCTCGGCCAGTTCCTTGGGATCGCGCTTCAGGGCCTCGAAGCGCGCCGCATCCTCCTCGGCGTTCGCGCCCCTGGGCACGGTGCCCGCGATGGGCAGGGTTTCGGCCTCGGTGCCCTGCACCCGTACCAGCATCTCCGGGGAGGCGCCCACCAGGGCGAAATCTCCCCATTCGAGGAGGTATCCATAGGGACTCGGATTCAGGCGGCGCAAGCGGCGGTAGGCCTCCAGGGGCAGGGGCGGATCCTCGATGCGGAACCGCTGGCTGGGCACCAGCTGGTAGATATCGCCGTCGAGGATGAGTTCCTGGGCCGTGGCTACGGCCTGCTCGTAGGCCTGGCGCGACATCAGAGCCTGGGCCGAGGGCACTGCATGACCCGGACCGGGATCCTTCGCACCTTCGAGGAGCCGCGCCCGGAGGGCCGCCAGTCGGGCGCAACCAGCATTGAATTCGCTATCCAGCGTCTGCAGCTCCGCCACCTGGTGCAGGTGGTCGAAGACCAGGGCTGTGTCGAAGCGGCGCACCCACAGTCCGGGCAGACCAAGGCTGTTCCGCTGGGGGAGCGTAAGGCTGGGTTCCATAGCACCCATGGCCTCAAAGCCCAGGTACCCTGCGCAGCCGACACCGACGGGGAGCGTTTCGCGTAAAGGAGGAAGCGCCGCTGCCGGGTCGTGAAGGACATCGGCTGGGCCGACCCCGGCGAGGTCGCGAACCGCTTTCACCCAGCCCATGGCGGGGGCCTCCAAGCGACACTCGGAAGCTCCTTCGATGAGGACGAAGCTGTGGCGCCCCACGCGCTCCCCCTGGTCGCAGGACTCCAGCAGCAGGCTGGCGCCCGCGGGCCGAAGGGCGAGGTAGGCGGCGAGGGGCGTCAAGAGGTCCGCAGGGAGCGGGTGCCGGATCAGATGCCTGGCTGGCTGGGACATGGTTTCATTCCACAACAAAAAGCCCGACCTTGAGGTCGGGCTCGGAGGGTCCGGAATGGCGTGGGCCGCTAGGCCTCGCTCAGGGAGCCGTCCAAGCCCGTACGCCACCACCAAGCCTCATGAGCGAGGCCCTGGCAGGGGAGCGGGAAGGACAGCGGCATGAAAGCGATGAAACCCCATCCGCCGGCATCCTGTCAAGTGTGGTTTGATGGTGGATTGCATAGAGTGATATGGATCGCCCCACCACCATCCACACTGAAGAAGCCCTGGCGCCCAGGGCGCCCTGGACCTTCATGGGTCCGGCGGCACCCGGCGGGTTCACCCGCTGGGGTTGGGGGCTCGTGGTTGGGTGGATACTCGTGCTCCTGGGGCCGGTCCTCGGCTGGGCGGGCTACATCCGGAGGGCCGCTGGCTGGAGCGCCCTCGCCAACCACTGGGGCGAAAGCCTCAGCGCCCGGGACATCTGGGAGCTGTGGGAAAACGGGGGCCTCCGGCATCGCCTGACGAATTCCCCCACGGTGCACCTCTTCGGCCTCGGCCTGATCATCGTCCTTTGGTGCGGGTGGCGCATGCAGGCCGAGCGCGTCGGGCTTAAGGCCCGTCTGGGGCCATGGCTGCTTGGTGCCCTCGACACTGTCCTGATCGGCTTCCTGCCCCTGGGGGTCGTCGCCTGGCTGGCGGACTCGGTACTGGCCCGGCTTGGCGGTTCTGGCCTTGATTTCCTGGGATGGGCGGCCTTCCTCGGCCGCCCCCTGGTGTGGATGGCCCTGATCTCGGCCTTGAACCTCCAGTGGTGGCTCTGCCGGCTGGGGCGGGCTGCGGGGCTAGCCCGTGGCTACCGTGCCCATCTCGGCGATTGTTTCGCGGGCCTCTGGTCCCATCCCATTCAGTGGGGGCTCGTCTCGTTCGGAGGAGCCGCACTCCGGTCCTTGCTGCCCTTTCTGGTGCTGCTCCTGGCCTGGCGGATGGGCGGCGGCACCACCTTCCGGGTCTGGTTGTTCCTGCTGCTCCAACTCTTCGCCACCGCGCTTAACGGCTGGCTGCTGGGCTGGCTGCTCCGAGCGACAGCCCTCTACTGGCGCCATGACACCCTTGTGCGGGAGGCGCGCGTTGCTTTGGAGGAATCCGTCCGTGCTGCCGAAGCCAGTTAGCGTCCTCTTATCCGTCCTGCTGACGCTCTCCCTGGCCGCGCAGTCGCCGGGCCCCAAGGCCGAGGTCATTCCTATCACGGCTTCGATCCCCGAAGACGCGGAAATCCAGAAAGTCATCGCCCCCCTCGCCGCCGAGATCAAGGCCAGCTTCGATCTGCCCCTGGTGCAGGCACCCCAGGGCGTATTCCGCGGTCGCCGGGGGGAGGAGAACCTCCTGGGCTACTGGGTATCCGATGTCATGCAGAGGGCGGCGGAAGGCGTGATCGGAAGCCCCGTGCGCTTCGCCATCACCAATGCCGGCGGTCTGCGATCGAATCTGCGTCCGGGGCAGCTCAAGGTGGCCGACATCTTCGAGCTGATGCCCTTCGAGAATGAACTCCTGGTTGTCGAGCTCACCGGAGCCGAGGTCGTCCAGGTGGTGAAGGAAAGCATCGTCCGGCGGGGCGGTGAACCCTGTTCCGGGCTGAAGGCGGTGGTCGGGGGCACGCCGGAAGCGCCAACCTGCACCATCACCTGGGCGGACGGCAGCCCCATCGATCCCGACGCTGTGATCAAAGTGGCCACCTCGGACTACCTCTACGGCGGGGGCGATTCCATCCCCACGTTGAGGCAGGGGCGGAAGCCCTTCACCACGGGCCTGACCCTCCGCCAGATCCTGCTGGATGAGTGCGGCCGCCTGGCGAAGGAGAAGAAGGATCTGCTGCCTCCGATCCCAGGCCGGTACACCATCCCGGTGTCGATCCAGGAGGCCATCCGCGATAAGAAGTTCAAGTTCTAGGAGGCTGGGATGGAACGCCGCGAGTTCATGGCCGCCTTGGGCGCCGCCGCCCTGGCCCCACACCTGCCCCTGGGGGCCGCCGACAGGCCCGCCTCCAGCCGCATCACCCTGCTCCACACCAACGACACCCATTCCCACATCGAGCCCTTTGGACCGGGCAACGGCTCCATCAGTGGTCTGGGCGGCGTGGCCCGCCGGGCCACCCTGGTGCGGCAGCTGCGACAGCAGCTTGGGTCCGTCCTGCTGCTGGACGCCGGGGACACCTTCCAGGGCACCCCCTACTTCAATCGCTACAAGGGCCGTCTCGACTATCAGCTCATGCGCATGCTGGGCTACGACGCGGGAACGCTGGGTAACCACGACTTCGATAACGGTGTAGGCCTGCTGGTGGAGGCCATGGAAGCCATGGAACAGCTCAAGCATCCCAATCCGCCCTTCGCCTTCGTGAACTGCAACTTCGACTTCAAGGGCACGCCGGCGTTGGGTAGGCGGGTCCAGCCCTACCTGATCCGGGAATTCCCGGGAATTCGGGTGGGCATCACGGGCGTGGGCGTGGCCTTCGCGGGCCTAGTGGCCCCGAAGAACCACGAGGGGATCAGCTGGAGGGACCCCTATGAAAGCCTGCAGCCCGTCGTGAAACACCTCCGGGAGGGGGACAAGGTCGACCTGGTGGTGGTGCTCTCCCACCTGGGCTACGACGCGAAGGGGACCGCACCGGACGATCTGCAGATGCCAGGCCAGGTGGCGGGCATCGACGCCATCATCGGTGGCCACAGCCACACCTTCCTGGAGACTCCCACCCGGGTAACCCAGGCGAAGGGCGAGACCCTGGTCTTCCAGGTGGGTTTCGGCGGAGTGAACCTGGGAAGAATGGACTTCGCCGTGGCACACGGCGCCATCCGGTCCGCCTCGGGATCTTCCATGCCAGTGTCGGGATTTCAAGGCGCGTGACCTAAGTCCCAACCTCCCCTTCCCTGGCGGGTAAGCGCTTGAAGCGTTGCTTACCCCGTGGGAATCTACAGGTTCACCCATCAAAGGACACGCCCTGTCCGCCGGTCACCCAAGCCATGGCGACGCGTGAATCTAAAAGGAGAGATCATGACCCCGCATACGATCATCTGGACTGAGATCGACGAGGGCCCGGCCCTCGCCACGTATTCCCTCCTGCCGATCATCCAGGCCTTCACCAACGGGACCGGCGTGGCCGTGGAAACCCGTGACATCTCCCTCGCGGGGCGCATCCTGGCGAATTTCCCCGACAACCTCACCGAGAAGCAGCGGATCCCCGACTTCCTGACCCAGCTGGGCGATCTGGCCCAGACACCCGAAGCCAACATCATCAAGCTGCCCAACATCAGCGCCTCGATCCCCCAGCTGATCGCCGCCATCAAGGAACTGCAGTCCCAGGGCTTCGACATCCCGGACTACCCCGAGCAGCCCAAGAACGAGGCGGAGAAGGCCCTCCAGACGCGCTTCGCCAAGGTCCTGGGCAGCGCCGTCAACCCTGTGCTCCGCGAAGGCAACTCGGATCGCCGCGCTCCGCTGTCCGTGAAGAACTACGCCAAGAAGCATCCCCACAAGATGGGTGCCTGGGCTCCCGACTCCAAGGCCCGGGTGGCCCACATGACCGCCGGCGACTTCTACGGCAGCGAGACCTCCACGACGGTGCCCAAGGCCACCAATGTACGGATCGAGTTCGTGGGCGAGGACGGGGCCGTGAAAGTCCTGAAGGAGAAGACCCCCCTGCTGGACGGCGAGGTCATCGATTCCTCCGTCATGAACGTCAAGGCCCTGCGCGCCTTCTACGCCGAGCAGATCGAGGCGGCCAAGAAGGAGGGCCTGCTGCTCTCCCTGCACCTCAAGGCCACAATGATGAAGATCTCGGATCCCGTCATGTTCGGCCATGCCGTGACCGTCTTCTACAAGGACGTGTTCGAGAAGCACGCGGCCGTCATCAAGGAACTGGGCGTCAACGTGGCCAACGGCTTGGGCGAACTCTACTCGAAGATCCAGAGCCTGCCGGCAGCCAAGAAGGCGGAGATCGAGGCCGACATCCAGGCCGTCTACGCGATCAGGCCCTCACTGGCCATGGTGGACTCCGACAAGGGCATCACGAACCTGCATGTGCCCAACGACATCATCGTCGATGCCTCCATGCCCGTCGTCGTCCGTGACTCTGGCAAGATGTGGAGCACCGACGGGAAGCTCCACGACACCCTCGCGATGATTCCCGATCGCTGCTACGCGACGATGTACAAGACCGTCATCGAGGACTGCCAGAAGCACGGCGCCTTCGATCCTGCCACCATCGGCAGCGTGCCGAATGTCGGCCTCATGGCCCAGAAGGCCGAGGAGTACGGGTCCCACGACAAGACCTTCTTCGCCCCGGCCGCCGGCATTATCCGGGTGGTCGATGCCTCTGGCGCGACCCTGCTGTCCCAGAAGGTCGAGGCCGGGGACATCTTCCGGGCCTGCCAGGCCAAGGACGCCCCCATCCAGGACTGGGTCAAGTTGGCCGTTTCCCGCGCCCGGATCACCGGTGCCCCCGCCATCTTCTGGCTTGATAAGAACCGCGCCCACGACGCGCAGATCATCGCCAAGGTGGAGACCTACCTGAAGCAGCACGACACCAAGGGCCTGGACATCCGCATCCTGCACCCGGTGGACGCCATGAAGCTATCCTGCGAGCGCATCCGCGCGGGCAAGGACACCATCTCCGTCACTGGCAACGTGCTCCGCGACTATCTGACGGACCTGTTCCCCATCATCGAGTTGGGCACTAGCGCGAAGATGCTCTCCGTCGTGCCCCTGCTGGGCGGCGGTGGTCTCTTCGAGACCGGCGCGGGCGGTTCGGCTCCCAAGCACGTCCAGCAGTTCCAGAAGGAGGGCTACCTGCGCTGGGATTCCCTCGGCGAGTTCTCGGCCTTCGCCGCCTCGCTAGAGTTCGTGGCCAACACTTTCAAGAACGGCAAGGTTGCGGTCATGGCCGAAACCCTGGACCTGGCCATCGCCAAGTTCCTCGATAACGACAAGTCCCCCGCCCGCAAGGTCGGCCAGATCGACAATCGGGGCAGCCACTTCTACTTGGCCTACTACTGGGCCGAAGCCCTGGCCGCCCAGACCAAGGACAAGGAACTCCAGGCCCGCTTCACCCAGATCGCCAAACAGCTCGCCGAGAACGAAGCCAAGATCAACGGGGAGCTCATCGGCGCCCAGGGCAAGCCCGTGGACATGGGCGGCTACTACCACCCGGACAAGGCCAAGACGACCGCGGCCATGCGCCCCAGCGCCACCTTCAACGCCATCCTCGGTGCCTTGAAGTAGGCTTCATAAAATCTTTCTATTAGCCAAAACGGCCCGCTCCCGCGGGCCGTTTTTCGTAGGGCAGCTCCTGATGGCCTTGTCGCTCAACCAGGAAGCAAATTGCCATCGGCCACGACTGCCCAAGGCAGAATGCGACCGTGGAGAATTGGACTGGGAAAATTTGGCACAACAATCGCATTCAACTTATACGCAGACGGCCATTTGGCACGTCACACGTCTCCCAATCCCCCCCGATTTCAAGGAGCAAGACATGCACACAACCTCCCGCATCTTCGCTGGGGTCCTCCTCCTAGCCGCCCCTGCCGCCTTCGCACAGTCCAGCGCCACCCAGAACGTGACTGCCACTGCCCGCATCTACGCGCCCATCACCCTGACACCCATCAACACAGGCTTGAGCTTCGGCGACATCATTCCCGGTCCGGCCATTGGCACCGTGGTGCTGGACCCCGTGGCCGGCGCCCGCACCCGCACGGGTGGCGTCCCCACCCTGCCAGTCACCAGTTCCATGGCCGTCCAGGCAGCCAGGTTCAACGTCGGCGGGACTGCCAATGCGGCCTACGCAGTCACCCTGCCCACCGCAGCCGTGACCCTGACGGGCCCCAGCGCCGCCACCATGACCGCCACGACCTTCACGGCCTCGGTTGGTGGTGCAGCAACGGTGCCCGCCACCCCTTCCCCGACCGGAAATATCGGTGCGACCGTCCAGACCTTGGCGGTGGGTGCAACCCTGAACGTGGGCATCAATCAGGTAGCTGGCGACTATACCGGCACGTTTGCCCTCACGGTCACCTACAACTGAGCTTTCCAGCGGCCCTTCTCCCACCCAGGGCGCCCCGCGTGTCCTGGGTGGTTTGGTGTTGACCGGTCGTTCTCCTACTGAGGCCCCATGCGAGCTCTGCTGACCTGGTTCCTGTCACTCGTCCTGGGGGGAGCGGCTCTGGCCCAGACCTTACCACCGCCCCGGTCGGTAGGGGGTCTCGGGGACCTGCTGGTGGCCCCGGGTCGACTGGTGTTCGAAGGCCGGAAACGCAGCGGTGAGCTCAACCTGTCGAACATCGGCACCACCAAAAGCACGTACCGGATCTCCCTCGTCCGCATGGAAATGGATGAGCACGGGAATTTCAAGGAACTGCCCGTGGACCCAGACCTGGCCGGCCTCCAGGCCATGTTCCGGTTCTCGCCCCGGGAAGTGGTTCTGGAGCCCCAGGAATCCCAGGCGGTACGCATCCAGATCCGCAAGCCCGCCGAGTTGCCCGCGGGCGAGTACCGCCTCCACATGGTGTTCCGGGCGGTGCCCGCCACGCCAGAACCTTCCACCGTCCCCCCCCCGACACCGCAGGGGGTTTCCGTCACCCTGATCCCGATCTACGGCATGGCCATCCCGGTCATCATCCGGCACGGGGAGACGTCTTCCAAGGTCACCATCGCCGATCCCAGGTTTGGCGACCAGCGGCGCAGCCTCCTCTTCCGCCTAGACCGGGCCGGCAACCAGTCGGTCTACGGCGACCTCGAGGCCACCCTGCTTCCCGCCTCGGGTCCACCCAAAGTGCTGGCGAAGGCCGTGGGCCTCGCGGTCTACACGCCGAATCCTGCCCGTCATGTGACGCTGCCCCTTCCCGCGGACGTGCCCTTGCCACCGGGTAGCCGCATCCGGATCACCTACTCCCAGCCGCTCCAGGATGGGGGGGCCAAGCTCGCTGAGACCTTCCTTCCCTTAGCCGAATGAGACTCCCTGCCTCCAGGCTGCTCCGCAATGCGCTCGCCGCTTTCGCGGGAGTGGCGATGCTGACAGCTGGAGGCGTTTCTACCGGACCCGCCCTCTCCCTGTCCGAGCTGCATGTGCGCCGCGCGGAAGAAGAGATCTTCCTCTTCGCCCTGGTGCTGGACCACGCCGCCCTGAACTCCACCTTCCCCGGCTACCCGGCGCGGGACGGCATGCTCATCCCCCTGGGCGAGCTCTGCCGCCAGCTGGACTTGGCCATCCAGACCAACCCCCGCTTTGGCACGGCCGAGGGCTTCTTCATTGAGGAAGCGCGCCGCTTCAGCCTGCAAGTGGCCTCCGGGACCGTGCTGGTGGAAGGCCGCGTCCAGACCTTCGACCGCTCCCGCATCGAACTGCACGACGACGACATCTACGTGGACACTCGCCTCATCGCCGCCTGGCTGCCCCTGGATCTGACCGTGGACCGACGCACTGCGACGATCACGGTGGCGCCGCGCGTCATGCTGCCCATCCAGGAGCGCTGGCGCCGGGAGCAGAATTCCTCACGAATTCATACAATACCGGAAGGCCCCAAGGCTTTTCCCCGGGCGGCCGATCCCTACCGCATGCTCGAAGTGCCCATGGTGGATGAAACGCTCCGCCTCACCACCGTGACCACACCCGGCGTGTCACCGAAGACCCACTTGCAAAGCACCACCTTCGCGGCGGGAGACTTCCTGGGCTTCTCCACGAACCTCTTCGCGTCCTTGAACGCCCCGGGCGGCCCTTCGGACTTCCGCGTGGCCATGGGGAGGCGGGATCCCAATGCCGGCCTCCTGGGGCCCCTCAAGGCACGGAGTTCGCCTTCGGCGAAGTGCTAGATCCGGGCCTGGACCTGCTCACCAGCCCCATGACCGGCTCCGGCGCCCTCCTCACCAACATCCCCCTGCAGCTCGCGAACACCTTTGACCGCCACTCCTTCCAGGGCGATCTCCCCCCGGGCTGGCAGGTGGAGCTCTACCGGAATCAGGCCCTGGTCGGTTTCCAGGCTTCGCGCACTGACGGCCGCTATGAGTTTCTCAGCATCCCGCTCTACTACGGCTGGAATGACTTCCGCCTGGTGTTCTACGGGCCCCAGGGTCAACGCCGGGAGGAGGTGTCCCGCTTCGACGTGAGCGCCAGCCAGACTCCCGCGGGTGAGTTCCAGTACCGGGTGGTGGGCGTCGAGCCTCACGCGGGCATTGGTGGACGCCGCGAGCAGGTGGAAGGGCGCTACGGCCTGTCGAAGCAGCTAACCCTGGGCTTCGCGGTCTCCGGTCTGGATCAGGACGGCCGGCACCACACCTACACCGAGGCGAACCTCCAGGTCTTTTGGAAGCCCCTGTCCGCTTCTCTCACCGCCGCTATGGACCAGCTGGGCGGCAGCATCACCGAACTAGCCCTGCGCAGCCGGGTGGGCTCTTCCAGCATCACGGTGAAGCACGCCGAGCTGCAGGATGGCTTCGTCAGCGAGCTGTACCTGCCCACCCTCGGCGCCGTGAAGAGCCGGAGCACGCTGGAGACGTCCACCCTCCTGCCGAGCATGGAGCGGGCCCTGGTGACCCTCGACCTGGGCGGCACCCGGGACCAGTTCGCCTCGGACGCCAGCCTCACCACCCTTTACAACCGAATCTCCACCTCCCTCCGCGGCTACTTCTTCTCCAACCAGATCACCCGGACCGAAGGCCAGTCCGTATCCGGCCTCGTCCCTGCCACGACCCTGGGGAGCTTCCTGGCCAGCAAGCTCTTCTCCACCTTCTCCCTGCGGGGCGAGGCGACCTACGAGCTGGCCGGTCCCCGGCGCCTGGACACCCTGGCCGCCTGGGCGGAGACCTACGTCTACATCCCCTTCAACCTCCGGGTCGGAATCACCCGCAACCTCGCGGCCCAGGACACCCTGATCCAGCTCGGCGTCTACAAGTACGAGGGGACCTACGCCCTGGGTGTGGACGTGGGCTACTCGTCCCGCACCCGCTTCACCGTGGACCTAACCCTGCGCCTGGGCATCGCCCGGGAGCCCAGGACCGGGCACATCGTGACCAGAGCCCAGGGCCTGGCCTCCCAGGGTGCCATCTCCGCCCAGGCCTTCCTCGACACCAACGGCAACGGCCGGAAGGAGGCCCCGGAGAAGCCCGTGGAGGGCGTGGGCTTCCTGTCCAACGGCGCCGGCCAGCCCGGTTCCACGGACGCGAAGGGCGTGCAGTTCCTCACCAACCTCGCCATCGAGTCCGACGCCAATGTCTCTGTCAACACGTCGAGCCTGGAGGATCCCCTCATGCGGCCAGGCGCAGGGGGGTTTCGCATCACCCCCCGCCCAGGCCACGTGGCCCTGGTGGATGTGCCGGTGGTCATTCTCGGCGAGATCACGGGCACGGCCCGCCTGAAGAAGGAGGGCGCGTCGAGCGAGCTCTCGGGCCTGCTGCTGGAGCTGGTGGACAGCAAGGACAAGGTGGTGAAGCGGGTCCGGACCTCGTACGATGGGTTCTACACGCTGTCTGAAATCCCACCCGGAACCTACCAGCTGCGGGTGCCCGAAGCCGAGTGCAGCCGGCTCGGTCTCGTCACCAGCCTGAAGCCCAGGACCCTGGTGATGACCCCTGAAGGTACCGTAGTGGATGGCCACGATCTGATCCTCATCCCCGCTCCCGAGATCGCCCCCAGGCCGGAAGTCCGAAAGGAAGAACGACCATGATCCGATCCGCGCGTTCGAGGTTCCTGAAGCGGGGCCTGCTTCTGGTCCTGGCAGGATGGGCGCTCCCACTTCTCGCCCAGGCCCCCACCATCAACCAGACCAGCGGCCTGAACTTCGGGTCTGTCGTGGCAGGCACCACCGCCGGCACCGTGGTCATGGCCGATGCCACGGGCCTCCGGAGCACCACCGGGGGATGCGGCCTGGGGCCGGCCCTGGGGGTGATGCGCGGGCAGGTCACCTACAAGGGCATCGCAGGCCACCGATGGGGCGTCTTCACGGCCAGCGGACTCACGGTCAACCTCACGGGCCCTGGCACGGCCATGACCCTGAACCTGACCTATACGAACCTGTACCCGGACACCACCAACACCGGCACCTTTTCCGCGGCCGGGACCAGCCCCCTCGAGTTCTACGGCGGCGTCTGCAACGTCGGGGCCAACCAGGCTCCAGGCACTTACACCGGCTCCTGGACCATGCAGCTGCAGGACCAGACCAACGGCCAGACCGCCAATCAGACCGCCACGATCTCCATCACCATCGTTGCCCCCATCACCCTCACCCAGCTGACCGGCCTGCGCTTCGGCGATGCCTTCCGGAGCGCCACCGCGGGCACCGTGGTGGTCACCTCGGCCGGGGCCCGGAGCGCCACGGGTGGCGTGACCCTGGGCACCCTGCTGCCCATGGGTGCTGCCACCTTCACGGTCACCGGAACGCCAGCGGGCTCCTTCGGAATCACCCTCCCCACCACCGTCACCCTCACGGGTCCGGCCAGCACCACCATGACCGCGATGGCCTTCACAAGCTCGCCCGCCGGAACCGGCACGCTGAGCGCCACGGGCACCCTACCCCTGGCCGTGGGAGCCACCCTCAACGTGGGGGCCAATCAGACCCCCGGCGACTATTCAGGCACCTTCGCCGTCACCGTGACCTACAACTGAGCGATCGCCTGGATCGGCACTCCGTCGCGGTCGCGGAGGACCAGTGCCCCGCTCCAGTGCCGGATTTCGCGGGCCAGCAGGCGTTGGCGGCCATTCTCCTGCCGCTTGGCCGCCACGACCTCGATGACGGAGCCAACAGGAATCGCAGCGACCGCCGCAGAGACCCCGGCATCGATCCGAACGGTTCCGGCGGCGATCTTCAGCAGGATCATGGCTCCTTCACGGCCCACCACCTGGCCTCGCAGGGTTACCTCCGTGGAGAGGTCGTAGTCGGCTGCGGCCTGGGGCCGGATTCGGGCGCTGCAGGTCACGTTCGCCGTGGCTTGGGCCCGGGCGGGCTCCGCAACGACCACCGACATGGCCAGCACCAGACCAAGCCCCCGGATGACGGGAATGAGCGGGTAAGCGTCCACCGTGGCCTCCTTGCCTTGGGGTCGCCATGTTTTCGACCGGGCTCGGAGGAGATTGATTCCGCTGGACAGAATCTGCCGCTGGGCAGTTCTGGAGCCTCAGAACAGTCCGATCACTTTCCCGGTATGCGGATCGATGTCCACATCGTAGAAGCCGGGCCGGGTGGGCAGGCCGGGCATGGTGGCCATCTTGCCGAGCAGTGGATACAGGAAGCCCGCGCCGATGCTGGCGCGGATGTCCCGAACGGGGATGCGGAAGCCCGTGGGCACGCCTTTGAGGGCCGGATCGTGGCTCAAACTCAGGTGGGTCTTGGCCATGCAGATGGGCAGCCGGTCGTAGCCGAGCCGCGTGTAGGCCTCGATGCGGGTCTCTGCCTCCGGCGAGTAGTCCACGCCATCAGCGCCATAGATCTCCCGGGCGATGGTCTCGATCTTCTGCTTGATGGGCTCCTCCAGCTCATAGAGGAAGCGGAAGGCCGAGGGCCGCTCGCAGACGCGCACCACGGCCCGGGCCAGATCCAACGCGCCCTCGCCGCCCAGGGCCCAGTTCTGGCAGACTACGGCGTCCTCGGCGCCGCTCTCCAGCGAGGCCCGCCGGACCAGCTTGAGTTCCGCCTCTGAATCCGTAGCGAAACCGTTCACCGCCACCACCACGGGCACGCCGAATTTCCGGGCGATGCGGATGTGGTGCAGCAGGTTCGGCAGGCCCTCCCGCAGGAGGTCCAGGTTCTCTTCCACATAGACCGGATCCAGGGGCTTCCCCGCCACCACCTTGGGACCGCCACCATGCATCTTGAGGGCGCGCACCGTGGCCACCAGGACCACCGCGTTGGGCACCAGGCCTGACATGCGGCACTTGATGTCGAAGAACTTCTCCATGCCCATGTCGGCGCCGAAGCCCGATTCGGTGATGACGTAGTCCGCCAGCTTGAGGGCGATCTGGTCCGCCAGGATGGAGCTGTTGCCATGCGCGATGTTGGCGAAGGGGCCCGCGTGCACGAAGACCGGCGTACCCTCCAGTGTCTGCATCAGCGTGGGCTTGAGGGCATCCTTCATGAGCACGGTCATGGCGCCCGCCACGCCCAGGTCCTCGGCGGTGACAGCCTCACCCTGCCGGTTGAGGCCGACCACCATGGAGCCGAGCCGCTGGCGCATATCTGAGAGGCTGGTGGTGAGGGCCAGGACCGCCATGATTTCGCTGGCCACCGTGATGTCGAAGCCCGTCTCCCGGGTGAAACCCTGCTCCTCGGCACCGGTGCCCACGGTGACGCCCCGCAGGAAGCGGTCGCTGGTATCCAGCACCCGCCGCCAGGTGATGGTGGCGGGATCCAGATCCAGGCGGCAGATTCGGCGCCGCTCTTCGACCGTGAAGTCGTCCGGATTCCCCTTGGAGATGCCGAGCTTCACGCATCGAAGTTGCAGCGAGCGCGGGAATTTTCTTCCGCATTTTCCCGCAGGGAAAATGCGCTGGAACAACTGTTCATCGGTGGCGCCAGCTTCATGCAGGATGCGGGCGTCGATGGCGGCCGCGCAGAGGTTGTGGGCGGCGGTGATGGCGTGGATGTCGCCGGTAAGGTGGAGGTTGAAGTCCTCCATGGGGACCACCTGGCTGTAGCCACCTCCAGCCGCACCGCCCTTGATCCCGAAGGTGGGGCCCTGGCTGGGCTGGCGGATGCAGGTGAGGACCCGCTTGCCGAGATGGGCGCCCAGGGCCTGGCTGAGACCCACCGTGGTGGTGGTTTTGCCCTCCCCGAGCGGCGTCGGGGTGATGGCCGTGACGTCGATGTAGCGGCCATTGGAGCATCCCCGCAGGCGCTCCAGGACCTCGAGCCGCACTTTGGCCTTGGTGGGCCCGTAGAACTCAAGTTCGTCCTCCTGGAGGCCGAGTTCGGCCGCGATCAGCCCGATGGGCTTGAGCGCAGCGGCCTGGGCGATGTTCAGGTCGGAAGGCACAGGCGATCGACGCTGAAGGGGCGTGGCCGTGAAAGGCTTCGTAACGGAGTCCATGCCATCTCCTCGAAAAGATCCATATCAAAGATGAGCTATAGATCTCCTTTCGCCCTCCCTACCCGGGGTTTGTTGATTGTGGTCACAGCCGGAATCATGCTGAATCCATGCGTCGATTGAAAGAAGTGGCCATCCATCGGTTCCGCGAGAAGGCCTCGGTCTTCCTCACGGAGCTGCATCCAGCGCGGGACACCGCAGAACGGGCGGCGGTGCTGGGCTCCTTGCGCAAGCGCGACTTCGATGCGACGCATCATTGCAGCGCCTGGCGGGAGGGCGCCCCGGTCTCGGCTTCCGGCGCGGATGATGATGGGGAACCTTCCGGTACCGCCGGGCGGCCCATGCTGGCGGTGCTTGAGGGCGCCGAGGCCACGGATCTCATCGCCGTTTGCATCCGGTGGTACGGCGGCACGAAACTCGGCACCGGCGGCCTGGTGCGGGCCTACACCGAGGGTGTGCAGGGCGCCCTGGCGGCGGCGGATGAAGCCGGGGTCTGGGAAGGGGTCCGCATCTTTCGAATCGGTGAGATCCGAGTGCCTGTGGCCCAGGCCCACCTGCCCTTCGCCCTGCTGGGTGCCTTCCCGACCGCCGTAGTGCTCGATCAGGCCTTCGAGGATGGTTCAGCGCTCCTGCGCTTCGAATGCCCGCCAGATCTGATCCCAGCCCTGGAAGATGCCTGGCGCGATCGCAGCCGGGGTGGCGGGATCCGCTGGGGATGACCGCTCGCCGGTTCCGGGCCGCCATTCACCGATCTCCGCCCGAACCGAGGCGGGGAAGCCCGTAGCTTCTTCATACGGGAGGAAACAGCCATGGTCCATGCGGGATGGTTCATCGACAGCCCCTGGTGGTGGCTGCTGCTGTGGCTCCCCAGCCTGGGTTTCCTCACCCCCTTCGGATCGGGACGGAAGGAACATCGCTCATGAACGCCCAGGAACGCCCTCCCCTCTTTTCCACGAAGCTGGTGTTCGGCTTGGCGGTCATCGCCGTGGGACTGCTCCTCATGCTGGACCGCCTCCACCTCTGCGATGGGTGGTACCTACTGACCTGGTGGCCCGTGGTGCTGGCGGCCTTCGGCCTCGCGCACCTGGTCCGGGACGGGATCCTCAGCCTCGGCGGCCACATCTGGCTGGGTTTCTCTGTGGCGGGCTTCCTTCAGCAATTCGGTCCCTGGGGCCTGCTGGATCGCTGGTGGCCGGCGTTCCTGGTCTGGGGCGGCCTCCTCGTCACGCTGCGGGCCATCTTTCCCCAGCCCAAGCGGCCGCGGAAGCCAAAGGCTGATTGCCCCTCGCCGGCTCCAGCCGATTCCTGTGATGCTGGAATCGATTCCCCCCAGGTAAAGCCATGAATTCACCTGAAAACGCCAAGGCCCCGAGCCCCTTCAGCCCCAAGCTGGTGCTGGGCGTGGCCATCATCGTGGCGGGACTGGTCCTCACGCTGGACAACCTCGGCCTCATCGAGGCCCACACCATCTTCAAACTCTGGCCCCTGGTACTGGTGGCCATGGGCATCGCCAAGCTCCGGCAGGAAGGCAGCAGCGGCGGCATGGGTGGCTGGTTCCTCATACTGGGCGGCGCCTTCCTCCTGCTCTTCACCTTCGCCCGGGGGCACCTGGCGGAGGCACTGGCGCCCATGCTGGTGGTGGCCTTCGGTATCCTCATCGTGATCAAGGCTCTCAAACAAAGTCGCGGCATACCCCCGGAACTGGCGCGCTCCGAGGACTTCCTCCAGGGGACGGCCATCTTCGGTGGTTTCAAGCGGCGCGTGCTCACCCAGGCCTTCAAGGGTGGCGAGCTGACGGCCATCTTCGGTGGCTACGAGGTGGACCTCCGCCAGGCCGCCCTCGAATCCGGTCAGGCCCGCATTGATGTCTTCGTGCTCTTCGGCGGCGGCGAGATCCGTGTTCCCGAGGGCTGGGAGGTCGCCAATCGTGCCACGGCCATCGCAGGAGCGCTGAACGACAGCACCCACCATGGCCCTGCTCCGGCGGAAGGCCGCCCCCGACTCGTGGTGACAGGACTGATCCTCTTCGGAGGAACAGAAGTGAAGTCCTGATGCACCCCTTGTTGGCCAGCCGGGCGCGCCTGGGGGCCTACCTCCTGGGCTGGGGCCCCATCGCCCTGCTGCTCACAGGTATCGCCCGGAGCCAGGGCTGGAGCTGGGCCGAGGCGGGAGCCCTGACCCTGCCCCTCTGCCTCCTGGCCGCCTTCCTCTTCCTCTCCGCCTGGTTCCTCTGCCGGTCCCTGCCCCTGGGGCGCACGGTGGAGGGTCTTGGCACGCAGGGGATGGCCTGGGGCATGGCGGCAGTGCTCATGGGCGGACTCTGGGCGGGCCTCGCCTGGCTGCTGGCCCACCTGCTCACCTGGATCCCGGGTTTAGGTGCCCTGCCCCAGCGGGTCGGGACCGCCCTGCCGGTGCTCACGGGCCTGGGCATTTTGCTCTACCTGGCGTCGGTTGCCCTCAGCTACCTGATGCTGGCCCAGGACCGGGCCATCGAAGCAGAACGGAAGGGGGCAGAGCTGCAGCTGCTGGCCCAGGAATCCGAACTGAAGGCCCTGCGCGCGCAGCTCAATCCCCACTTCCTCTTCAACAGCCTGAATTCGCTCTCGGCCCTCACGGCGGTGGATCCGGCCCGGGCCCGGGAGATGTGCGTCCTGTTGTCGGACTTCCTCCGCCGCAGCCTGGGCCTGGGCGAACGTCGTCTGGTGCCGCTGCGGGAGGAACTGGAGCTGGCGCGGGCCTACCTGGCCATCGAGCAGATCCGTTTCGGCGCCCGTTTGAAGCTGGCCTGGGCCGTGGACCCCGCCGCGGAACCTGGCCTGCTCCCCACCCTGCTGCTGCAACCGCTGGTGGAGAACGCCATCAAACATGGCATCGCCGCCCTGCCCGAAGGTGGCACCCTGGCGGTGGCCGCGGAGGTCGTCGAGGGCCATGTGATCCTGAAGGTGGACAATCCGCTGGATTCCGATGCCCCCACTCCCCAGGGCCTGGGCCTCGGGCTGCGCCAGGTTCGTCAGCGCCTGCTCGGGCGCTTCGGCAGCCGGGCCCGTTTCGAGGCCATCGCACTGGACGGTGTCCATCGCGTCACCCTGGTGTTCCCCCTGGAGACCGAACCATGAAAGCCCTAATCATCGACGATGAGGATCTGGCCCGCGCGGTGGTACGCGAGCATCTGGCCGCCCATCCGGAGGTGGAAGTGGCCGCGGAATGCGCCAACGGATTCGAGGCCCTGAAGGCCGCAGCACAGCACCAGCCCGACCTTATCTTCCTCGATATCCAGATGCCCAAGCTGGATGGCTTCGAAGTCCTCGAGCTGCTCGAGGCCGAGGGCCGGCGGCCCGCCGTGGTGTTCGTCACCGCTTACGATCAGCACGCCCTGCGAGCCTTCGAGGCCCATGCCGTGGACTATCTGTTGAAGCCCTTCTCGAAAGGGCGCTTCGACGCAGCCCTGGCCAAGGCCAAGGCGCTTCGCGACGCCCAAACTGCAACCTCCGCGCCAGCCGCCGCCGAGCTCGCTGCCTCCGCCCGCCAGGGCAAGCCCATCGAGCGCATCGTGGTGAAGGATGGCCCCAAGGTCACGGTGATTCCCCTCGACCGCCTGGACTGGGCTCAGGCCCAGGACGACTACGTGCTGCTGCGCACGGAGGGCAGGAACCTGCTCAAGCAGCAGACCCTGGCAAACCTCGAGACCCAGCTCGATTCGAGCCATTTCATCCGTATCCACCGCAGTTACCTTCTGAACCTCGACCGCCTTGTCCGAATCGAACAGGACACCAAAGAACACCGGGATGCCATCCTGCGGGACGGCACCCGCCTGCCCGTGAGCCGGGCGGGCTACCAACGGTTGCGGGAGTTGTGGGAAGGCGACTAAGAGCTGGTCCGTAGCCACCAGTACGGCCTTCGGCGCCTTCGGCGCCATGCTCGCCCGGCGCTCCCAGCGCGGGCGCGGCTAATTTACGGACAAGCTCTACACCGACGTGTGCAGCTGGCAAGGATGGATATCGCAGTGTCCGCAGCGCCCGGTGCAGCGGGAGACCTCTGGACCCTCCGGCGGCCCCGAAACGCGCTGCAGCATCTGCATGGCGGGTATGACTTTGGCCGCCCGCACCACACCCGCTTCTGGACTAGGCTCCAGAGGAGAATGGGCCTTGCGGACGGAGGATCTGGTCATAGCTAGGCCTCAGGGCGTTTGAAACTCTTCGCTACTTTCTGCATGAGCAGCGGATCACCCTCGATCTGGATCTTGCCGGTCATGAAGGCCTCCTGGGCATTCAGCGTTCCGGTACTCATGGCTATGAAGTCTTCAGGCTTCGCTTTCAGGAGCGTATCACACGGCTTCATCAGGCGCGGGAAAACCATGCAGGCGCCGTTCCGGATCAGGAGGGTGTAGCCCAGGTCCTCGATCTGGTAGCCCACGACAGCCTCGAGATCCCCGGCCTTTTCCACATCGAACCGCTCGGGCATGGATTCCAGCAGGCCCTGGGCGGGGTTCACGTCCGCATCAAAGTGGGCCGTGTAGGCAGCCACCTGGCTCAAGTCCCCCTTCACTGTGATGGCTCCTGCGAGGAGGGCCGCCACCAGGTTCAGCTTGCCGGCATTGAGGGCGGCGAAATCCGCGTCCGAGATGCCCAGGGCGGCGGCTCCCTCGACCTCGCCAGGCCGCACGGAAAGCCCCTCGGGGCTGAAGTCGAGGCGGTAGGACACGCCGTCCACCTTCACCTCCAGCGTGCCACTGGCACCGCCCTTGTAGCGCTTGCGCAAGGTGGCCAGGGCTTTGCCTCCTGGTGTATCGGGGAACTGGATCTCGGGCTCCGCGGACCAGGTCTTCCAGGCCTTGCGCAGGCAAGTCATGTCGCCGGAGAACCGGAGCTGGCCACCCAGCAGCGCCGGGCCGGGATCGGCGAGGCCGCAGACCAGGGCGCGCACAGCGGCATCGTTGCCAGTCACTTCGGACCCAGCGCCCCAGCTTTCGCTTCCCACGCTCACCTTGAGGCCCGCTCCCGCCAGCGCCAGGCGGGCGGGCACCAGGTCTTTCAGGGGCTTCACCGGACCGCCCTCCTTCTGGGGCTTCCTGAAAAACTTGGGGAATTTCTGGAGCAACCCAAGATCGCCGGTACCCTTGAGCTTGCCGGTCATGAAGGCCTGCATGGGATCAAGCTTGCCTTCATTGAGGGCGATCCAGTCTTCCGCCCCGATCACCACCAGCGACGTGGCGTCGGGCTTGGCTTCCCGCTTCAGGGAGAAGGCGCCGTTGTCGATCCGGCAGGTGTAGTCGCCACCGCCCTCGCCAGTCACCTGGTAGTAGACGGAGACCGTGAGGCCCTGGGCCTTTTCCGGAAGGAAGAGCTCGGGCATGAGTGCAAAGATGCCGTCCACCGTCAAAGCCATGAGATCACCTCGAATGTGGATCGAGCATGGCCGGGCGTCTGGACTTCGTGCAACGGTTACCGGAGGTCAAGGCGGCTGATCAGAGCGGTGACCGAATTGATAGGGTGGCACGGCCCATCCGCCTATTTCATATGCGCAGCTACGAGTTCAAACTTGTGCGTCACGGGAAAGGAGACGGGCGCGTGCAATCCGTACTTGGCGGGTTGTTCGAACCTCCAGAGCATCAGAACTCGAAGGCACTCCGCCATCAGAAGGTCATTGCCCTTGATGGGTTTCACTTTGATGGGGGTTCCTTGCTCATCGACGGTCACTAGGACCACGACATAACCCTGAATATTCTTAATGAGAGCTTGCGGGGGGTAGCCGGCTCTTACTTTTTTCGTGACGCCCCACTCACCCCCGCCCTGGCCAATCCCATCACCTGTGCCATAACCAAAGCCGAACCCATGCCCGGCCGGATTTCCATCGCCGCCAGGAGCCAGCGGAAGGGTGGCCTCACCAGCGAAGGTGGGGAGGGGCTCCCGGGGGGATAAGGGCAAAACCGCATCCAAGTCCACCGAGGGAACAGCCACCTTCGTGAAGGACAAGAGCGCTGGATCCACCGTATTGGTGCCCAGACCCCCTCCGCCGGGACCCGACTTGCCTGGTTTCCACGTCTTGTCTTGCAAACTGGGTTCAGTCAGGTCCACCGAGAGAGTGAAACGGTGAGGAAGGGCAGCCAGGCGTGGCGGACGAGCACCAGAGGAGGGTCCGCCGAGGTTCCAGAGAGCTCCAAGATGCACGATGCCAAGTCCAAGCAACCCGCAAGCAACCATGGAAGAAAGAGCCCCTACGACAGAAGGGCATCTGGACAGAGTTGCCGAGAATTCGGGAGGTGGAGGCATCATAGCCATGGGGTGGACTCGGAAGATCGGTCAGTCGCGCAGGACCTCCAGGACGAATTCCTCGTCCGCCATGCTTGAATCCAACGCTTGCACGACGAAGTAGATCAATCGCGGTTCCTTCCCGGAGTTCCTATAGGAGGCCTGGGGGTCCGAGTGCGGGAACCGGTTCTGGTTCAGTCCAGGTCCATCCCTGCTGCCCCTGTCGTTGACCGCCAGCACCTGGAGCCAAGCCATCCGGCCTTCCACCACTTGGGCTTTCACGGTCCCCCCACCGGGTACCTCGGCGGCGTAGAGACAACGCCCTCCGACACCTGGAATCTTATCCTTCACCCGGACGCTCCCGACGGGAAGCTGCAGTGGCCTGATGGCAGGCAAATGCATGAACAGGCCCATGCTGGGGGGCGCCACGGGTCCATTGGTCGAGGCCAGCAGATCCTTCGCATCCACCACTTCGGGAGTGGGCCTCTGAGCCTGTTGAACTGCCTGGCTCGCGACAGGTGGGTTGCAGCCTATGGATGCCATCAGCAGGATGGCGGCGAGGGTTCCATGGATTTGTCTGGTCATGGTGATGTCTCCAGCAGCCGGTGGCTGTAGCAGTGAAGCTCTCGACGGGCCAGATAGGGGTCCATCGTTGCCGATCCATCCGCGATTAGTCTTGATTCTTAAGATCCAGGCTTAAGTTCTGACGGACTTGGAGGCCCTGCCATCCAGCCGCGAATGACCTCAAGCGTGTAGGACTCACCCGCCATGCTCTGATCCAACGGGATCACAGTGAAGTAGACCGTACGCGGCTCCTTCTCTGCATTCCAATAGGTGGCCAGAGGGTCCCCTGTGCGTATTCGGTTCTGGTCCAGTCCAGGGCCTCGACCGACGCCGAGAGCGTTGACGCAGCGCACCCGGTAATAGGCCTTCCGGCCTTCCACCACTTGGGCCTTCACAGTTCCCCCTACGGGCACCTCGATGGCATAGTCACGAGGCCGGCTGATGTCCTGAATCCTGTCTTTCACCCGAATATTGCCCGGGGGCAGCTGTGCGGCGACCCATTCCCTCCTAAGATGCGGCCACATGTACCCGATGGGTGCCGCGGGCGCCAGATCCTTGGCGTCCACTTCGGGAATGGGCGTCTGGGGCTGTTGAAAGACCGGGACAGTGAGGGGCGAGTCGCAACCCGGAAGCACAATTAACCCAATGGCCGCGAGGGATAGAAGGACCTGTCTGCTCATCGTGATACCCCCTGGAAAGGGTGGTTGAGAAAAGGGAATCCACAAGGGGGAAGTTAGGGGCCAGGTTCTGCGGGTCCATCCGCCGAAAGTCCTGATTCCCAAAATCCGGACTTAAGTCCGGCGGGTTTGAAGGCTTCGTCGACCAGCTAGAGCGAAGGCGAAAGCGATCCTGAGGTAAGATTTGGCCCATGCCTCCCCTGATGTTCCTGACATTCCTTGTCGCGCTAGGCACCGGATTTATGTCCCTGGCCTGGATGTCCCGCCGCTCTCATCACCTCTATTCGCCTCTGACCGAGTCGTTGATCGCCCCCCTGTTGCTATACAACCTCTGGGTCCTCATCTGGTTCGTGCGCCAGTACACGGAAACGACCCTCCTGGGAGGCCTCCCGCCCCCCACCTGGCGTGTCTTGAACGCGGCACTGACATGGGTCTCCATGGCGGTGGCCATTCTTTGGGGTTCGTCCTATCTAGCCTTCACCCTCCGGGCCACGCACCGGGCTCGTCCGAAGATCTCTTCTTGGAATACACAGAAAGGGCCCCTCCTCCTTTCGGTGGTCGTAGCGGTGGCCTGCCTGGTGCTCTTCTCCCTGCGGCTGGATCCCTGGATTCGGTTCCTCAGCCGGGGACTCTCCTCGCTGGTATTCCTGACTGTGGCCATGCTGAGCCTATGGATTCTCTTCAGTGCACACCGGCGGGAGGAGGAGGAATCCTGGCGTAAGCTCCGGACCCTGGGAGCCATTTACTCGGCGCTGTTCGTGACCCTGGCTGTCTTCATATGGTGGAACCGCTTCTCAAGCCTGGTTCCGCACCATACCTACGTCATCATCCTGGTGGGTCTTGAAACCCTCTACAACCTCGCGACGGTCTGCTGGATCCATTTCTTTGATCGAACTCCCCGGATCCAGGAATCTGGCACATCAGATCCGGTCGCAGTGCCAGCCCTGGAACCCACTTTCAACAATGGTTTCGGAATCTCGAAACGGGAACAGGAAGTCATCCAGCTCATCTGTCGCGGATTGACCAACCAAGAAATCGCCGATGCGCTCTTCATCTCGCTGAAAACCGTGAAAGACCACAACTACCGAATCTTCCAGAAGACGGGTGTCCGCAATCGGGTGGAGCTCGTTCAACTGGTGCAGGGGCCCGCGAAGTCAGAGTAGGCCGGTTAGCTGAGCCACTCGACCCTCGCATTTCGCGGTTCCACTTAAAGCCCTAGCTGATCCATCCGCTCGGTCAGCCGCCCCTCTGAAAACAAGAGATCATCCGGGTCTGTGGCTTGAGTGCGCCAGGCATTCACGAAGCCCCGCTGGCCGCGTTCGGCCGACACCGCATCCGCCAAGGCCTCACCGCCCGGCAGGTTCTTCGGCATGAGGGCATAGACCGGGTCCGCGAAGGCAGTTGCGGGATCGATCCAGGTCCAGCCCTTGGCGCGGAAGAAGTCGATGACGTCGCCCAGGAAGAGGCCGTTCAGCAGGCGACAGTGCAGGAGGATCACATGCGGGATCTCGCGACCGAGGGCCTCGCGGCTCCAGGTGTCGTAGAAGCGGGCGCAGGCCCAGAGGTGCTTCAGATAGAGATCACGATAGGGGGCCAGATCCGCGTTCGGATCCATCTCCAAGCGCTTGCGAAGCCGCTCATCCAGTAACCAGTCCGCAGTGTCGATGCTGACATGGCCAATGGCAAGGCCCCGGGCCTTCAGGAAGCCATAGAAACCATCCCGCTTGGCCGCAGTGCTTCCCGCCCGCAGGAATGGGTAGCGATAGCGCTTGGTGAAGCCTGGCAGATCGCGGATCAGGGTCTCTTCCTTGAGGAAGTCCGCCTCGTAGGCCTTCAGCAGTACCTTGTCGTCGTTCAGATCCCAGTGGCTGTAGCTGTGATTGGCCACCTGGTGCCCAGCCTCGCCCCAGGCCTGGAGGATGGCCCTTCCCTCAGGTGTGTCCCCACCGTTGATGCCATTGGCGAAGAGGATGGTGCGCACCGCCCGTGCCTTCAGGGCCTTCCGCATGGCTTCGTGCTGGGCCAGCGCAGCCAGGAGCGGCGAGGGCCGGAGGAAAGGGGCATCATCCAAGCTCAGAGCCAGCTTCTGCGCGGCCAGAGGCAGCGAGAGCAGCAGGCAGACCAGATGTCTCAGCAAGGTTCCTCCAAGTTTCCTGGCTCAAGGATCGCGGCATTGGCCACAATCGTCCCATGCGGATTGCCGCCGTCGATGTCGGATCGAACTCCATTCACATGGTCGTGGTGGAGGCCGATCCCATGGGCGGTCAGCGGGTGCTGGCTCGGGACAAGGCCATGGTGCGCCTGGCCCGGGGGGAGGCGAAGTCCGGCGAGATCGGTCCTGAGGCTTTCCGGGCAGGTCTGGAAGCACTGACCCAGATGGCCAAGACCATCCGGGACTTCGGCTGCGAGACCATCCTGGCCTGCGGCACCGCCGCCTTGCGCGATGCGAAGAACGCCCAGGCCTTTCTGATGGAAGCCGAAAAACTGGGCATTTCCATCCAGGTGATCTCGGGCGAGGAGGAGGCTCGGCTCATCCACCAGGCCGTCTCCCACGCCATTCCCTTCCCCCCGGAACCCGTGACCCTGGTGGACATCGGCGGCGGCAGCACGGAACTCACCTGGGTGAAGGGGGGCCGTGTGGCGGCCACCATTTCTCTGCCCTGGGGGCTGCAGCGGCTGGCCGATGCTGCCCAGACCGCCAATCCACCAACGGCCCATGACCTCAAACGACTGCGCAGGATGATCCGTCGCATCCTGAAGAAGGCCCGCAAGGACCTGCCCTCCGAGTTGCCCGAGCCAGCCTTGATCCTGGGCACCTCGGGTACCCTGGAAGAACTGGCCAAAGGTGCGGCCGCAGGCCAAGCCTTCAGCGTCGAACAGCTGCGGGACTTCACCTTGAAGCTCTGGCGCGTCGATGCCCAACAGCGCGTGGAGCGCTTGGGCGTAGATCCCAAGCGGGGGGAGGTGCTCCATGTGGGGGCCCTTTGGGCCTTGTCCCTCATGGAATGGCTGGGGGCGCCGCCCTTGCGCCACCTGCCTGTGGGTCTGCGCGAAGGGATGATCTGGGAGGCCCTCAAACACGGTGGAGCGGCCATCCCACCCCTGGCGGAGCGCCGGCGGGCCTCCATCGAACAGCTGGCCTCCCGGCTCGATCCCGACCCCGGCCACAGCCGCCAGGTGGCTCGTCTGGCGGACGAGCTGTTCATCTCACTCCAGCCCCACTTCGAGCTGGGGGACACCGAGCGTCAGTGGTTGGCCTATGCGTCCAGGCTGCACGACATCGGGTTCTCCATCTCCGAGAAGGGTCACCATAAGCATGGCGAATACCTGATCCGGAACGCCGCCCTGCCCGGCTTCTGGCCCGAGGAGGTGGAGCTGCTGGCGCAGGTGGTGCGCTTCCATCGGGGAAAACCTCCCCATCACGCGAAGCATGAGGCCTTCCGGGCCCTGGCGCCCTGGCACCGGCAGGTGGTACGGAAGCTGGCAGCGATCCTGCGGGGGGCGGATGCCCTGGATCGCCGCCGGCGGCAGGCGGTACAGCATCTGGCCATCGAAGTGGATGACGAGTGCCTTCACCTCATCCTGGATGCCGCGGGAGATGTGGATTCAGAGACCGTGGCCTTCCTCGACAAGGGCGCGCTCCTGGGAACCCTGCTGGACCGCCGGATCGAAGTCACCGTAGTCTGAGGCTGGCTGAACCCTCATGACCCTCGACGAGCTGATCAACGACTGGAATGGCCTTCCCTCGAAGGACGCCAGGGTTCCCCTTCTGAACGACGAGACCTTGCGGGATGGCCTACAGAGCCCCTCCGTCCGCGATCCGGACATTGCCGCCAAACGCGATCTCATCCACCGGCTGGCCCACATGGGCGTGGACGCCGTGGACTTGGGCATGCCGGGCGCGGGCCCCAAGCCCCTGGCGGCCGTGCGGGCCCTCATGATGGAGATCCGTGACCACCGCCTGCCCATCTCCCCCAATGCAGCCGTGCGGACCCTTGAGGCTGATCTCGTCCAGGTGGCCGAGATCCAGCAGCGGGCGGGGATGCCGCTCGAAGCCGGGGCCTTCCTGGGTTCCAGCCCCATCCGCATGGACGTGGAGGGCTGGGACCTGGGTTTCCTGGTGGCCACCGCCCGGAAGGCGGTCGCCTTCTGCCACCGCCATGAAGTACCCGTGATGATGGTGACCGAGGACAGCACCCGCGCCAGGCCGGACGTCCTGAAGGCCATCTACGGCGCCGCCATGGATGAGGGCGCCCAGTCCATCTGCCTGTCGGATACCTGCGGTCACGCTACACCTGATGGCGTCCGGAAACTGGTCGGCTTCATCAAGACAGAAGTCGTGAAGGACCGCTCCGTGCGCATCGACTGGCACGGCCACAACGACCGGGGTCTGGGTGTGGCCAATGCCATCGCCGCCTTCGAGGCTGGGGCGGACCGCCTCCACGGCAGCATCCTGGGCATCGGTGAGCGCTGCGGCAACGTGGCCCTGGACCAGCTCATGATCAACCTGCACCTCATGGGCTTCCCCAAGGGCGATCTTTCGGACTTGCCGGCCCTGGCAGAGTTGGTGGCCGAACTCTGCGACGTGGAGATCCCGGCGAATTACCCCGTGCTGGGCCGGGATGCCTTCCGGACGGGGACCGGGGTCCATGCCGCCGCCATCGTGAAGGCCCTGCATCGTGGCGACGTGGAACTGGCCGATGCGGTCTATTCCGGCGTCCCCGCCGCCCTGGTGGGCCGCCGCCAGGAGATCGAGATCGGCCCCATGGCCGGCCACAGCAACGTCGTCTACTGGCTCGAAATGAACGGCTATGACCCCAGCCCTGTCCGCGTGGACCGCATCCTCCAGGCCGCCAAGAACAGCCCCAGGATCCTTAGCGAGACCGAGATCCGGGCTGTGCTGTGATCAACCAAGTCCCGTGATCTCTCCCGCACTCAACCGCCGGATTCCTTCGGCCGTGACCACCTTCAGCCGCCCATCCGGTTCCCAGCCCAGGCAGGTGCCCTGCCCGTCCTCCCAACGAATGGCTGCGCCAGTTTCGGGCCACTTGAAAAGAGGTTGATATTCTTCCGTCAAACTCGTCCAATATTTGGCGATAAGAGCGGCCGAACCGAGTATGGATGGAAATTCCAAGCCCAGATCCTTCAAGCAGGCTGGTGGGATTGCACGGCCGGGAATCACGGGGGCCGCGGTCAGGTTCACCCCCAACCCCAGGATGAGCCGATCCCCCATCTGCTCCCCCAGGATGCCGCCCAGCTTCACCAGATGGCCATGCTTCCAGGCCACGAGGTCGTTGGGCCACTTGAGCCCCAGGATATGGCCCCCGGGGTCCAACACCCCGGCGGCGGCGGCCATGGCCCGCTGAAGCACCAGACCTGGGGCTACGCCCGAGGGCGCAGGCAGGGCCGCCGACATCCAGAGCCCGGCTCCGGCGGCGCTCTCCCATTGGTTGCCCTGGCGGCCCCGGCCCTCGCTCTGCCGGTCCGCCACCACGACGCAGAAACCCAAGTGGGGATTCCGCCGCAGGAAGGTCTGGGTGGAATCCACCACGGCCAGCCGGATCAGGGGCAGGTCCATGGATCTTATTTCCGGCCGCTGCCCTGGTTGCGGAACCAGAGGGTCCGCAGGCCGTCCAAGGTGAGGTCCAGGGCGATATGCTTGATATGCCGGGTGTGGGGCGCGATGACGCGGCTCAGGCCGCCCGTGGCGGCGACCTTAGCCTGTGGACACTCCCCGAGCAGGCGGTCCAGGATGCCATCCACCATACCGATGTAGCCGTAGAAGATGCCGGACTGCATGGCCTGGACGGTGTTGCGGCCCACCAGGCGCTCGGGCTCGGCGATCTCCACGCGCGGCAGGCGGCTCGCCCGCTCGAAGAGCGCGTCGGCGCTGATCTTCAGACCCGGGCAGATGAGACCCCCCAGGTATTCCTTCTTGGCGTTGATCACATCGAAGGTGGTGGCGGTGCCGAAGTCCACCACGATGAGCGGGGCCCCGAACATCTCGATGCCGGCCACCGCGTTCACGAGGCGGTCGGCGCCCAGCTCCGAGGGATTGTCGATGAGCACCTTGACGCCGGTCTTCACGCCAGGTTCCACATAGAAGGCATCCACGCCGAAAAAGGCCTTGGCCAGGCCCATGAGGACCGGATGCAGGGGCGGCACCACGCAGGAGATGGCGACATGCTTGATCTGGCTGGCCTCGATCCCCTGGTGCCGCATCAAGGCGAGCATGGAAAGGCCATATTCATCGATGGTGCGCTCCCGGCTGGTGGCCAGGCGCCAGGAACAGACCAGCGGCGCGTCCGGCCCCTGCTTGAGATCGAAGATCCCCAACACGACGTTGGTGTTGCCCACATCCACGGTCAGCAGAAGACTCATGCGCATTCTCCGAACCATCCAGGATGGCCTGGGGCGGTCTGCAGATCCAGTCCCCTTGTGATGTGGTTCCCAGTCGCCTCAGGTAGCCTGGGTCTGCCCTCAGGAGCCCCCATGCCCCGCACCATGATCGAGCCCTTCCGCATCAAGTCCGTCGAGCCCATCCGCATGACCACCGCCCAGGAACGTATGGGGATGCTGGAGGCTGCGAAGCTGAATGTGTTCAAGCTGCGGGCCGAGGACGTGCTGCTGGACTGGCTCACGGATTCCGGCACCGGCGCCATGAGCTCAGCCCAGTGGGGCGCCATCATGATCGGGGACGAGAGCTATGCGGGCGCCCGCAGCTTCTTCCGCCTGGAAGCCGTGCTCCGGGACATCACGGGCATGCCGCATTTCATCCCCACCCATCAGGGGAGGGCCGCCGAGAAGGTGCTGTTCACGGCGGTCTGCAAGAAGGGTGACCTGGTCCCCAACAACTGCCACTTCGACACCACCCGCGCCAACCTCGAATTCAACGGCGTGGAGGCCCTGGATCTGGTCATCCCCGAGGGGCTCCAGCCCAGCCTCATCCATCCCTTCAAGGGCAACATCGACCTGGCCCGGGTGGAAGCAGTCCTGAAGCAGGAAGGCCACCGCATCCCCTTCGGCATGCTCACCGTGACCAACAACACCGGTGGGGGCCAGCCGGTCTCCATGGCCAACCTCCGGGTCTATGCGAGGCTGCTCAAGCAGCACGGCAAGCCGCTCATCCTGGACGTCTGCCGCTTCGCGGAGAACGCCATGTTCGTCAAGCTCCGCGAGGACGGCTACCAGGACACACCGATCCGGGCCATCTGCCAGGAGATGTTCAGCTACGCGGATGGCTGCACCATGAGCGCCAAGAAGGACGGCATGGTGAACATGGGCGGCTTCATCATGTTGCGCAGCGACGAGTGGCTGGATCCCGTCCGCAACATGCTCATCCTCACCGAGGGCTTCCCCACCTATGGCGGCCTGGCCGGGCGCGACCTGGAGGCCCTGGCGGTGGGCCTGGAGGAGGGCATGGACGAGTCATACCTGCGCTACCGCCTGCGCACTGCCGAGTACCTGGGTGAGAAGCTGGAGGCTGCGGGCGTGGGCTTTGTGAAACCCACCGGCGGCCACGCCGTCTACATCGATGCCAAGACCGTGCTGCCGGACATGCCCGTGGCCCAATACCCGGCCTGGGCCCTCTGCAATGCCCTCTACCTGGAAGGTGGCATCCGGGGCGTGGAGATCGGCTCGGTCATGTTCGGCAAGCACCTTGAAGACGGCACCGAGACCTACCACAGCATGGAACTGGTGCGCCTGGCCTTCCCCCGCCGCATGTACACCCAGAGCCACTTCGACTTCGCCGCCGAGGTGATCGCCGAGGTGAAGGCCAAGGCCAGGGAGATCAGGGGCGTGAAGATCGTCAA
>CAIYNT010000113.1 GCA_903927605.1 uncultured Holophagaceae bacterium
AGTGGAGCGAAGTGAGCAAGCGCTACGGGAAATAGGCGCGGGCTGACCAGCGCCTCTCAATGCATTCTCAAAGGCGGGTCCCCGATGGGGGCCCGCCTTTTTTTATCCCGCGCAGCGCTGCGCGCCTCTATTTGACCTTGTCGATATCAGTATTATTTGGAAAAAGTAAAGAATTCTCATCAACACATGTTCCCTGGTGAAACGACAATTGCGTATTCGAACTCCATTGGAACCCTGAACCCAAAGGTCTTCTCCAGCGCACCTGCGACGAAGATCGGGGTGGCGTCCTCAAGCCAAGGACCAAGAATTTGAACGAAACTTGCCGCCACAATCCCCTTCCTCAACGAAGTAGGGAGGGGATTGTGGCGGCAGGTTCGTTCAAGTGCCTGGCCTGCGGCCACACGGACCACGCCGACACGAACGCGGCCAAGGTCGTCCAGCAGCGGGCGCTGAAGGCCATCCTGGACGGCTCGGCCACCCCGAAGCAGGCCAAGAAGATGGTCACGGGCCGGAATGTCGGAACCCAGCGGGCCGCGATGCTGGCCCAGCAGACAGTTTTGCAAGGAACCTTAGGAGCGGGCCCAGGAGCAGCACCCGCCACCAACACCGCTGGAGCAGCGGGAAGAGCCCGGCCGAAAGGGGAAAAGCCGCAAGGCACCCTGAGGCTAGGAGAGCAGGCGTTGGGCGCCAGTTCTCACCCGGGAGGGAAAGGACGTAAGACGGACGGAGCGAAAGTTCCTAACGCAGCCTTTGTAAAACGGGAAACTCCATCCTCAAACCACGCCTCAGGGTGTGGGTAGGGTGGAGAAGTTCATTGCCCACGAGCAGGCTCGAAGGTGTCAGCCATACGTGACGCCCGTCACGATGGAAGGCTTGGTCATCCTGGAATGAGCATTCTGGAGGTTGGCTTCCACTCTACCAATGACATGGAATCGGCATGAAACCCCATCACGCCGCCCCTTCCTTCACGGGTAACCATGCAAAGACTCCTTCTGACCTTGCGGCAAATCCTGTTTGGGATGGCCATCCTCCTGTGGCATCTAGGAGTCCAGGCAGCGCCGCTCCGGAAGGTGACGCTGCAGCTGAAGTGGGCGCACGCCTTCCAGTTCGCGGGCTATTACGCGGCCCAGGCCAAGGGCTTTTACGCGGCGGAGGGGCTGGATGTGGCCATGCGGGAGGCGAGCCCAAAACGGTTGCCCTTGCCGGTGGTGGAAGGCGGTGAGGCGGAGTTCGGTGTCAGTGACATGGAGGTCTTCCAGGCCTACCAGGAAGGGCGCCCCCTAGTGTCGCTGGGGGTGGTTTTCCAGCACTCCCCCTACGTGATCATCGCCCTGCGCAAGAGCCACATCATGCGGCCCTCGGATCTGGCTGGACGCCGGGTGATGTTCGCCGGGAATCAGGGACAGATGGAGATATTTGCCATGCTCCAGTCCGAAGGCATCAGGCCCGAGGCGTTGATCGCGGTGCCCCACACCTGGAATCTGGATGACCTCCTGACCGGGAAGGTCGATGCCATCTCGGCCTACATCACGGATGAGCCCTTCGCCCTCGAAGCAAAAGGCGCTGAACTCAGCCTGATCCGTCCCGCAGATTACGGGATCGATTTCTACGGCGACCTCCTCTTCACGACTCGGGCCTTTGCCGAGACCAACCCGGAACTGGCCGAGCGATTCAGGTCGGCCTCCTTCCGGGGCTGGGAATACGCCATGGAGCATCCGGCGGAGATCATCGACCTGATCCTCGCCATGCCGGAAGTCCAGGCCCGGGGCCTGACCCGGGAGCATTTCGAGTACGAGGCCAAGAGCATGAGGGACCTGGTCCTGCCAAAGCTGGTGGACCCCGGTCACATGAACCCGGGCCGCTTCGAACGCATCGCCCAAGCCTCCGTTCGGCTCGGGGTGCTGAAGTCCGTGAGGGATCCGCACGCCTTTCTGTTTGAGCCACACCACTCCGTCGGGGCTGCCTGGTTGAAGTGGGCCGGATTCGGGCTGGCTGCGACCCTGGTCCTCAGCCTAATCGGCAGCCTCTGGATCCTCCAGTTGCGCCGACTCGTGGGGTCCAGGACCCTGCAGTTGCAGGAGGAGGTCCAGCACCGGCGGGAGGCCGAGGCCAACCTGGCCGAAAGGGAACAGCGGCTCAGGCTGTTGGTGGAACACCTGCCCGGAGGCGCTGTCTACATCGATGATTCCGGTTTCTACGCTAACGCTGCGGTGGAGCACCTGACGGGCTACGACCGCACCGAGCTGTCCGATATCGAAAGTTGGCTCAGGACCCTTGATCCCATTGGATGCCAACGGGTCCGGGATGCCTACCAATCCAAGCGCGACACGCACGCAGTGGCTCCCCTGATCGCCCGGATCCTGCGCAAGGACGGGGGACATTGCGATGTAGAAATCCGCATGCGCACGCTGCCGGACTGCGAGATCTGGCTGATACTGAATATCACCGCACGCCTAGAGGCCGAGGCCGCACGCCGGGCCAGCGAGGACCGCTACCGGGGCATCTACCTGAACTCGCCGGACCTGATCAAGGTCCTGCGCGTGATGCCGGATGGCTCGTTCCAGTTCGAAGGCGTGAACCCGAGCTTCACCGCCACCTTTGGGGTCACCACCGCCGAGGTGGTGGGCAAGAGGCCCCACGACTGCCTGCCCAGCGATGTGGCCGACTTCATCACCGGCAACTTGAAGCGCTGCGTGGCCGCCGGTCGCAACCTCAACTACGAGGAGGTGCTCAACTTGCCCGGCGGGAAGCGGGTGCTACTCACGCAGATGGTTCCCATCCGGAACGCGGAAGCGGAAATCTACCTCCTGGCGGGCATCAGCCGGGATGTGACGGACGAGCGCAGGTCCCAGGATGCGCTCCGTCAGGCGCAGAAACTGGAAAGCCTCGGCGTGCTGGCCGGGGGCATCGCCCACGACTTCAACAACCTTCTCAGCGCGGTCCTCGGCAACCTGGATCTGGCCAAACTGAAACTGCCGGCCAACACAGCCTCGGAACCCTACCTGAAGAACATCGAGAACACCATCCTCCGGGCCGCGGACCTCACCCGCCAGATGCTGGCCTACTCGGGCAAGGGCAGGTTCATTGTTGAACCCCTGGACCTCAGCCGCCAAGTGGAGGAGATCACCCACCTGCTGTCCGTTTCCATCTCGAAGAAGGTGGCCCTGCGGTACGACCTGCAGTCCGACCTCCCCGCCATCGAAGCAGACGCCACTCAGGTCCAGCAGGTGATCATGAACCTAGTGACAAACGCCTCCGAGGCTATCGGAGACCGGGACGGCATCATCAGCATCGCCACTGGCACCCGGGAACTGGGCCAGCAGGCCATGGACTTCCTCTTTGCCGGGCAGGAACTGGAACCGGGGACTTTCGTGACGCTGCAGATCTCCGATACCGGCTGCGGCATGTCCTCCGAAACTCTGGGCCGAATCTTCGATCCCTTCTTCACCACGAAGGCCTCGGGCCGAGGTCTGGGCCTGTCAGCCATGCTGGGCATCCTCCGCGGCCACCGGGCGGGCATCAAGATCTACTCGGAATCCGGGAAGGGGAGCACCTTCCATGTCTACTTCCGCGCCATGCTCGGCCAGGTTCCGGTACCCGAGGCTGCTCCGACAGCCCTGAGCACCCCCTTCTGCGGGAAGGTGCTCCTGGTGGATGACGAGGTGGATCTGCGCCAGAGCATCGCCGCCATGCTGGAGCACCTGGGTTTCGAGGTGGAGACCGCCTCGGACGGCCAGGAGGCCCTGGAGCACTTCCAGCCGGGTGCCTACACCTTGGTCCTAATGGACCTCACCATGCCCCGCCTGGACGGGAAGGAGGCCTTCCGCAGGATGAAGGCCCTGGATCCGGCGGTACGGGTGATCCTCTCCAGTGGCTACAACGAGCAGGATGCCATCCAGCAGTTCCTGGGCCGTGGACTCGCGGGGTTCATCCAGAAGCCGTACCAGATGAAGACTCTCGTGGAGGCTCTCAAGAGAGCCTTGTGAGAAGGTTCTCACCCCCGCTTTACCTCAAGGTCACACCCATGAGGTATCGCTGCTGGAGCATTTGCACACCCCCCTACATCCAGTTGGCCCTCTGGACTTTGAAGACACGCCCTGGTTTCGAGCTATTTCCCCTGCGCCACCCGGGAGGCCCTCAGCACGGACCGGAAGACCTCCTCCACCCCCTGGGCATCGAGCCCGGCCTCGGCGGCCCAGGCACGGCGAGCCTGAAGCTGGGCGGACTCCCGTTCGGGGTCGTGGATGGGGAGGTGCAGTTCCGCCTTGGCGCGCCCGGCGCGAAGCACCAATTCCGTGCGCCGGGCCAACAGGTTCACCAACTCCTGGTCCAGGGCGTCGATGTGATCACGGGCCTCCTGCAGGGCCGGGGAGCGCGTGGCCAAGCCCAGGCCGGGGATGGAGAGCTGCTCGCCGCCACCGGTCTTAAGAGCTTCGGCAAGGCTGGTATGGATGGCAGTCAGGGCCTCCAACAGGCCTTCCCGAGCCCCGCTGGCAAACGGATTTTCATTCTGGAGGGCCGCGAAGAGGTGGCCCGCGTCCTCCCGCACAGACTCCAGGGTGCGGGCGATGGCGTGGAAGGAGGGTGGCGTGAAGGGCAATTCGGCCCCAGCCCCTACGGCCAAGAGCCCCTTGGCGATGAAGAAGGTGAGGGCGTGAGTAGTGGCCATGACGCGGTCATGGTCCTCGGGACTCTGGCGCAGCACCTCGCACCCCAGGCCGAGGAAGAGCGTCTCGATGCTCCTGGCGGCCTCGGGATGGTGGGGCGAGGCGCAGAGCACCACCCGCAGGGGCCTCTCAGCACGAGCAAGGCTCACGGGACCGAAGAGCGGGTGGGTTCCTGCATGGGGGATCGCGGCGCCGAGATGCGTCTCCAGAAGGCCGCAGGGCCCCACCTTCACGCTGCCCACATCGAAGACCAAGTGGTCCGGCCTCAGCAGGGGCCGGATGCTCCCGAGGGCGCTTCCAAGCAAAGGTACGGGAACCGCCAGCACCAGGGTGTCGTGCTCGGCGACCAAGCCCTGAAGGCTGCCCGCCTGATGCTCTGCGGGGATCGGGGCCACGGGATCCCAGGCACGGAAGCCGTGCCCGGCCTCCCGAATCAGTGATCCAAGCGCCACCCCGAAGCGGCCATACCCCATGATGCCGATGCGCATGACCTCTCCGCTTTACGTCTGGCCATCCTACCGCAGCAGAGCCTGGATCGCCGCCACCGTGGGCACCGTGCCCTGACACTTCAAAACCCCGTCGACCACCAGTCCAGGCGTGCTCATCACACCCCGGGCCACGATGTCCGGGTACTCCGTCACCTTCACCAGGGTGTAGGCCAAGCCCATGCCCCGGGCCGCATCCTCGGCCCGTTCCGCCAGTAGCTTGCACTTCGCACAACCCGTGCCCAGCACTTCGATCTTCATGGTCACTCCTACATCAGGAAATTGAAGAGGTACCCTACGATCACGATGCCCAAGGTGACGACACCCAGGAAGGTGGCGATCAGGGTGGGGCGCAGGACCTTCCGCAGGATCACGGTCTCAGGTAGCGAGAGCCCCGCCACGGCCATCATGAAGGCCAGGGCCGTGCCCAGGGCGGCGCCCTTGGCCAGCAGCACTTGCACGATGGGGATGATGCCGGCGGCATTGGCATAGAGCGGCACGCCGATGAGCACCGCCAGGGGCACACTCCACCAGGCGGACTTGCCCATGAAGCGGGCCAGCAGCTCCGCCGGCACGTAGCCATGCAGGAAGGCGCCCACGGCGATGCCACCCAGCACGTAGGGCCAGACCTTGCCCACGATGTCCCATGTTGCCTGGACAGCAAGCTCCAGGCGCTGGGCAAACCCCATGGCGGTGGAAGATGCCGCCGCAGCCTCGTAGGGGATCTCCATCACCCATGGCTCCAAGTGACGCTCCATCTTCAGCAGGCCGATGAGCCAGCCCGAGACGAAGGCCACCGCCACCCCAGTGGCTGTGTAGAGGAGGGCGATGCGCCAGCCGAAGAGGCTCCAGAGCAGGAAGAGGGCCACTTCATTCACCATGGGGGCCGAAATCAGAAAGCTGAAGGTGGCGCCCAGAGGCACGCCCACCCGCACGAAGCCGATGAAGAGCGGCACCGCCGAACAGGAGCAGAAGGGCGTGGCGATGCCCAGCAGGGAGGCCAGCAGGTTGCTCCAAGCCCCGGTGCGCTTGGCCAGCAGATCCCGGGTCGCTTCCGGGCTGATGAAGGTCTGGACGAAACTGACTCCTAGCACCACGAGACCTAAAAGCATCAGGACCTTGGGGCCATCGAAGGCGAAGAAGGCCACGGCCTCACCCAGGCGGCTGCCCGGTCCCAGCCCCAGCACGCGGAAGGCCAGCAGATCTGCCAGGGGCTTCAGGCTCCTGTAGAGTCCCACCCAAGCAGGCAGGGCCACCAGGAGCCAGCCGCCCCTGGCCCACAAGGAACTAACAGGCGGCGGAGGCACCGCAGCGGCGCAATCACAGGCACAACCTTTGGTTTCCGTGTCCATCTTCACTCCCTCAGAGCTGCAGCTGCCAGAAACCCACATCGACCCAGGCGCCGAACTTCCAGCCCGCCTCCTTCATGTGCCCCACCTTTTCGAAGCCCAGCTTCTCGTGCAGGGCCACGCTGGGCGCGTTGGGCAGGGCCAGGCCGCCCAAGGCCAGGTGAAACCCGCGTTCGCGCAGCTCCTGAAGCAGGGCGCGGTAAATTTGCACGCCAAGCCCCCGCCCCCGCGCGTCCTCGGCCAGATAGATGGCCGTTTCCGTAGAGAACCGATAGGCAGCACGGGTCCGCCAGATCGAGCTATAGGCATAGCCCAGCACCCGCCCTTCCTCCTCCAGCACGAGCCAGGGATAGGCCTCCTGCACCTTCTGGATGCGCCCGGCCATGTCGGCCTCGGTCACCACCTCCTCCTCAAAGGTGATGGTCGTACCCAGCACACAGGGGTTGTAGATGGCACAGAAAGCAGCCGCATCGGAGCTCAGGGCTGGTCGAAACATGCATGCCTCCCGGAAGGCCTCGGAATCGGGGCCGGATCAGCGCAAATTTTGGATGGCTCAGATACCTACGAACCTAGCGGCAGTCGCAGTCATCGCCGCAGTCGCCCTTTTCCTTACCCTCAGCCTCGCAGGCGCAGGCGCCACCGCAGCAGCCACCGCCGCTGCCATCCGTGAGGGTGGATTCGGCCAGGGCCATCATCATCTGGTGAGGATCGCCCTTCACACGCAGGGCGATGTTGACGGCCTGGATCATGTCCTCCTTGGAAACGCCGAGAGCCTCCAGCCGGGTCTGATGGGCCTTGAAGGCACGCTCGGCATTGGCGCCGATGGCAGCACCCAGGGCCACGAGGTTGAAGGTGATTTCGCTGAGGCCGGCCTCAGTGCTCGGCTCGGTCGTGGGCTCGGTCTGCGTGGTCATGGGGTCTCCTGGGGTGTTGGGGATCAATGAGATGAGGGTGCCAGCTGGGGGCAACTCTCGGGTTGGCAGGTCTGGCAGCGAAGGGAATGGGCCTGGGCGCGGTCCCGGGCCAGGGCGGGTTCTGCGGTGGCCATGAGGGGCCAGAGGGCTTCAAGCACCGGCCGGGCCTGGGCCTCGTCGGCCAAGGCCACGTGGACCCAGCGGCCTACCTTCCACTCCCGCACCAGACCGCTGCGACGCAGGTCTGTGAGGTGCTCGGACACGGTGGAGGAAGCCAGACCCAGAACCTCGGCCACCTCACAGACACAAAGCTCACCTTCGCGGAGCAGGGCCAGGATGCGGAGACGCACCGGGTGGGCCAGGGCCTTGAGGAGCTCAACTGTCGGGCGAAGGGTTTCCATCGTTATTTCTCGTTTTTCCGAAGAACGATCAGCATAGCGCTAATTGAATTCCTTGTCATACCTCAAAACATGATGTTTTCTGGAGACACCCTTTTCGGAGTCCCCATGCTGCGGCCCGCCCTTCCCCTCCTGGCCCTGGCCCTGGTGGGCACCCTCCAGGCGCAGTCCCCCTTTGCGCCGGCCCCGCCGCCCCCTTCCCCAGTGCCCCTGGTCACCAGCTTCCCGGACACCCCCTCGGGCAAGCTCCTCACGGAGATCCGGGAACATCCTGGCGTGGTGCAGCGCGTGGAATACCTGGCCGACCTGATCGGGCCCCGCCTCACGGGCTCCGATCAGCTGCGCCGGGCCCAGGCCTGGGCCATGGCCGAGATGAAGCGGCTAGGCGCCGTGAACGTCCACGAGGAGGCCTACGACTTCGGCCTGGCCTGGACCCGGGGCGTGGACAGCGCCCGCCTTCTCACCCAGAACGGCCTGCGCTTCCGGGTGGACCAGTTGGCCTGGTCCCCGGCCACCAAGGGGCCGATTCAGGGCGAGGTCATGCTGGTGGATGCCCGCAACTTGGCCGAGCTGCAGCCCTTCAAGGGCCTGCTCCGGGGTCGGATCCTGCTGCGCAGCAACCCCGATGACAAACGCCCGCCCCTCGGTCGGCGCACTGGGGAAATGGGTGCCTTCCAGGCGGAACAGTCCGCCATGACCCAGTTCCTGCTGGATGAGGGAGCCCAGGCGGTGCTCCTGATGTCTGGCCGCAAGAACGGCCTCAGCTTCACCACCAGCGGCCCCGGCCGGGACCCCAAGAAGCCTGCCATCCCCACCGCCTACGTGCCCCAGGAGCCGTACAAAATGCTGCTCCGCCAAGTGGCGCGCAAGGAACCCGTGAAACTGGAGCTCTCCCTGGGCGGCAGTTTCTCGGCCAAGCCGGTCCAGGCGCACAACGTCATCGGCGAAATCCCTGGTTCTGACAAAGCCACCGAGTTAGTCATCCTGGGCGGGCACCTGGACAGCTGGGACCTGGGCACCGGAGCCACAGATAACGCCACGGGCAGCTCCGTGGCCCTGGAGATGCTGCGGGCCCTGCAGGCCACCGGCCTTAAGCCCCGCCGCACCCTCCGTGTGATCCTCTGGAGTGGCGAGGAAGAGGGCCTCCTGGGTTCCAGAGCCTACGTGGAGGCCCACAAGGCCGAGCTGGATGCCATCCAAGCGGTGATCGTCGATGACATGGGCACGGGCATGGTGAAGGGCTTCGACCTCCAGGGCCGGGAGAGCTGCCGGGGCCTCATGGCCATGGCCATCGCCCCTGCCAACGACCTGGGCGTGCGGGAACTCTCCCTGCGCGTCATGAACAGCACGGACCACGCCCCCTTCGACCGGGCGGGAGTGCCCGCCTTCGCGGCCATCCAGGAACATGTGGACTACTTCGAGGGCACCCACCACAGCCAGATGGACTACCCGGACCATGTGCAGCCGGACCAGCTGATCCAGGGCGCCCAGGCCATGGCCGTCACCACCTGGGAGCTGCTGAACATGGAGCCCCGCCTCCCCCATGGGGTGGTGGCCCGGCCTACGCGGCCGAATCCTTGATATAACATCCCTGAATTTAGAGGCCTAACCTCATCCATCGCCCACAATTTGATTTTTTTCGACTATCTAAGTATTAGGCCCTATTTGTTTGGTTTTTAAAGAACACAATAATAAATCGGACGGGTAGGAGATCCGAATGGCTTTGACTGCTTTATCCCACGTTTTTGCTGTTGCCGGGCTCATCGCTGCCGCTGCCTTCTGCTGGCAGATATTCAATCTGATGAACGAAAGCGATGCTCATACCCCTACTGTACTCAGGGCTTCGACGAAATGGATCCGGCGCAGCAGACTCAGTCTTCGGGCGGGATTTACCAAGGAATAGGGACGGCGCGGGCATCCTCATTGGCACATCTCAACGATGCTGATGTTGATGGCGACCTAAATCATCACCCCAAACCACCTGCTGCGGAGAGCCGCCAGGACCATGGACAGCCTGCGGATTGCCTGGCGGCAACGGGCCGATGGCACGCCCTCCGGGTCCTCAGCCTGACCACAGCCCCTTGGAAAACGCTGCACGTTTCCCACACCTCACCGCAGAAATCGATCAGCAGCAGGAAGTTCCTTTTTCTGTGCGCTTGACCAAGCCAGAACCTCCATCCATAGGATCTGAAGGATCACCTCACTGGGAGATCTTGCCAGCCAAGCGAGTCAAGTTCTCCAAAGCCTCCGCGGGGCCCATGATGAGCAGCTCATCGTGAGCCTGGAAGCGCTCGTCCCCCGGCGGGTTGAACTGGAGACCGCATCCCGGATGGACCAAGCCCACGAGCAGGGAACCGGTGGCGTGGCGCAGCCGCGCATCCCGCAGGGTCTGGCCCACCAGGGCCGAACCTGGGGCGATGACGATGCGCTCTAGGCCCAACTCCAGCTGCTCCTGTTGGAGCACCACGTCGAAGAACTTCATCATCTCGGGCTTGAGCAGCAGGCCCGCCATGCGGCGACCGCCGATCTCGTAGGGGCTAACGATGTGGTCGGCGCCAGCGGCGCGCAGCTGCCGTTCCGTGCCGAGCTTGGCGCTGCGGGCCACCACCGGGAGGTCTGACCGCATCTGTTTTACCGTGAGCGTCACAAGCACGTTGTCTGCGTCTGTGGTGAGCGCCGTGATGAGGCCCTTGGCCCGCATCACCCCAGCCCGCTCAAGCATGAGGTCGTCCATGGCGTTGCCATAGAGGATGATCTCCCCAGCGAAGCGGGGGCTGCGGCCCTTGGTGTCATCCTGCTCAATGATGACGAAGGGGACACCGGCCTTCTTCAGCTCCCAGGCGGCCTGGAAGCCCATCTTGCCGAAGCCGCACACGATGACGTGGTCCTTGAGTTGATCGAGCCGCTTCTGCATTCGGCGCTCCATGAGGTAGCCCCGG
>CAIYNT010000114.1 GCA_903927605.1 uncultured Holophagaceae bacterium
CTGGGAGCACCCGCCCTGACGCCAAAGGAGCTTGAACTTGTCCGTCGCGAGACGGGCAAGCTGCCAATCGAGATCAAGGGGGTCCAGAGAAAGGACCAGCTGGTCGCGAAGTTGAACACCTTGGGACTCCTGGACTCATCGGGCCGCATCCTTCCCAAGCAGGATGTCGAGGCCCGACTTCCAAAGATCGCCGAGGGCCTAGCGGTCGCGGCGGCCAAACTCCGCCAGGTGCCTATCCCGGGGTCCAAGGCGGATCCGGTGATCCGGGTCGAGCGGAAGATCCAGGACATCAAGGCAGCAGTCCCTGAGATCGCCTCGAGAGTCGAGGCGGCCCAGGTCGCTGGTCGGATTCGATGGTCGGCTGAGTACCAACGCGTGGTGGAGATGGTGGCTACGGCGGGCACGCTCCGCTCGGATGGCCTGAAGAAACAGGACCGGGACCTTCTGAGCAAGCTCAAGAAGGCAGGTCTCCTTGTGGGAGAGAAGGTCAATGGTCGAATGGAGTACGGTTTTTCCGAGTTGGGGCGACTACGCATTTCCGGAAGCGCGATGGTGCCTGCTGCTGGTCCAGTTCTACCGCCGGTCCTTTCACTGGAGGCAGGTCCCCTTCAGCCTGGGAGCCTCGGAGGTTTCAGATCGGATTGGGGAGCCTCCGAAGCGGCCTGTCCCCGAACCGGCACCCTCTGGCCAGATGACGCCGGAATGGCAGGCATGGAACTCAAGGCGCATGGAGGCCCAGGGGCTCTACCAGGCGGAACTCCAGCGGTGGGAGGGCCGGAAAGTCACCGAGGCCCAGACCTGGGACTTGGAGCCCTCTCCGTCCCTGGAGCCCTTCAGCTTGAAGCCGCCCCACCTTCAGACATACATCCCGGTGGAAAGATTCGAGTCGGTGGTCCAGCGGCGGACCTCCCTGGTGCCGGTAGTGGACCACAAGCAGACAGCCAGATGGGATCCTACCCGCAAGGCAATGGTCTCCTTCCAGGAGACAACGTCGCGCCAAATGTCCACATCCCAGGAGAGTCGGTTGCTGCTCTCGAAGGGCCAGCGTATGGTCACGCTGCCCGACACGCTCTGCCTGTTGGTGCGGAGTACGGACCTGCTGGACTTCCTGACGCAGGCCGACCGGACCACAGTCTGCCTCGTGCGGGTCAAGCTGGAGGTCGAAGGCGACGGAGTCATCGTGAGGAAGCCCATCCCCGGCTCGGACGTCATCCTCGTGGCCCCTGGGATGGAGATCTTAGACGGGGTGTTCACACAAGACCCGCTCGCATGGCCGTTGAGCGAAACCCCGGATGGGCTCGTCTTGCCGACGACCCAAGCCGCACTGGACGCCATTATTTCGGAGGGGGGCTCGGCCAAGGTCAAGCTCGCGGGCGATTCGGGGGGGTCTCGTTCGGTCTCTCTGGTTCAGCCGGAATGGTGGCGCCTAGCGAATTTCAACGTGGCACTCGCCGCAGCACAGGGGGCGATGTCGAGCACGTCATTCATGTGGCAGCCCATTCTGCCGCCCGAGCCGGAGCCATCGCCTGGGACCTGATGGCGGCGGCTGCCGGCGCTGCGTTGGCCGCAGGCCAGTTCGCGGCACGGAGGATCGCCCAGCACAAGGCGCGCGTGCGCGAGAAACAGCGACTGGAAGCCGCCCGGACCGACGCGCAGAAGATCGAAGCCCAGAAGTTCGAGGCGGCCAGGAGCACGGAGATCCAGCAACAGGAACGCGTCAGGATGAAGGGAGCTAAGGTGGAGGCCCTATATGAAGGACACGTCTCTAAGAATAAACATCACAAACACTTAAGGAGATAGTCCATGGACAACAGGGAATTTATCGTCAAGCTGGATGAATTACAGACGGACTATTTCTCCAAGTTGCAAGCGTTGGCTGAGACGCACAAAGCCAGTCTGCAACCTCAATATCGAAGCGCCATGGAACAGGTTCTGGCTGAGGCCACGGCAAAGATCAAGGCTGCTGTTGGCCATGCCTCGGAACTCCAGGAGCAGGTGGTAAACCGAGCGACGAAGACCCTAGAACTGATCGACTCCCAGGCCCAACGCCTGGCCTCCACCAGCAACCTGGTACTCCGAACAGCGCAGGAGGCTTCCGCCAGGGTGGCGACGGCCGAGGGCCAGGTCGCAGAGCGCCTGGGGCGGTTGGTGGCGCTTGCCGACATCAAGAGCCAAGAGATGGTCCTCACCGTGGATGC
>CAIYNT010000115.1 GCA_903927605.1 uncultured Holophagaceae bacterium
ATCGACTTCTCGCCCTTCTCCGCCTCTCGCAGCAACGCCACGATCTGCTCGTCTGTCAGCTTGCTCGGTCTCATTTCGGGTTCTCCTCGGTAAGGATGAACCCGAACCTTTCAATTGGATCTCAAATTTGGGGGAAGACCAAGTTCCCGGTGTTCATCCTGGCCGCCGTGGGCGGCATGGCGGCGGACCGCATGCGGGCCCACACCCTGGTCGTCCTCACCCAGTCCACATCGCTGGTGCTGACGCTGATCCTCGCGCTGCTCACCCTCACAGGTCACGTCCACATCTGGCACATCGTCGCCATCTCCCTGTTGCTGGGCGTGGTGAACGCCTTCGACATCCCGGCACGGCAGGTCTTCGTAGCCCAGACTGTGGAACGGACGGACCTCATGAACGCCATCGCTTTGAATTCCTCCATGTTCAACGGCGCCCGCATCGTGGGCCCCGCCATCGCGGGCATCCTCGTGGCCTCCGTGGGGGAGGGGTGGTGTTTCCTCATCAACAGCGTGAGCTACGTCGCCGTCATCGCCGGACTGCTGGCCATGCGCCTGGACGCGGCCCATACGCGGCGGGCCCCCGCGGGCGACCACTCGGTCCTGGAGGGCTTCCGCTTCATCCTCGGGGCCCATCCCGTCCGCGACCTGCTGCTGCTCCTCGGCTTCGTGAGCCTCCTGGGCATGCCCTATTCGGTGCTCATGCCCATTTTCGCGGACCAGATCCTCCACGGCGGCGCCAAGGCCCTGGGCACCCTCATGGGCATCTCGGGCGTGGGCGCCCTGGCGGGGGCCCTCAGCCTCGCCCTCCGACGCAGCCCGAAGGGGCTCGGCGTCTGGATCGCCACCTGCGCCATGGGGTTCGGCGTGGCCCTCATCGCCTTCGCACTGTCCCGCAGCTTCCCGCTTTCCGTGCTGATCATGCTGCCGCTGGGCTACACGCTCATGGTGCAGATGGCCTCGACCAACACCCTGATCCAGATGATGATCCCCGATGCCCTCCGGGGCCGGGTCATGTCCGTCTACTCCATGATGTTCATGGGCATGGCCCCCATCGGCGCCCTCCTCGGCGGCACCCTCGCGCACCACCTGGGCGCACCCATCGCCGTGGCCCTGGGTGGCGGCGGCTGCCTCGCCGCCGGCCTGGTCTTCGCGGTGCGGCTGCCACGCTGGCGGCAGGGCGCCCAGATGCTGTACCGGTTTGAAGAGGCGGCGCGAAAAGCGGGGTTGGAGGATGGAACATCCGTGCAGCCTGAATGACCCGAATGGGTCACCGGGCAGTCCTCAGGCCGACTTGAAGCCATTGAAGGCTGGATAAGACACGGGATCGACGTTGTTGGATTCATCGCCCATCGAATATCACGAACCGTCGGATCCGCCCATCCTTTGTCCACGCCTCGATGGACACTCCCGCCTTGAATTTGTAGCGTGTGGAGCGATCGTCGAAATCGTGAAGGGGCGTGAGCCCAACCTGGCCAACGGCCGTGGGAGAGCCTAGGCAGAAGGCTGCCTCCTTCGGGTCGTATGGGTTGGCTGAAGGGGTGTAGGTAGCAGGGATTACGGTCAGCGCCTGCTCCACTGCGCTTTCGGGAGTGCTCCCAGGTCGAGACAAGGCATTCAGGGTGATCCTCGCCTGGTCCACATGGAGCGTCATGACCGTTTCAGGGGGCATGCCCGGAAGCACTTGGAGGCCAGTCGTGCCCGGGGTTCGGTACGATCGCCGCTCATGTTGCTGAGCCTTCGAGGCCACAAACGCAAAGAACAGAAACATGGCCGCGGAGATTCCTATTAGCACCAGGACGATGTGGGTCATGGTGGCCGCCACGCCTTTCCAGGTCGGCACTCGATGCATGCGTGCGTAGCCCATGCCTGCCATCACCATGACACCCAGCATCGCGATGGGACCTATGGGCGTCCAGGCGGCCATCCCCAGGAATCCATGGGCATAGATCCAAGCTCTCATGTCCTGCCTGAAGGGGATGCCTGGATCGTGGACACCCCACAACCTGAGAAAAAGGCTCTGCAGCAGGCCCGACAGGAATATGGCCAGGACCTGGAAAAGAGGCAGCACAACGATGCCGCCCAAGCAGCCCAGCGCGATCCAGTGGAAGGGCGGTTCTGGCCCTGGGGCTGGAGCGAACCGGGTCATGGGGCCCATGGCCCCGATCATCAAGGGATAGAGACACAGGAATAGGTAGATGGGCACGCTGATGAGGAAAGCGAACCCTAACGGGACTTTCATCCCCTCCCCATTGGGGATCCGCTCGAAGAACTCGAAAGGGCGCTTGAATGCCAGCCCCAGGGTCTTCCCCATACGTGTCTAGAAAGCGGGATAGCGCTCCCGGTCTTCCATGGGCAGAGGAAGAGGATCTTCCGGTTCCATGACTTCTCCTTGCTGGGATCAAGCAACCTACCACTGGGAGGCAGCTCAGGCCTGCCGCGAAATCAAGAGCTCTGCGGTAATCCCTACTTCGGATTCGCCGGCGCGTCCCGCTTGTACCAGGAAGCCTGCCCATAGACCGGCTTCACTTTCTGCTCCAGCGCTTCCAGCTGCCCGCCATTCAGCGAGAGGAATTCCCGCGCGATGCGGACGTTCTCTTCGAGCTGGGCCACGTTGTCCACGCCGATGATGACGGTGCTGACGGGGTGGCTCAGGGTATAGCGCATGGCCTCCTTCATGGTGAGGGTGCCGGGGCGGTCGTGCTTCGCGGTGCCCCGCTGCTGGTCGGGAGACGGTGGCGGGACGCCCGCCAGGATGCGGCCCCTTGCGGGGATCTTCATGCCGATGATGCCCATCTCCTTCTCCACGGCCAGAGGCAGCAGCGTTTTCTTGAAGGGCAGGTGCCAGGTGTCCGCGGCGTTGAAGGCCACGAGCACCGTGTCGAAGGGGAAGCGGCGGATGGCCTCGGCCAGCACGTCAGGATCCGTGTGGCCACTGAGGCCCAGGAAGCGCACCAGCTTCTGATCCCGAGCCTGCTGGAAGGCTTCCAGCGCGCCGCCCTTGGCGCAGACCTGCGCCACGTCGTCCATGGTGCTCATGGCGTGCAGCTGCCAGAGGTCCACATGGTCGGTCTGCAGCAGCTTCAGGGACGTCTCCAGCAGGCGCAGAGAACCATCGGCCGTGCGGTCGTGGGTCTTGGTGGCGAGGAAGGCCTCCCTGCGCCGGCGCTTCAGCACCTGCCCGAGGTACTGTTCGCTCCAGCGGGCCTCGCCGCCGTACCGGGCCGAGGTGTCCAGGTAGTTCACGCCCAGATCCAGCGCCCGCTCGATGATGGGGATGGCCACTTTCTCGTTGCGGGGTTGCTCGATGGCGGCCTGGCCGCCGAGGCTGAAGAGCCCCACCAGATGCCCCGTGCGCCCCAGGTTGCGGGTGGGCATGGCCAGGGCGGTCGCGGGGTTGAAGGGCGCCAGCGGAGCCGGCTTCAACGCCACCGCCTCGCTGGACTCCACGGCGCCCAGGCGGGTGGCCATCAGGCCCACTGCCGCGGCGGCGCCGAGCTTGAACAGGTCGCGACGGGTGGTGCCGGAGTCGGACATAGGCCCTCCTGGATGGACGGCCCCTAGTGTGCTGGCCCTGAAGTACACGGATCAAGGGGTAGATGGGCCAGCACACTTCCATCGGGGCATGGCCCCTCTGGCGATCCGGCGCGCAGGCGCGCCAGATCTGTCACCCCTTGGGGGCACTGCCATGCCCCCAAACCCCTGCCAAGTGTGGTGTCCCAGTACTTCGGATGATCCAGGTTCTCGCGGGAACCACACTAGTATCCCCCCAGGAAGACCTTCATGTGGGCGAGGGCTTCGGGTTCCGCAGTGTAGGTCCTGAACTCAAATCCAGGCTGCCGGATGCCCGTGAGCATCTTGCTGACGCGGACGCCCTCCCGGGCCAGGCACAACACAGGCCTGCCCCGTTCCAGGGCGTAGGCGATCTCGAAGCCCACACCGTGAGAGGGCGTGCTCACCTCGGCGATGACCGCGTCGCAGCCCCGCAGCCAGGCTGTGTCCCGCGCGAAGACCGCCTCCGGGGACAGCTCGCCATCCTCGGTGTACACGGTGGTGGAGGCGAGGTGGGCCGTCAGCACGGAATGGCCGAGCGCCTGGAGATGCGCCACCAGGGCCGCATAGAGCGACTGGTCCTGGCGGCCACCGGTCAGCGAGCATGAGAAGTAGAGGTTCATAAGATTCCAGGGAAAGACCTGTTTATCCAAAAAAAGCAGAAACCACGAGGACAAGAAGACCACGAAGAAATGGAGGGTTCTACTTTGTGGTCTTCTCGGCATCGACTTCGCCGACGCGCGAGACAAGGTGACTCTTCCCGTCTTCGTGATGAATCCTTCATTTGCCCGTCAGCTCGGCCACGACCTGCTCCGCATCCATGATCTTGCGCAGAGTCTCGAGGATGGCACGGGCGTCGGTGGCCACGGCGCGCTTGGTGTCGGCATCGTAGACGTAGTAGCCGCCCTGCCCCTCGAACACGCTGTCGAAGTTGATGCCCACGAACTCGCCCTTGGCGTTAACCACGGGGCTGCCGCTGTTGCCGCCGACGGTGTCACAGGCGTAGGTGAAGTTGAACGGCGTCGTCAGGTCCAGCTTCGCCTGCCGGTCCAGCCAGCGCTGGGGCAGGGTCCAGGCGCCGTTCTCCGCGGCGGCGGCGTTGCCACCCCAGCCGAGATGCCGGTCGTACATACCCATGAAGGTGGTGAAGGGTTGGGCCAGGGTGCCGGTGCCGTTGGCGTAGGTGGCGACCGGACCATAGCCCAGGCGCAGCGTGAAGGTGGCATCGGGATAGGCCGCCTTCCCGAAGACCTTGAAGCGGGCCCGAGCGAGGCGTCCGCCCTGCTCGGCAAACACGCTCTGGACCTGGTCCTCCCACTGGTGGTGGAGGCTGCGCTGGAAGGGTTCAAGCTTGCGGGCCAGCTTGAGCATGGGATCCGTGTGGCTGGTGAGGGCCTCCCGGCCACCCACCAGGAGCCGCTCCCGGAAGGCTCGATCCTGGAGCTTCGTGCCCGCGTAGGCCTCTCTGGCCACTTCCTCCGGTGTGCGCCCGCCAAGGATGGTCTGCACGTAGGGGTGCCCGGCGCCCAGCTGCTCCAGGGCCTCGCGCAGGACCCACACCAGCCGGGCCTCGTCGAGGCCCAGGGGGATCGGGCGGGGATTCAGGAGCCGCTCCCGGGTGGCCTTCAGGCTGCCCTCGTTGAACTCGGGCAGGCGCTGGGCGCTGGGCTTGGCCTGCTCTTCGGGGAGGCGCACGAGGGTCAGCGCATGAGCGAACAGAACGCAACCGCGGGTGCCGACGCAGGTGTACTCCTTGAGCAGCGCCTTCTGACGCTCCACCGCCGCCGCGATCCGGTCCCAGCTTCCGCCCAGGCTGGCCTGGAGTTCGGCGTCGCGGGCCACCATCGTGCGCAGCTCGGCTTCGCGCGTGGCCACCAAGGCCAGGCTCGCGGGTTTGCCGAGGCCCAGGAGCTGGCCAGTCAGGCGCTTCTGGCCATTGCTGATGCCGTAGATGGCGTCGGCGGAAACGCGGGCGGCCTCGGCGGAGGTGCTGGCATAGGCCTCCAGGGCTTGGCGCTGCCGAGCCAGGTAGGCGAGCTGGAAGGGAATGCCGACCTCTTTCGCGTAGCGCATCTGAGCCAGGGTCTGGCCGCGATAGGTGCTGCCGGGGTGCCCGGAGATGAGGGTGAGGTCCCCGGCCTTCAGGGGTGTCTGAGTGAAGGGCAGGAAGACCTCGGGGCGGTACGGCTGGCCCTCCTCATAGATGCGAAAGAGGGAAAAGTCCAGGTTCCAGCGGGGGTAGGTGTAGTTGTCCGGGTCGCCGCCGAAGCTGGCCACCTGCACCTCCGGTGCCGCCACCAGGCGCACGTCCTTGAACTTGCGGTAGCGGTAGAGCCAGTACTCGCCGCCCTGGTACAGCGTGACTGGTTCACAAGTGAGCCCCGTCTTGGCTTCTTCAGCTTTCCGGATTTCAGCCAGGGCGTTGCGGCGGGCTGTGAGGGCATCCTTGTCGGCCGTACCAGGTTTCACGGCGGCGTTCACTTGGACAGTGACGTTCTCCGTGGACACCAGCATCATCAGCTCGAGGCCCGCAACCTTGAGCTCCTGGTCCCGGCGGTTGGCCACGAAGCCGTCCTTCACGAGATCCGTCTGGGCGCTGGAGACCTGGGCGATGGCGCTGCGCCCCACATGGTGGTTCGTCACCACCAACCCATCGCGGCTGACGAAGGCGCCGGTGCCGCCGGGAAAGCGGAGCGTGGCGAGCTGGAGGTTCTTCAACCAGGCCGTGTCGAGCGCCACGCCGTACTTCGCCTTGATCTGCTGGACGGGGATGTTGTCGAAGGTCCACATGCCTTCGTCCGCCCGCAGCGTGGGCAGGACAAGCAGCAGGGCGAGAGTGATCAGGCGCATGGGTGACTCCGGAGAGAAAGAAGAAACCACGAAGACCACCAAGACCACCAAGACCACGAAGAGAAACAGGTCTCCTTCGTGGTCCTCTCGGCATCGGCCTCGCCAACGCACGAGACAAAATGACTGCTCCCGTCTTCGTGGTGAGAAGTCATTATTTCCCGCTCAGTTCCAAAACAAGGCCCTTGGCGTCGTAGATCTTGTCCAGCGCCTCCACGATGGCCCGGGTGTCGACGGAGATACAGCGGTTCATGCGCGGGTCGAAGTAGAAACGCCCCGCGTTGCTTTCGATGTTGCCGTCGAAGGCCAGCCCCACCAGCTCGCCCCGCTTGTCCACCACGGGGCTGCCGGAGTTCCCGCCGATGATGTCGTTGCTTGAGATGAAGTTGTAGGGCGTGAACAGGTTCAGCTTGTCCCGGCGCTCAAGCCACCGGGCCGGGAGCTCCCAGGAGCCTTCCTCAGCCTTCGGGCCCCAGGCCGCGGCGCGATCGTACATGCCGGCGAAGGTGGTGAAGGGCTGGGCCAAGGTGCCCGCGCTCGGATAGGTTTCCACCAATCCGTAGGACAGGCGCAGCGTGAAGGTGGCATCGGGGTAGGTGGAGGTGCCATAGACGGCGAACCGGACCTTCGCGATCCGCGTGAGATTTTCCGTGATCACCGACTGGAGCGCCTGCTGCCGGTGCTGGACTGCCTCCAGCCTGGGGGACAGCCGACGGGCCAGGTCCAGGGCCGGATCGCTGCTTGCCAGGATGGCCCTGGGATCGCCCTCAACCAGGGCCCGGCGTACCGACGGATCCCCGATCCGCGAGCCTGCGACCAGCTCCTTGGCCGCAGCCTCGGGGGACTTGCCCCCGAGCAGGAGCTGGGTGATGGGGTGCTCGGCGCCGAGTTCCTGAAGAGCCGAAACCATCAGGCTCTGGAGGGCCAGGAACTCGCGCCCGGCCTCCACGGACCTGTCCCCCCGCGCCCGCCCCCGCAGGACCGCGAGGGCCTTCTCATCCTGATACTGTGGGGATCGTTGCCCCGCAGGCTTGGCCATCTCTGCCGCATAGCGGTGCAGCGCAAGGGCCGTACCCAGCAGGTCGCCGCGAAGGGAGCCCGCCAGCGAAACTTCCCGGGCGATGGCCTTCTGCTGGGCGACGGCCTCTTCGATCTTCGTCCAGCTCTGGCCGGCCAGCGCCTTCAGCCTGGGGTCCGCATCCACCCTGGCGCGGAGCTCCTTTTCGGCCTCGGCGACCCTGGCCATGGCGGCCGCATCCCTCAGTCCATCCGTCTCCCCCACGGCCACCTTGTAGCTGTTCTCGATCCCCATGAGCTGGTCCGAGACGAGGCGCGACTGTTCCTTCCCCTGGGCCGCATAGGCGTGGAGCGCGGCCCGGCCGCGGTCCAGGGTCCGCATGAGGAGCGGATTGGTCACGTCCCGCTTGGCCTCCATCTGAGCCAGCGTCTCCAGCCGCGAGGTGCGGCCCGGATGTCCCACGGTGAGGGTCAGGTCCCCATAGCGGATGCCCTGGCTGCCCCAGGCGAGGTGGTGGGGGGGCGCGTAGGGCTTGCCGTCCTCGTAGACCCGGAAGAGGCTGAAGTCCAGGTCCTGTCGGGGCCAGCTGAAGTTGTCCCAGTCCTGGCCGAACTGAGCCACGCTGTACTCGGGAGACATCACCAGCCGCACGTCCGTGTGCTTCTTGTAGCGGTAGATCCACACTTGGCCACCCTGGTAGAGGGACACGGGCTGGCAGTCGAGACCGGTTTTCGCGCCCTGTTCCTTGACGAGGGCCTCAAGGGCCGTGGCCCTGGCCTTCGCCGCCACGGGCTCGTCGGCTCCAACCGGAACGGCCTGGTCGATGCGCTCCGTGACGTTTTCCATCTCCAGGAGGGTGAACAGCGCCAGCCCCGGTACCCGGATTTCCTGTTCCCGGCCGGCCGCGACAAATCCGTTCTTCACATAGTCGTGCTGGGCGTCGGAGACGGACTGGGTCCAGTGGTGGCCCACATGGTGGTTCGTCAGGACCAGGCCATCTCGGCTCACGAAGGATCCGGAACCCTCGGGGAAGCGGACGGCCGACAAGCGCACATGGTCCACCCAGGCCTGATCAGGAGCCCACCCGTACTTCGCCTGCATCTTCTTGGTGGGCAGGTTGTCGAAGGTCCACATGCCCTCGTCCGCATGCAGCACGGGCAGGACGAGCAGCAGGGCCAAAGCATTGAGGCGCACGGGAACTCCAAGGAAAATGATCAATCCACAGATTCCACAGATGACACAGATTCAAAAACCAAGGACATCTGTGTGAATCTGTGAAATCTGCGGAAAAGAAGCCTTGCTACTTGCCGGTGAGTTCCGCGACAAGCCCTGTCGCGCCGTAGACCTTGTCCAGTGAGTGGATGATGGCCCGGGCGTCCACGGCCTCACCGCGGTTCACCCTCTCGTCGTAGAAGTAGTTGCCGGGCAGGCTCTCGATGTTGCCATCGAAGATGAGACCCACCAGCTCGCCCTTCTTGTCGATCACCGGGGAACCCGAGTTGCCGCCGATGATGTCGACCTTGTGGACGAAGTTGAAGGGCACCGATGGATCCAGCGCACTCCGCTTGTCGACCCACCTCTGCGGCAGGGTCCAGTCTCCGTGGTGAGCACGGGCCTCGTTGCCGCCCCAGCCGTCGTAGCGGTCGAAGAGGCCGCCGAAGGTGGTGAAGGCCTGGATCAGGGTGCCGTTGGCGGGGTAACCCTCGACCGGGCCATAGGTGAGGCGCAGGGTGAAGGTGGCGTCCGGGTAGGTGGACTTCCCGTAGACCACGAAGCGGGCCTTCGCGATGCGGGAGCCGTGCTCGGTGATCACGCTCGTCACCTGGTCCTCCTGCCTCTTGCGGAACTCGCGGCTGATGGGATCCAGCTTGCGGGCCAGCAGGATCATCGGATCCCGGCTCTCGGCGATCGCCTGCTTGCCGCCGGTCAGGAGGGCCTTGCGAACCTCCGGATCGCTGAGCTTGGAGCCTTCCACCGACGTCTTGGCGACCTCAGCAGGGGTCTTCCCCCCCAGCAGGGCCTTCACCAGACGGTGCTGAGGTCCCAGTTCCTTCAAGGTCTCTTCAAGCCCCTTCGTGAACACGAAAAGATCCAGCTCCCGGTAATAGGGGGCCTTGACCAGCAGACGCGCCTTGATCCTCGGAACGGCGGCGGCGCTGAACTCCGGCAGCCGCTGGTCATCCGGCTTGTCTGCTTCCTCCGCCAGGCGGACGAGGGTGAGGGCATGGCGCAGGAGGGAAGGGTCGCTGTCACCGCCAAGGATGGGAGAGATCCTGGGATCAAGAATCATGGCTTCCTTCAGCGTCTCCTGACCGACGGCCAGAGCCTTCTCGACCTTTTTCCAGCTCTCTCCGGTGGAAGCCGCGAGCTTGGGGTCCTTGGCCACCTTGGCGCGCAGTTCCTTTTCGGCCGCCGCGATGCGGGCCATGGCCTCCTTGTCCTTCAGTCCAGACAGGTAGCCTGTGGCGGCCTTGATGCCGTTCTCGATGCCGAAGATCTGCGTGTTGACCTGGCGCTTGGCCTCCGCCGAAAGATTGGCATACTCCACCAGGGCGCTCTTCCGCCGCTCCAAGGCCTTGAGGCGCCTGGGGATCGCGACGTCCCGGGAATAGAGCATCTGCGCCAGGGTGTCCTGGCGGCTGGTGCGGCCCGGATGGCCGGTCACGAAGGTCAGGTCGCCGGCTCTGAGGCCCGACTGGGTCCAGTGGAGGTACTCCTTGGGCTGGTAGGGCTGACCGTTCTCATAGACCCGGAAGATGGAGAAGTCCAGGTTGTGCCGGGGGAAGGTGAAGTTGTCGGGATCCCCGCCGAAGAAGGCGATCTGCTGCTCGGGGGCGAAGACCAGCCGCACGTCCGTGTGCTTCTTGTAGCTGTAGACCCAGTGCTCGCCGCCCTGGTAGAGGCTCACATGCTCACAGGTGAGGCCTGACTTCTGCTGCATCTCCTGCTTGATCTTCTCGATCTCGACTTCGCGGGCCTTCAGTGCATCCTTCTCAGGTAGATCGACCTTAACAGCCTTGGCCAGGCGATCGGTGATGTCGTTCATGGCCATGAGTGTCATGACCTCGAGTCCGGGCACCTTGACCTCCTGTTCGCGGGCGGTGGCGGCGAAGCCATTCTTTACGTAGTCCGTATCCTTGCTGCTCACCCGCTGGATCCAGCCCCGACCCACATGGTGATTGGTGAGCACCAGGCCGTCCTTGCTCACGAAGGAACCCGAGCCGCCTGGGAAGCGCAGCGAAGAGAGCCGCACATGGTCGAGCCAGGCCTGTTCCGGTGCCCAGCCGTACTTTTCGGAGATCTGCTTGGTGGGCAGGTTGTCGAAGGTCCACATGCCTTCTTCAGACCTTAATGAGGGGACCACCAGGGCAAAGGCCAGGAGGGACAAGGCCAGGGAACGGGGTTTCATGGAGACTCCAAACGGGTCAGAAGGATCAACCATCGTATCACTAAGTATTCAAAGCGTCCCCGAGCGCCGTCCAGGCACCCATTTCCAGAGGCAAGCTGTTCTGTTCAAGGGTGATGGATGTCACTCCTACACCTGTGGGTCTTGTATGAAATACAAATGAGACTCAAAATCATTTTATGTTGATCCCTACTCCTTCCCTCATCCGGCGCCTCCTTCCCGCCCTCTTCCTGGTGACGGCACTCGCGGCCCAGGAGAAACAGGCAGGCCCCATCCAGGACAACTCCTTTCTCGTGGAAGAGGCCTACAACCAGGAACCAGGGGTCGTGCAGCACATCAGCACCTTCACCCGATTCCGGGAGTCCAAGGACTGGATCTACACCTTCACCCAGGAATGGCCCGTGGGGGGTCTCGCCCACCAGCTCAGCTACACCCTGCCCTGGCAGCGGCTGGGCGCCTCCCTGGATGGCAAGCAGGCCGTCGGCGACATCGCCCTGAACTACCGTTACCAGCTGCTTGGGGACGGCAATGCGCCCGTGGCCATCGCCCCCCGCTTGTCCGTCTTGATGCCCACCGGCAATGAGCAGACGGGCTACGGTCGCGGCGCCACCGGCATCCAGGTCATGCTGCCCGTCAGCTGGGTGCTGTCCGATGCCTTCGTGGCCCACTCGAACCTCGGGGCCACCCGGACCCCGAACGCCAAGAACACGGTCGGCGATAAGGCCACAGCCCAGGACCTGACCCTGGGCCAGAGCCTTATCTGGCTGGCGCATCCCCGCTTCAACGTGATGCTGGAATACGTGCACACCCGCAGCCAGGCGGTCATCGGTCCGGACCAAACCCAGGCTCAGACCGCCACCTACCTGAGCCCCGGCATCCGCTGGGCCTACAACTTCCCCAGCGGCCTCCAGATCGTCCCGGGCATTGCGGTACCCATCGGCGTGGGCGCCAGCCGAGGCGAGAAGGCCGTCTTCGTATACCTGAGCTTCGAGCACCCCTTCATGAAGGGGAAATGACCCAGAGGCTCAGCCTCTGGCCCGCTTGCCCATCTTCGAATCCAGGTACCAGATGCCGCCGCCCTGGTCGCCTACGGCATGGAGATGGTCCACGATCTCACCCACATGGGCCTCCTCCTCCACCTGCTCCGTGACGTACCACTGGAGGGCGATCTCGCTGGCGTAGTCCTTCTCGTTGCGGGCCTGCTCGAACAGGGCACTGATGCGGCCGGTGATGCTCTTTTCGTGAGCCAGGGTCTGCTCGAAAACCTGGATCACACCGCCGAAATCCGTGGGTGGAGCGGCGATAGCTTTCAGTTCAAGCCGTCCGCCGCGGTCCAGCAGGAAGCCGATGAGCTTGGTGGCGTGGGCGGTCTCCTCGGAGGCCTGCACCGTCAGCCAGTGCGCAAACCCCTTGAAGCTCCTGCCGGTGCAATGGGCGCTCATGGCCAGGTAGAGCTGAGCCGAGTACTGCTCGAGGTTGATCTGGGCGTTCAAAGCCTCTTGCATGGTCTGGCTGATCATGGAGCCTCCTGGAATGGAGATGCAGTCTAGCCGCACTGGAAAGTCTTGGTCAGAACTTCCACTTCACATGGGCCGCCAGGGTGCGCGGGGGGATGACGTGGGTGCCACCGAAGGTGCTCAAGAAGTTGTAGAGGCCCTTCTCATCGGTGGCGTTGAGCAGGTCGAGCCCCGCGACTAGGCGAGTTCTGGTCGTGACTCTCCACTCCTGGCCGAGGTTCAGGTCCAGGACCGTCCGGGACTTGACGCGGTAGTTGAGGCCCACCAGGCTGTCCTGCTCGGCCCGCACATAGGGGATGCCAAAGGCGTAGTCCGGATTCCCGGCCACCGTGGTGGGATCGCCCGCTTCCAGGCCTGAATCGTATCGGACCGCAGCCTGAGCGAAAAATCCGCCCTGCTCATAGCGTACGCCGAACTGGACGGTGAGCTTCTGATCGTGGTCGATGAGGTAGGGCGTTCCTGCGGGTCCATTGATGGTGGGGTCGGCCGAATCCAGCCCCCCGATGGTCGGGCTGTAGAAGAGGGTCCGGACTGTGCCGGCACTCAGATAGGTGGACCAGCCCAGGATGGGAACAGTATCCACCCGGAGATCCAGCCCATGGAAACGGCCCTTCCAGGCCGAGATGGGAAAGAGGATCCCGGTGTTCAGGAACTGGCTGTTGTCTGCCGCATTGCGGCTGTTCTTCCACCAGTAGTCCAGACTGATCCGGGCCACCTGACCCAGCTGCTGGTCCACGCCGAGGAGGTAGCTGTCCTGGGTCTCCCCACGCAGTTGGGGGGCGGGAGTGGCCGACTGGGTCACCAGGGACCAAATGGTCTGGGAGGTGGAGAAGGCCAGGTTCTCGTTTTCCGGCGTGATGAGCAGCCGGTCGTAGACCACCCGCAGCAGGGTGCCGGTCCCGGGCAGGCTATAGGTGAGGCCCAGGCGCGGCTGCAGCTCGTTCTGCGTGAAGTTCCGCCCGGTATAGCTGTCGTAGCGGAGACCGGCGGCAAAGGTCCAGTGACCGGCCTTCAGGTCATCCTGGATGTAGGCAGAAGCCAGCGAAGGCGTGAACCCGTCCACGAAGCGCATGATGTTCCCGCCGCCGGCGGCCGTGTAGGAGTACAGCGGATCCGTTGGGCCGGTGACCTGGGCCGGATCGGTGATGGCCAGGGAGAAGCGCTCATGGAGCGGATAGCGGACGTACTGGAGGCCCATCTTCAGGGTGTTGTCGCCATTCTGCTGTGTGTAGCCGACCTGGGCGCCCTGGTTGTCCAGGCGCCGGTCGGACTGGATCCAGAAGGGCGTGTCGGGACCACCATCGCTGAAGCCGGGCTGAAGGGCCTGAGTGGGATCCAGACGGGAGGTGGAGCCCCGGTAGAAGATCGCGACGTCCAGACTCCGAGTGGCGTCCAGCAGATGAGTCCAGCCCAGGTTCAGGTTAGTGTCCGTGTTGTGGGCGATCTGGTTCATCCCCGCTGCTTGCTGGGAGGCCAGGTTCACCACGTCGCGGTCCGTAGTGCCCCCGCTGGCGGAGAAACGCAGAACATCGCTGGGTCCCAGCAGCCAATCGAAGCGGCTGAAGATCCGGCCGGTGGACCCGTGGTTGTGCAGGTTCTCGAAGTTCACGGGATCCAGGAACCGGTCGCTTTCCGAGGCGGCTCCGGACACGAAGTAGCCGAAGGCCGCGGAACCTCCGCGGGCGCTGAAGCCCAGCTCCCGAGTAGCGAACCGCGAGAGGCCCAGGGACACCTCCCCTTGGAAGGGCTGGGTCGAGCCCAGACCCGACTTGCTGGTGAGGTTCACCACAGCGGCCGGCTTGCCGCCATATTCGGCACTCACGCCCCCCGTGATCACTTCCATGCTCTCCACCTGGGAGGGGTCCAAAGAATTGGAGAAGGTGGACTGGACCTGGTCCGTGAGCGGCACGCCATCGATCACGTACATCACCTGGCCGTGGCTGCCGCGGAAGTGAAAACGCCCGTTCTCATCCTGGATGAACCCCGGAGTGGTGAGCAGAATGCTCTCCATGGCCCGGCTCTGCACCGCAGTGGGGATCTTCTCGATGGTGGACTGGTCGATGTCCAGGTGGGCCGATGGGTGCGCCTCGATGAGGTTCACGTCCTCTTCCACCACCACGGTGGCCGACTGGATCTTGAGGGTCAGCTCCAGTTCCTGGGGAAGGTTGGTACGGACCGCGAGGTCCCGGTGGATCATCTCGAATCCGGAAGCACCGATTTCCAGGTGGTAATCGTTCCTCGGGATGTTGAAGAGGATGAAATACCCTTGGCCATCGCTCTTAACTTTCTGTCGGTATCCGGAGACTCGGTTCTCCAACAGCATGGCGGCCCCGGCCACGGGCCTGCCCTGCTCGTCGCGAACATACCCCGAAAGGCTGCCACTGTTAGCCGCCGCGGCGGGTGGAGCGCTGGGTCCTGCCAAGAGAGGCGGAACAGCCAGGACACATGCTGTGGCGAACAGACCTGACCTCACTGGGATCCAGTGGCAGATGGACAGGCTGACGCGACAAAGGGGATTCATGGTTTCCTCGCACAGACATCTAGACAACTTCGTTCCTACAGGAGTAGCCAGAAACCCTTACTAGGGCTTCATGTGAGCGCCGGTTGGGGCAGCTTATTTGTTCTCAGCCCCGTAGGCCGTATCCCCAGCTCCGTGTAGCTGGTGTTTCTCGGCGAATCCACGCTTGTGGTAGAGCAGCAGGTGCACCAGAAACATCAAGACCAGCACACCGCCGAAGGTGCACACGATGGTCGCGCCGGTGGGCGTGTCCAGTTTGACGGACAAGATGACGCCCAGGGCCGAGACCAGGGTCCCCATGGTCCACCCGATGGCCAGCCGCGGTCCGATGCGGTCCGTGAACAGCATCGCTCCGACGGAAGGCACGATGAGGTAGCAGAACACCAGCAGGACGCCGGCGATGGCCACGCTGGAGGTGACGACGAGCCCGAAGGAGGCGTAGAAAAGGAAATCCCACAGCCGGATGGAGATCCCCTGGGCCTCGGCCTCCTTCGGGTTCATCGAGATCAGCAGGAACCGCTTGCGGAAGATGTAGTGGAACAGCCCGATGATGCCGTAGAGCCCGGCCGTCCTTCCCACTTCGGCCCAAGACACCGCCAGGATGTTGCCCACCAGCATGTCCTTCAGGTGCTCGGTCTCCCCGGTGGCCTTGCTCATGGCCAGGATGGCCGCGGCCGAGGCCACCGCGTAGGCGATGCCGATGAAGGCCTCCTGTGGGATGTGGGCCCGCTTGGACTTCGCCACGGAGAAGATGAAGGCGCCCAGGAACGTGAAGCCGAGGCTGATCCAGTAGGCGGAACCTCCATGGGGATCCAAACCCATGATGAGGGCGACGACAGCCCCCAGCGCGGCAATCTGCGCCAGGGCGAGATCCACGAAGATCACGCCGCGCTCCACCACGTGCACGCCAAGGTAGGCGTGGATGCCCGTGAGGATCAAGCTCGCCGCGAGCGGAGCCAACAAGAACATGAATATTTCCATGGATCGCCTATCCCTTTCCCGTAGCCCTTCAGCGCGCCTGCTGGAACGCCTTCACCAGCAGGTTCACGTCATAGTCGAACAGCCTGATGTAGTCGCCCGTGTCCTTGTTGCCACCGACCGAGGGCATGAGCATGACCACCTGCCCTCCGGTCTCCCTCGCCACACTTTGCGGCGTCTTCAGGTCGAAATAGGGTTCCACCAGGATCAGCTTCACATTCTGCCGTTTCATGAGGCTGATGAGTTCCACCACATGGGCCGGACTGGGGGGGATCCCCGGCCTTGGCTCGACATACTCCACCACCTGCAGTCCGAACCGCTTCGCGAAGTTGGGCCAGGACTGGTGGTAGGTGATCACTTTCCGGCCCCGGTAGGGTTTCATCTGCTCGTCCCAGCGTCGTTCCGCCTCCGTCAGCCGCTTCCTGAAATCCTGGAGCCGCTGCTGGAAGAAGCCGGTGTCACCAGGGCTCATCTCGGACAGCTTCTGGGCTAGGCCGGTGGCCACCCGCAACCCGTTCTGGGGATCCAGCCAGTAGTGCGGATTCCCCTGCGGGTGGACATCCCCCATGGCCCGGGTCACCTGGGCGGTGGGAATCTCCAGGATCTCCGCGAAGCGGGAGGCGTCGAAATACCCCGGCGCCGCCGGCTGGATCCGGGGATTTCCGCTCTGGGTGATCAGGGGTGGAAGCCAGCCGATTTCCAGTTCCAGACCCACCACCACCAGCAGGTCCGCCTTGCGCAGATTCAGGAGGAAGCTGGGCTTGGCCTCCACGAAATGGGGATCCTGGTACCCGCGGGCGATGGAGATCACGTTGATGCGCTCACCGCCCACTTCCGTGGCAAGGGCCGCGAGATCCTGGGTCGCGGTAACAACGTTGAGCTTCGTCGCGGCCTGCAGAGGGCTGGAGAGCAGCAGCACCAAAAGGAAGACCCCTAATAGGGCAATCGCCGCGGGACCCTTTCGTCTGATCATTGACCTGAAGTTCATCATGTTCCCCTTGGTGGATGATGGATGGTTCAACTACGGACTGTCATCAAGGACCGGGCGTGAAATGTTTCGATTTTTTCTCACCACGAAGACAAGAAGACCGCGAATAAAGTACCAAATCCGGTGTCCTTGCGGTTCTTCGTGGTCTTTCCGTCTTCGTGGTGATTCTTGTTTTCTCAATGCAAACCCAGGTCAGAACGGGTGAGCACCGTGCGCCCCCATCACGAAGATGAGCTGCAGGCGGATTTCGTTCCCGTCCCGGTGGCCGTCGTAGCGTACGAAACGGTACTGGGTCCTTGCCTGGCTGAACTCGCTCATCCAGTAAGTCAAGACCGCAGACCCGCCCCGGTCCAGCTGGTTCGAGGCCGTCGCTCGCTGGGACCAATCGAAGCGCGTCCCCACGGTCCAGCGCTGGTCCAGCCGGTAATCAAGGCTGGAGTACATGCCGAAGGCCTTCTGCTGCGTCGGCAGCTGGTCGCGCTGGCTCCACACGAACTCGCTGCGCCACAGGAGAGAGTTGTAGATGGACCGCCTCAGGGGCTTCCAACGCAGGCTCACATCGACCCCATGGAGCTTCGTCAGGAAGTCATGGCCCAGCTCGTTGTGCCCCTGCGCATAGGAATAGCCGACCTCGAGATTCGTGTTCTCGCTCAGATCCTCGTAGCCGCGCAGATGCCCCACATAGCTCAGATCATTATTCTGGTTCGAGGTGAACAGGACTCCAGAATTCCCGCGGAACACCTGCCCGGTGGCTTCCAGGAAGAGGTCTCCGGGCGCAGGCAGGATGCGGCTCACCGACACCCCCATGTCGTCGATGCCGTCCTCGCCGTTCACCAGGTTCTCCGTCACTAACGGGCGATCCGTCCAAGCCAGTGCGTGGTTGTGCGTGGTGTTCACCTTCCCGAAATCCGCCCGCATCTTGCCGACCTTGGCCACGAATTCCCCGGGCAGGGCTGTCAGCGTCACGAACGCCTCTTCCACGCTGACGCCGGTCTCCCCGAAGGAAATGAACACATCCCCCCGGGCATAGGGGTCGATGACCGACTGGATGCCCAGTTCTGCCTCATGCATCTCCAGGCCCGGCACTGGGCGGACCTCGTTGTGACCGATGGAGCCAAGAAAGTCGCCATTCAGGCTGATATCCGGGTTCAGGGCCTTGGCCGCCGAACCGCCCGCCCCACCCAACTGAAGGGGCTCAAGTTTCGGAGCCGCCTGGGCCGCCTTCAGGGCCTGCACCTCCTCCTCGAGCTTGCGGATCCGGTCCTCCTGTGCCCCCTGCGGTGCTTCCGCCGGTGGTGGGGTCGGTGGGCTCTGCGCGCACAGAAGCCCGACCGAGAGGACCGCGGAGAGCAAGATCGCGGTGAGGTTTTTCATGAGTCGGCTCCAGCTTTGTGACTCTTGCAAAAGTTCCAATCCGTGGTGTGGCATCTATGGCAGGCATTAGCAGCCATCATGGGTAGGGGCGGGTAAGATCGAAGCACAGGTGCTTCTAGATGGAATTGTTTTCCAACTAACTCTCCCTGGTCAATGAAAATGATTTTTATTTATGATCAAGACGTTCACTAAACCGCTTGCCCAGCCAGGCGAATCTTATCTATTGTCCCCCAGTGGAGGCCTTTGACATGAAGCGCAAGCAGCTGTGGATCCTCGGTGGAGCACTGACGATCCTCCTGGTCGGCGGGTTGAGCATCGCCGGCATGCGGGACAAGGGCCTCGGGGTGCAGGTGGCCACGGTGGGACGGGAGGACCTGCAGGCCAAGGTCAGCGCCAACGGCAAGATCCAGGCCGTCACCAAGGCGGACATTTCCGCCAACATCATGGGCCAAGTCACCCGGCTGGCTGTCCAGGAAGGCGATCAAGTCACCAAGGGCCAGTTCCTCATGGAGATCGATCCCCGCAGCGCCAGCGCCAATGCCGATGCCATGAAGGCCAGCCTGCAGGCCGCCCAGTCGGACCTGGCCTCCGCCACGGCCAACGTCATCCAGACCCTGGCCGACTACGAGCGGGCGAAGGTGAATCGACAGGCGGGTATCATCTCCACCGCCGATCTCGAACACGCCAAGACGGCCTTTGATACCGCGGTTGCGGTCGAGGAGAGCGCCCGCCGCCGCGCAGACATGGCCAAGGCCAACCTGAACCAGTCCCACGTGGGACTGGGCTTTTCCACCATCTCCGCCCCCATGGACGGCACCGTAACCGCCCGCCGCATCGAGCTGGGCGAAACGGCGGTTCCTGGCATCCAGAATCAGCCGGGCACGGTGCTCCTCACCATCTCGGACATGAGCAAGGTCGAAGCGGAGATGGAAGTGGACGAGGCCTCCATTCCCACCGTGAAGCTGAGCCAGAAAGCCCAGGTCCGCATCGATGCCTATCCCAACCAGACCTTCGATGGCGAAGTCACGGAGGTGGGCGGCAGCCCCATCTTGAAGACCGGCACCAACGAGGCCATCAAGTTCAAGGTGAAGGTGTGGATCAAGAACCCACCCCTCACCATCAAGCCCGGCCTGTCGGCCCAGGCGGACATTTTCACGGGCAGCCGCGATCAGGCCCTGGCCATTCCGATCCAGTCGCTGGTGACGCGGGAGATCAAGCTCAAGCCCGGTGAAACTGCCAAACCCGGCGCCCCCCGCGATGAGGAAGGCGTCTGGCTCTTCACTGCCCAGGGCAAGACCCAGTTCCTGGCAGTCAAGACGGGCCTCCTGGGCGATCTCAACGTGGAGGTCCTGGATGGCCTGAAGGGTGGTGAGAAGGTCATCACCGGCCCCTTCCGGATCCTGCGCGATCTGAAGGGCGGCGAACAGGTCCACGAGGACAAGAGCAAGAAGAAGGACGAGAAGAAGGACGAGAAGAAGGGCTGAGTGACCTGAATGAACTATGAAGAGCTGCTCCGCGTGGCCCTCCGGGCCATCCGGGCCCACAAGCTCCGCAGCTTCCTCACCCTGCTGGGCATCATCATCGGCGTGACCACCATCGTGGGCGTGGTGGGTATCATCACGGGCCTGAACACCTATGTGCAGGAAAAGGTGATCGTCCTTGCCCCCGACATGTACGTCGTGACCCGCTTCGGCATCATCCGCAGCCGCGAGGAATTCATCCAGGCCATCAAGCGGCCCCAGCTCACCTGGGAGGAGTACCAGCGCATCAGCAGCGGGGTCCTCAGCCATGCCCTGATGACCGCCACCCGCTCCTTCAAGACCCTCCCCGTGAGCTACGGTACCCATCGCCTGGCGGACACCTTCGTCGTGGGCAGCACTGCCAGTTTCGCCAGTGTCCTGAATCTCGACACCGGAGGCAATGGCCGCTTCTTCACGGACGCCGAGGACGAAGCCGCCCAGAACGTGGCCGTCATCGGGGCGGACATCAAGGACGAGCTGTTCCCCAACCAGGACCCCATCGGCCGGATCATGATGGTCCGCGGCCTGCCCTTTCGCGTGATCGGTCACATGCCCAAGGAAGGGAAAGGGCTGGGCTTCAACCGCGATCAGCTGGTGCTCCTCCCCTTCCAGATCTACCGCAAGAATTTCTTCGCGCCCAACGATCCCCTCGACTACTTCATCAAGGCCCGGGGTGGAGTGGAAGGATTGGACGCTTCGGTGGATGAGACCCGGGCCTTCCTCCGCGCCCTCCGCCACACCTCCTGGCGGGATCCCGATCCCTTCGGTTTCCTCACCCAGGACCAGCTGCAGGAACTCTGGCGCCAGATCAGCACCGCCACCTTCGTGCTCCTCACCCTCATCGCCTCGGTGTCCCTAGGCGTAGGCGGCATCGTCATCATGAACATCATGCTGGTGAGCGTGGCCGAGCGCACCCAGGAGATTGGCGTGCGCATGGCCCTAGGCGCCTTCAAGCGGGACATCCGCCGCCAGTTCCTGCTGGAGGCAGCCCTCCTGTCCCTGGCCGGAGGCCTCATCGGCGTCATCCTGGGCGGCGCTGCGGCCCTCCTGGTGAAAGCTGTCACCGGCTTCCCCGCGCAGATCACGGTGGGCATCGTGCTCATGGGCGTGGGCCTCTCCACGATCGTGGGCCTCCTGGCTGGCTTCCTCCCGGCTCGCCGGGCCGCCAACCTGCCCGTCATCGATGCCCTCCGGGCGGAGTAGGTAGCGACATGGCCTCCGCCCAATCCCGCTCGTCCCTTAGAAACATCGGCATCGAGAACATCCGCTTCGCCTTCCGTTCCATCCGGGTGCAGCGGCTGCGGAGCTTCCTCACCCTGCTGGGCATCGTCTCCGGGGTGGCCACGGTCATCGCCATGGTGAGCTTCGTGGCGGGCTTCAATGATGCCATCACGGGGGCCTTCTCCAGTTTCGGCACCACCCTCGTGCAGTACCAGAAGTATGAACCCCGCTTCGGTGGTGGCCCCTCCAGGCTCCCGGAGGAGCAGCTGAAACGCCGCGACCTCACCCTGGAGGACGCTCAGGCCCTCAAGCGACTGAACACTCTCGCGGCGGCCGTGAGCCCCGAGCGGTATCTGAATCTTCCGGCGCTGGCCGCCTCCACCACCTTCAAGAACCGCAAAGGCAAGGAGGCCCATTCACCCACCCTGGCCGGCGTCGTGCCTGACTACGCACCGGCCAACAACGCTGGCGTGGCCGATGGGCGCTTCTTCGTGGATGCCGAAATCACGCACGCCGCGAGGACCACTGTCATTGGGCCGGATGTGGCCGAGGCGCTCTGGTTCCACCGCGACCCCATCAACCAGGAGCTGTTCATCAACGGCATTCCCTTCAGGGTGGTGGGCCTACTGGAGAAACGAGGCTCCTTCCTGGGGGGCAGCGAAGACAATATGGTGCTCATCCCCTTCAGCACCTTCGATGAGATGTTCCCGGATGTGAAGAACAGCAACGGGGACACCATCCACATCGCGACCATCCCGAGGGACCCGAACCAGATCCAGGCCCACACCGACCAGGGCATCGCAATCCTCCGTACGCGCCGTGGATTGAAGGCCAAGGACCCGAACGACTTCGCCATCTTCACCAGCGAGGGCCAGTTGGAGACCTTCCGCGCCATCACTGGCGGCATCGCCGGGGCCATGATCCTCATCGCTGCTATCGCCCTTTTGGTGGGCGGCGTGGGTGTCATGAACATCATGCTGGTGAGCGTGACCGAGCGCACCCGCGAGATCGGCGTGCGCAAGGCCCTGGGGGCCACCCGCAAGGACATCGCCATGCAGTTCCTGGTGGAGGCCGTCAGCCTCACCGGCGTCGGCGGGGCCATCGGCATCGCCGTGGGGCTGGGCATCGCCATGCTGGTGCGCTTCGCCTTCGACTTCCCCGCGGCGGCGCCCCTGTGGAGCATCATTCTGGGCTTCGGCGTCAGCACGGCCGTGGGGCTGATCTTCGGGCTGTGGCCCGCCCTGAAAGCCGCGAACCAGAACCCCATCGAGGCCCTCCGCTACGAGTAGACCTTCCCATCACGACTTGGCCAGCGCCTGGGCGTTCGCCTTCGTCTCACGCACGGCGCCTGCTCCCCCGCGGGACGAGTAGCGTCAGCCCTGGACGGAGGTCTTCACCTCGATGGCCGGGGGATGCTCCAGCTGCTTCTTCACGGCACACTGGCTGGCGGCACGGATGAGCGCCTCGTGGTACTTCTCAGGAAACGCAGCCGGAACCTGGATGTCCATGTCCACCCGCTCCAGTTTGCCGCTCGTGGGGTTGTAGCCCATCCGCTGCAGGATGCGGATGCCTTCGGTAGGCAAGCCGCGCTGACGACAGAACCCGAGTACATAGATCCCGGCACAGGTGCCCAGGGAGGCGAGGAAGAGCGCGAAAGGCGTGGGAGCGGAGCTCTCACCACCACCCTGGGGTGACTGATCCGTCATCACCGTGAAGGGGCCAAAGTGCGCATCCACCCGCGCACCACCCGGGAAATCAATGACCATCTCCATGCAACGGCTCCTTCCGGCAAAACATCCATTCTCACTCAAGTGAGGGCAGACATACACCCCGATTCACATCCGGGGTCCTCCCCACCGATCAGGAGATGGACCTTCCCCGGAGATTCCATGCGCCTCCTGCCTGTGTTCATGCTCGCGACTTCCCTCATCCTCGTGGCCGAGGACCATCCCGCTCCGGCCGCCAAGACCAAGGCGCCGACCCACCCCACCGCGGCCGTACATGGGATTGCGGGGCACGAACCCGCCCCGGCAACGGATGCGCCCGATAACCCCAGCGCCGCCCTCACTGAACTCAGCGCCGGCAATGCCCGGTTCGTGGCGGGGAAACGCACCCGCACCACCGATACCGCCCACGACGCCGCCATGCGGGCGGCACTCACGGCGGGCCAGTCCCCCTTCGCCGTGGTCATCACCTGCTCCGACAGCCGGGTGCCCGATGCCCTGATTTTCGATCAGGAGGCCGGCCGCCTCTTCACCATCCGCGAGGCCGGGAACGCCCCGGACCTGCAGGGCATCGCCTCTGTCGAGTACGCTGCCGAGCACCTGGGCTCCAAGCTCATCGTCCTCCTGGGCCACACCAGCTGCGGCGCCGTGAAGGCCGTGCGGGAGGCCAACGGCAAGCCCCTGCCCGGCAACCTCTGGGCGCTCCAGGCCGGCATGGCGGGCCTGCTGGAGACCACTCCGCAGGATCCCAATGAGGACGCCAAGGCCCATTCGGCCAGACTGGAAGAGGCCAATGCGCGCCACCAGGCCCAGACCCTGCTCGACCGCTCAGCCCTCCTGCGTGACTTCGCGGCCGAAGAGAAGCTCTGGATCGTGCCCGCCCTCTACAACCTGGCCAGCGGCAAAGTGCAGTTCTTCAAGCCAGTGTCCGTGGTTGCGGCAGCGCCTTCGGCTCATCACTAGCAAAATCGGTGATTTTGCTAGATATCAAGAACGGCTTCCAATGCCACGGCCAGAGCCTTCATTTGAGCTGGCGTGGCCTTGCCGAGGCGCTTGGCGAGTCGTGACTTGTCTACGGTGAAGACCTGGGTGGCGTTGGCCCAGGAATTGGCGGGCAGGCCGTTATCCTTCCCCTTCGGGACAGGGACATAGAAGGCGTAGGAGCGGCCCTGAGTGGTGAGCGGAACCACCACGGTGGTGCAGGCACCCTCCGCATGGTTGCCGAGGTCAGACTGGACGACGATGCCAGGCCGGAATCCGCCCTGCTCCGAGCCGCGCTGGGGATTCCAGTCCAGCAACCAGATCTCGCCCCGGCTGCAGCGTGGGAGTTCGCCCGTCATTTCGCCTTCCGCGCCCGGTAGCTCCGCCGCTCGGGCGCCGCCGCCACCTCAGCCTGGGCCTTAAAGGCATAGCTCACATCCTGGGCCTCGACGTCCTTTCCGTAGGCCGCCCAATCCGCCGCCAGTTTCCGCCGGGCCGCTGCCGCCTGCTCCCGCCGCAGCAGTTCCGCCACCCAACCGTTCACACTCATAGCTTGGGAGTCCGCCACTTCCCGCAGGAAGCGGCCCAAGTCGTCTTCAAGGCGGAGCGTGGTGCTGAACATGAAATCATTTTATGATTTCATAATATGAATGCAATAGCTGAATTCTCAATTCGCACCACATTTCTGCTCCCACATAACCAGATCGCGCAGCGATCTGGTTCCGGACAAACTGTGGGCATGGACGCCCAAGAATTCCGCCGCCTTGGATATCAGCTTGTGGACTGGATCGCGGACTACCGCGAAGGTCTGGAGCGGCTGCCCGTCATGAGCCGGGTCCAGCCCGGTGAGATCCGGGCCGCTTTCCCAGCGCATCCGCCGCAGCACGGCGGGCGCATGGATCAGGCCCTGGCGGCCCTGGAGCGGGACGTGATGCCCGGCATCACCCACTGGAACCATCCATCGTTTTTCGCCTACTTCCCCAGCAACACCAGTTACAGCTCGATCCTCGGCGACCTTGCGGCCTCGGGCCTCGGCGCCCAGGGCATGAGCTGGCAGACCAGCCCCGCCGCCACCGAAATGGAAGAGGTGGTCATGGACTGGCTGCGGCAGATGGTGGGCCTGAGCCCTGCCTTCACCGGCGTCATCCACGACACCGCCAGCACTGCCACTTTCACCGCCCTGCTCTGCGCCCGCGAGAAGGTTTCGGACTTCTCCCAGAATGAGGGAGGGCTGCAGACACGGGGCCTGGGCTTGGCCCAGGCCCCGTGTGGGGGCCCAAGGGGGGACGTAGAGCGAGCAGAGGCGAGCGGGCGGTCCCCCCTTTCCAGGCATGATGGCGAGGCACCCCTGGTGGTTTACGCCTCGGACCAGGGCCACAGCTCCATCGAGAAGGCTGCCCTGCTGGCGGGCTTTGGCCACAGCTTCCTGCGTCTGATCCCCACCGACGAGAACCATGCCACCCGCCTCGACCTGCTCACGGCGGCCATCGAGAAGGATCTGGAAATCGGCCTTCGCCCGTGCGCCCTGGTGGCCTGCGCGGGCACCACCGGCACCACGGCCCTGGATCCCATCGCCGCCATGGCCGACCTCGCGGAGAAACATGGCATGTGGCTGCACGTGGACGCGGCCCTGGCGGGCACGGCCATGGTGCTCCCCGAGTGCCGCTGGATGTGGGAGGGCGTGGAGCGGGCCGACAGCCTCGTCTTCAACCCGCACAAGTGGATGGGCGTGGGCTTCGACCTCAGCGCCTACTATGTGCGGGATCCCCAGCACCTGATCCGCGTCATGAGCACCAACCCCAGCTACCTGCGCACCGCCCAGGACGGCCAGGTGAGCAACTTCCGGGACTGGCACATCCAGCTGGGCCGCCGCTTCCGGGCCCTCAAGCTGTGGTTCTACCTCATGGACGTGGGCGTCGAGGGCCTGCAGGCCCGCCTG
>CAIYNT010000116.1 GCA_903927605.1 uncultured Holophagaceae bacterium
ATGGCTCTGGTTTCGCGTCACTGCCCCGAAGCGTTCCCCGGCACCGGGCAGGTGGGTCGGCGCCCATCTGCGGAATCTGCGTCATCTGTGGTTCCGCTTTTGATCTTGAACGGCTGGGGCTGAGCTTGGCCGATAACCGAGAAATAATTTAATGGATTCTGTTGAGGCCGAATGGGGCGGATGCATCTCCTTTTGGCCTCAATTCATGTCTGACTTTCGAGGAAACTCCTTCCCATGACCACAGCCCAGTTTCTGCAGAACCTGCTCAACGGTGTCAGCATAGGCAGCGTCTACGCCATTTTCGCCCTGGGTTACACGCTGGTCTTTTCGATTCTCGGCATCATCAACTTCGCCCACGGGGCTGTGTTTACTTTGGGGGCCTATTTCACCTACACCCTGGCGGTAGGAGAGTTCGGAATCAACGGGGCTCTCTCCGGCATGAAATTTGGCGTACACCTCCCGTTTGCGGTATCCCTCCTGATCGGGGCTGTCATCGCAGGTCTGGTCGGTGTGCTTCTCGAGCATCTGGCCTTCAAGCCTCTGCGAAAGCGGGGTGGCGATTCGCTACTGGCATTGGTGAGCAGCCTTGGCGTTGCCCTGGTGATCGTCAATGTCATCCAGTACCTGGTCGGGGCCGAAATCTACAGCTTTCCCTCCCAGGTCTACGGGGACATCCGGCCGGCTCTCATGTTCGAGGTGGGGGGTGATCCGATGGTCATCCGGACGGTTCAGGTCATCATTTTCGCCGTCTGCATGGTCGTCTTGCTGTTGCTCGGTTACGTCGTCGCGTACACTCGTCTCGGCAAAGCCCTGCAGGCCGTGGCGGAAAACCCGACCACGGCAAGCCTGCTAGGCATCAGCGTTGATCGGATCATCTTCGTCACCTTCTTCATGTCCGGCTTCCTGGGCGGGCTAGCCGGAACGCTGGTGGGCACCAGCTATGGCATTTCCGGTCCCTACTTCGGGGTGAGCTACGGGTTGAAGGGACTGGCTGTGATTGTCCTTGGCGGCCTGGGCAGCATCCCGGGGGCCGTGCTGGGAGGGATGGTCATCGGCCTTGCCGAGGCCTTCGTGCCACCTGATTACAGCGCCTACAAGGAAGCCGTGGCCTTCGCTTTCCTGTTCATCGTGCTGCTGGCGCGCCCACAGGGCCTCCTCGGGCGAACTTTCATTCAGAAAGTGTAGTCGTATGCAGGATTTCCTTCAGAACAACGGGTTCCTGATCGTCACCCTGGTGCAGCAGGGACTGCTTGCCATGAGCCTCTACTATCCGCTTATGGCAGGACAATTGAGTCTGGCCAGTCCGGGGTTCTATGCCCTGGGTGGGTATATCGCGGCGATCATCGGGACCGTCAGCTATTTTGCTCCCTGGCGGAGTTCGCTCGGCTGGTTCGTCTTTCCCGTCGAATGGGTCCTTGCCGGGCTCGCGAGCGGCGTTCTCGCACTGCTGGTCGGCCTTCCGGCCCTGCGGTTACGTGGGATCTACCTGGCCCTGGCCACCATCGCCTTTGTGGAGATCCTGCGTGTGGTCTCCCTGAACCTTGAGATCACCGGTGGGGCCATCGGCATCTTCGGTGTGCCTCAGCTGTTCGAGAGTCGCTGGAGCTACATCTGGATCTTCGCCCCCCTGCTGGTCATCATGCTGGCTTTCAGCTACCGCCTCGAGCGGTCGCGGGTTGGGAGAGCCTTCAAGGCCATCCGAGAAGACGAACTGGCCGCTGACGCCATGGGGATCAATCCGACCCGCTACAAGGTCTTGAGCTTCGTGATCGGCGCCATGTTGGCCGGAATGGTCGGCGCCATGAGCGCCCCCTTGCTCAACACCTGGAATGCCCGGCAGGGCACCTTCGACGCCTCCATCGCCTATCTGGCCTATGTCCTCATCGGTGGCAGCCGCTCCATGTGGGGCCCCCTCCTGGGCGCCATGCTGTTGGCCTCTCTCCCCGAGGTGCTGCGCCCTCTGAAGGATTCCCGCCTGATCATCAACGGTCTGGTCCTCGTTTTCGCCAGCATCTATCTGCCCCAGGGCATTGCGGGCGCCATCGTCCAGCTCAGAGATGCCGCCTCCCGCAGAATGGGATTTTCCGGGGGCGAGAAATGACTGTGCTGATGGAGGCCAAAGGCTTGTGCAGGCATTTCGGTGCCCTGAGGGCCGTCCACGATGTTTCCTTTCAAGTCCTGGAGGGAGAAATCTTCGGGTTGATCGGACCGAATGGGGCCGGTAAGACGACGCTGTTCAACCTGATCTCAGGCCTCACACCGGTGAGCGGGGGGACCTTCAGCTATCGGGGCGAGAAGGTGACTGGGCTTCCCCCTCATAGCATTGCCCAGAGAGGTATCGGCAGGACCTTTCAGAACATTCGCCTCTTCAGGGGCCTGAGCGCCCTGGATAACATCCGGGCAGCCCAGCATGTCACCACGAAGAGTGGTCTCCTGAGCGGCATCCTGGGAATGCCTGGCAGCCGGGCGGAAGAAAAGAGGGTGGATCAGAAGGCGTGGGAGATCCTGGATCTGATCAGCCTCACAGCCCGTGCCACTGAGCATGCAGGCAATTTCTCCTATGGTGACCAGCGTCGCCTGGAGATCGGGCGGGCCCTGGCCATGCAGCCCCGTGTGCTTCTTCTGGACGAACCCGCAGCGGGCATGAATGCCTCCGAGAAACACAGCCTGACGGAGTTCATCCGCACCATCCGGACTCAGTTTCAGCTCACTGTGCTGCTGATTGAACATCACGTGCCACTGGTCATGAATCTCTGCGACCGGATCGCGGTTCTCAACTTCGGAGAACTGATCACCGTAGGCAATCCGGTGGATGTACAGAAGAATCCAGCCGTGATTGAAGCCTATCTGGGAGCAGAATAAATGGCACTGTTGGAGTTGAAGAATCTCAGCATCAACTACGGCGCCATCCAGGCGGTACGCAACCTCGACCTGGAGGTGAACGCCGGGGAAATCGTCACCCTGATCGGGGCCAATGGGGCCGGGAAATCCACCACCCTGCGGGGGATTTCCCGGCTGCTGAAATCACGCGAGGGGTCTATTCGTTTTGATGGCGTCGATGTCACCCGCCACGCTCCTGATCTTGTGGTGCGTCTGGGGATTGCTCAAAGTCCGGAAGGTCGGCAGGTCCTCGCACGACAGACGGTCCTCGACAACCTCAAGCTGGGCGCCTTCGTTCGCAAGGACCACGTGGGGATTCAAAGCGACCTGTCGAAAATGTTCAACCTGTTCCCCTTGCTCGCCGAGCGCAGGAAGCAGCTGGCAGGCACGCTGTCCGGTGGCGAGCAGCAGATGCTGGCAATTGCCCGGGCCATGATGAGTCGCCCCAAGCTCTTGATGCTCGATGAACCGAGCCTTGGTCTGGCTCCCTTGATCGTGCTGGAGATCTTCTCGATCATCGGCAACCTGAACAAGGAAGGCACCACCATCCTGCTGGTCGAACAGAACGCCAAGCTGGCCATGCAGCAATCCCACCGGACCTATGTCCTCGAGGCCGGACAGATCACCTTCTCGGGTGCTTCCAGCGACCTCCTGACGGACAAACGGGTGCTTCACGCCTATCTGGGGGATTGAGTTTTGCCGGGAATTATCGGTGTGCCCCTGTGCCCTTGAGTTCGGGGGCCGTGGCCCGGTGGGCGGCGAAGGCCTCGGACAGAGCCTGGACCTTGGCCATGATGTCCTCGGCGCGGCTGCCATCCTGGAAGGGCAGGATGCGGCCATCCAGCTTGAGCAGGCGGCCCGAGGCCACCACCGTATCCACCTCGGAGCCATCCGCCGCCCACAACAGGTTCTCGGTGAGGTTGTCCAGGCGCGTGGGCACCAGATTCGGGCGGGCCAGGTCCAGCAGGATCCAGTCCGCCTGGCGGCCAGGGGCCAGCTCACCCTGATCGAAGCCCAGGATCCGGTTGGGCACCACGGTGATCATCTCCAGCAGCTGCTGCGAGGGCAGGAGCGTGGCGTCTTGGTGGAAGGCCTTCTGGTACTGGGCCGCCAGCCGGGCTGCCGCGAACAGGTTCTGGTTGTCCGCCGAGCCCGACCCATCGGTGGAGATGGCCACCGGCACGCCTGCGCGGAGCAGGTCCATCAGGGGAGGCATGCCCGAGCCCAGGATCGTGTTGGCCAGGGGGTTGTGGACAACGGCCGTGCCAGCGGCCGCGAGGAGTTCCACATCGTTTGGCCCGCAGTTCACCTGGTGGGCCAGGACCGTGGAACTGTCCAGGAGGCCGATCTCCTTGAAATACTCCACGGGCGTGAGGCCCGGCTCCACCTCCTGGGTGAACCAGCGCGTGGTCCGCGGCTCTTCGGCGCTATGGATGTGCAGGAGGGTGCCGTGGCGACGGGCCCACTCCTTCTGGGGGATCAGCGACTCGCGGCTGTTGGAGAAGTCCTGGTCCGGGCCGGGCATGAAGCGGGTGCGGACACAGCCCGCCTGGATCTCCAGAGCCCGGTCCAGGCGTGCCAGCGCGTCGCCGGGCCGGTCCAGGAGCGCTTTGGCGTAGTGGCGGTCCTGGCTGCCCACGGCAACGAGCATGCGGGTCCCCGCCGCCTCGTTGGCTGTGGCGATGTCCTCCAGATGATGCTTGTTCCAGTTGCAGTGATGCACCATGGAGGCCGTGATGCCGTAGTGGATATCGCAGACTCGCGCCATCCGGTAGACCGCCAGCTGAGGGCTGCAACCAAGCATGTCGATCAATTCCGCCCGGTGGGAGTTCATGAATCCGGTGAAGGGGTTCACGGCATGGTCCAGCCAGTCGGTCAGGGCTTCGTCCCGGGCCAGGCCGATGAGGGGCTGCTCGTGGTCGTGGCCATGGGCTTTCACCAGGGCCGGAAGCAGCACCATGTCCTGCATGGGGATCGGGTCCGAGGAAGGGATTTCCCGACGGGTGTGCAGTACCTCCAGCCGCTGGCCCCAGGTCCGCAGCAGTCGGGCTCCGATTTCCGGGGTGTAGGCTCCCGCCTCCAAAAGGCAACCATCGCTGGCCAGGACATACCCGTCCTGAATGCGTCGGGCGCGATCAGGTTCGGCCAGAGGGAGCATGAAACGGGCCCGGCAGACAAAGGCGGATGCAGCGGACATGACAGACCTCAGACGGGAGGGAAGGCGTGCAGCTTTGAGGTAGAGGAAGGATGATCTAGCCTGTTAATGGTAGGATTTTTTTTATCCACAATAATTTTTTATTCACCATGACCTACCAATTCGTGTACCTTCCAACTGTCTACTCATCGATCATCTTCCAAGGGCATCACCTGGGTTCATCAGACTCTCCCCAACGGGGGTCCGTCACGGGATGATTTCAGGAGTAACTGATTTCCACTCGCATCAAGACCCTCTGAAACCACCCCAAGGCAGGGAATTCCATGTCCCACCCAACCCAGCCCACTCCCCGGATTGTTCTGAAGGGTATCCGGAAGTCCTATCCCTCGGTGGTGGCCAACGATGGGATCGACTTGGAAGTCCTGCCAGGAGAGATCCACGCGGTGGTGGGGGAGAATGGCGCGGGGAAATCCACCCTCATGAAGATCATCTATGGAGTCACCCGACCTGATGCGGGACAACTCCTCTGGGAAGGCAAACCGGTGCGCATCCACAACCCCGCGCAGGCGCGGGAACTGGGCATTGGCATGGTGTTCCAGCATTTTTCGCTGTTCGAGACCCTCTCGGTGACCCAGAACGTGGCCTTGGCCATGCCAGGTCCCTTTGATCTGGCAGGGCTCGCCAAGCGCATCGAGGAGGTCTCCGAGCGCTACGGACTTCCAGTGGATCCCCACCGCCTGGTGCATGACCTCTCCGTAGGGGAACGCCAGCGGGTGGAAATCACCCGCTGCCTCCTGCAGTCACCCAGGCTCTTGATCCTGGATGAGCCCACTTCCGTGCTCACGCCTCAGGCGGTGCGAAAGCTCTTTGAGACCCTGCGGCAATTGGCGACTGAGGGTTGCAGCATCCTCTACATCAGCCACAAGCTCGATGAGATCCAGGAGCTCTGCCACAAGGCCACGGTACTTCGCGCTGGGCGTGTGACGGGCACCTGCGTGCCTTCTCAGGAGACCCCCAAGACCATCGCCCGCATGATGATCGGCGAGGACCTGCCTGTCTTCCAGCACGGCGAACCCACTGGGGGCGGGGAAGTGCGCCTGCGTCTGGAGAACCTCTCTCTGGTGCCGGAGGATCCCTTCGGCGTGGTGCTGAGGAACATGAATCTGGAAGTGCATAGCGGCGAGATCGTGGGCATCGCCGGTGTCTCGGGCAATGGCCAGCAGGAGCTCATGTGGGCCATTTCCGGCGAGGAACCGATCCGGGATGGCCGGTCCGTGCAAGTCTGCGGGGTTCCCGCCGGGCGGATGGATTCCGGACGTCGCCGGTCCCTCGGCCTCTGCTTCGTGCCTGAGGAGCGGCTGGGCCGAGGCGCCGTGCCCCGGCTCTCGCTCGCGGAAAACGCCCTGCTCACCGCCTACCGGAAAGGCATGCTGGTCCTGGGGCTGATTCGCTTCGGATCCGCCCGACGCTTTGCCGAGGAATGCATCAAGCGCTTCGACGTGAAGTGTGGTGGACCCAGCTCTGAGGCGAAGTCCCTTTCGGGGGGCAACCTGCAGAAGTTCATCGTGGGCCGGGAGATCATGCAGAACCCCAAGCTACTGATTCTTGCCCAGCCCACCTGGGGCGTGGACGTGGGTGCCGCCTCCTTCATCCGGCGGCAGCTGCTGGAGTTGCGGGAATCTGGTACGGCCATTCTGGTGGTGTCCGAGGAACTGGACGAACTCTTCGAGATCTGTGACCGCCTGGTGGTCATCGCCAAGGGCTGCCTATCTCCGCCCAAAGTCACCTCTGAAACGGGCGTGGAAGAGATTGGCGTGTGGATGAGCGGCATGTGGCCGGGAAATGGAACCCAAGAGTCCGGCGAGGCGCCTGATGTGGCTTAGGATCGAACCCCGTCCGGAGCCCTCCCGGCTCATGCGTTACTTGTCCCCGTTGCTCGCGGTGGCCCTGATGCTGCTCTGCGGCATGGTCCTGTTCCTCTTCCTGGGCAAGAGCCCCGTGGAGGGCTTCAAGGTCTTCTTCCTTCAGCCCATGGCGGACCGCTATGGCATCGCGGAACTCTTCCTCAAGGCCACTCCCTTGATGCTCTGCGCTATCGGCTTGTCCGTGGGTTTCCGCGGCAATGTCTGGAACATCGGCGCCGAGGGACAGCTCCTGGTGGGAGCCCTGGCGGGGGGCGGCGTGGCCTTGCACTTCCCCAACAGCCACAGCTCTTTGCTCCTGCCGGCCATGTTCCTGGCTGGAGCCTTGGGAGGCATGCTCTGGGCTGCCATTCCCGCCTGGTTGCGCACACGCTTCAACGCCAATGAGATCCTTACCAGCCTCATGCTTGTCTACGTTGCGGAACTGATGGTCTCCTGGCTGGTCCATGGTCCCTGGAAGGACCCGGACGGGTTCAATTTCCCCCAGACCCGCCTGTTCCAGGCCAAGGCCATCCTTCCGATTCTCGTGGAGGGTACGCGCCTCAATGCGGCGCTGATCGTGGCCCTTGTCGTCCTGGTCCTTGGGTGGATTTTCATGAACCGCAGCTTCCTCGGTTATCAGATGAAAGTGTCGGGTCAGGCGGAGCGGGCGGGGCGGTATGCAGGCTTTTCGGCCCGCCGCACGGTCTGGATCGGCATGCTGGTGGGGGGCTGCTGTGCGGGTCTTGCGGGGGTGTCGGAAGTGGCGGGACCCATCGGGCAGATCACCGAGCACATCTCGCCCGGCTATGGGTTCGCAGCCATGATCGTGGCCTTCGTGGGCCGTCTGGAACCCGTAGGCATCCTTCTGGCCAGCCTGCTCATGGCACTGCTCTACATGGGTGGCGAGCAGGCCCAGCAGTACATGGGGCTGCCCTATTCCATCTCCAAGGTATTCCAGGGCCTGCTCCTGTTCTTCATCCTCGGCTCCGATGTGTTCATCAACTTCCGGCTGCGGCTGGACCGCGGCAGAAAGTAGGGGGCGCCATGGCACCGAGCCTCATCTCCGCTGTCCTCTTCGCCACCATCGTGGCTGGAACACCGCTGATCCTCACGGCACTGGGAGAACTGGTCACCGAAAAGTCAGGGGTCCTGAACCTGGGGGCCGAAGGCATCATGTCCGTCGGGGCGGTGGCCGCTTTCGCCGTCACCCTCAATACCGGGAGCCCCCTCCTGGGGATCCTGGCAGGCATGGGGGCGGGCATGGCCATGTCGGCGCTCTTCGGGTTCGCAGCCCTCACCCTGCAGGCGAACCAGGTGGCCTCGGGACTGGCCCTGTCAATCTTCGGAGTGGGCCTCTCGGCCTTTGTCGGCAAGCCCTACGAGTCGCAGACCCTGAACAGCGTCCCGCCCTTGAGGATCCCGCTCCTGTCGAAGCTACCGATCCTGGGCCACGCCCTGTTCGAGCAGCAGGCGCTGGTGTACTTCTCCTGGATCATGCTGGCCGCCGTCGCCTGGTTCCTCTACCGCACCAAGTGGGGCCTGGTCCTTCGCGCCGTGGGGGAGACTCCGGTCGCGGCCCATGCCATCGGCTACAACGTGCTGCGCATCCGCTACCTCGCAGCCATTTTCGGGGGAGCCATGGCCGGCATCGGGGGCGCCTTCCTTTCGGTCTTCTATACCCCCTTGTGGGTGGAGGGCATGGTGGCGGGACGGGGCTGGATCTCCTTGGCTCTGGTGGTCTTCGCGACCTGGCGGCCCCTGCGGGTGATGTTCGGCGCCTATCTCTTCGGCGGCGCCATGATCACTCAGATGTTCGTCCAGGGTTCTGGCCTCCGCCTGGATATTCCGGCCCAGTTCCTGTCGGCGCTCCCTTATCTGGCCACCGTCGTGGTGCTGGTGCTAATCTCCCGCAACCGCAGTACGATTCGCCTCAACTCGCCCGCCTCACTGGGCCAACCCTTCATGCCCGACGCCTGACACACTCCCAACACGCCGCTTCATGCGGATCCCTACCACCTTTCTGAAAGGAACCCCTCATGCAGAAACTGAAATCCTCAATCACCCTCCTCGGGCTGGGTCTGCTAGCCGCTTCGAGCCTGTCGGCGGCCCCACCGACCCAGGTCGGATTTGTCTATGTGAGCCCTGTCGGTGACGCGGGCTGGACCTTCCAACACGACCAGGGCCGCAAGGAAATGGAAAAGGCCCTGGCCGGCCAAGTCACCACCAAGTTCGTCGAGAACGTGCCCGAAGGCGCCGATGCTGAGCGGGTCATCCGCCAGCTGGTCACCGGCGGGGCCAAGATCGTCTTCACCACCTCCTTTGGCTACATGAACCCCACCGAGAAGGTGGCCTCGGCCTTCCCGAATAACTTCTTCTTCCACGCCACCGGCTACAAGACCGCCAAGAACATGGGCATCTACAACGCCCGCTTCTATGAAGGCCGCTACCTCTGCGGCGTCATCGCCGGGAAGATGACCAAGTCCCACATTGCTGGTTATGTGGCCGCCTTCCCCATTCCCGAGGTGCTGCAGGGCATCAACGCCTTCACCGAGGGCATGCGGAGCGTGGACCCCAAGGCCGAGGTGCGGGTGATCTGGGTGAACAGCTGGTTCGATCCGGGCAAGGAGCGGGAAGCCGCCCTGACCCTGCTCTCCCAGGGTGCGGACATGGTCACGCACCACACCGATTCCACCGCCATCGTCCAGGCCGTGGAGGAGAAGCACAAGGAGAACCCCAATGTGTACTCCTTCAGCTATCACTCCGACATGAGCAAGTACGG